>JAHJOG010000052.1 GCA_018820395.1 Gammaproteobacteria bacterium | reverse complement strand
GCTCGACGAGCCCACGGCCAGTCTCGACCCGACCGCCAAGCGCGAGGTCGAGCAACTCATTTTCGAAGCGGCGCACGGCCGCACGCTCATCTTCGCGAGCCACAACCTCGGCCAGGTCAAGCGGCTCGCGACCCGCGTCGTCTACCTGGAGCAGGGACGCATCGTGGCCGACCTGCCGGTCCACAGTTTTTTCAACGGCCCGCTCCCCGAGCCGGCCCGACTGTTCGTCAAAGGAGAACTTGCATGAAGCGTTTCAACGGATACAGAACCACCCTGCTGGCCGGCGTGCTGGCGTTCGGCGCGCTCGCGGTCAGCGCCGAAACCATCACCATGGCGTCCACCACGTCCACCGAGCAGTCGGGCCTGTTCTCGCACATGCTCCCGGCCTTCAAGAAAGCCAGCGGCATCGACATCAAGGTGGTGGCCGTCGGCACCGGCCAGGCCATCGACATGGCGCGCCGCGGCGACGCGGACGTGCTCTTCGTGCACGACACCAAGGCCGAAGAGAAGTTCGTCGCCGACGGCTTTGCCGACAAGCGCTTGCCCGTCATGTACAACGACTTCGTGCTGATCGGCCCCAAGAGCGATCCGGCCAAGGTCAAGGGCAACGACATCGTCGCGGCGCTCAAGAAGATCGCCGCCGTCAACGCGCCTTTTGTTTCCCGCGGTGACAAGAGCGGCACCGACGCCGCCGAGCGCCGGCTGTGGGCGCAGAGCGGCCTCGGCGAGGCAGGCCAGCAGGTGGCCAACGACAAGAAGGGCAGCGGCTACCGCGAATGCGGCTGCGGCATGGGCCCGGCACTCAACATGGCCGCGTCGAGCGAGGCCTACGTGATGGCCGACCGCGGCACCTGGCTCAGCTTCAAGAACCGCGCCGAGCTGGCCGTGCTGGTCGAAGGCGACAAGCGGCTCTTCAACCAGTATGGCGTGATGGTCGTGAGCCCCGCCAAGTTTCCGCAGCGCGACAGCAAGGGCGCGCAAAAGTTCGTCGACTGGGTGACCTCGCCGGCCGGGCAGGACAACATCGCGAGCTACAAGATCAATGGCGACCAGCTGTTCTTTCCGAACGCCGACAAGTAGACACCCGACGCGGTCGCGTCGCCATACACGCGGTCGCGTCGCCGTCCACGCGGGGGCATGACCTCCCGCGTCATCGACCCACGGCCGGTTCGCGAAGACCATTCGTTCACCCCGCGCTGTTGCGGGCCCTGACCACGAAAGGACCTTTGCCATGAACACCGCCCCGATCGATGCCGCCCGCATCGCCGAACACTACATCGCGCTCTGGAACGAAGCCGACGCGAGCCGGCGCCGCGAGTTGCTCGAATCCCACTGGCTGCCCGATGCCAGCTATGTCGATCCCATGATGCAGGCCTGCGGCCACCAGCAGATCGACGGGCTGGTGCAGGCGGTGCACCAGCGCTTTCCGGGCTTTCGCTTCAGGCTGAAGGGCCAGCCGGACGCACACGGTGAGCACCTGCGCTTCTCATGGATGCTCGGGCCGGACGCATCGCACGATCTGGTCGAAGGCACCGACTTCGTCGAACTGCGGGCGGGCAAGCTCCGCTCGGTGACCGGCTTCCTGGACAAGGTGCCGGTCGGCGCCTGAAGCAGCGCGGAGGCTCAGCGAAGCACCAGCACCGGCAGCGAGGAATGCGTGAGCACGTGGTTGGTCTCGCTGCCGAGCAGGACGCGCTTGATGCCCTTGCGGCCATGCGAGGCCATCACGATCAGGTCGCTCTTGTGTTTCTTGGCGGCCGCGATCACCGATTCGGCGACGAGGTCGGAGCTCATGGTGGCGGTCTTCACCTTCACCCCCGCGCGGGTCGCCTGAGCGGTGACGTCGTCGAGGTTGGCGCGCGCGCCGTCGGCCCACTTCTGCTCGATGGCGCCGACCTCGTCGTGCGTGAGCACGGCCGTGCCTTC
The DNA here is from genome assembly GCA_018820395.1 of Gammaproteobacteria bacterium. GTDB lineage: Bacteria > Pseudomonadota > Gammaproteobacteria > Burkholderiales > Burkholderiaceae_C > Variovorax. The sequence goes on along the minus strand of JAHJOG010000052.1, from coordinate 1,417 downwards.
GAAATAGCTCCGCGGGTAGCGCGGCACGACGGTCAGAGCGACCAGGTCGGCCTCGTTCTGCGCGGCCAGGCCGATGGCGGTCTTGACGGCCTTCTTCGACAGGGCGGAGCCGTCGGTCGCGACCAGGATTCGTTTGAACATGATGTCTTCGCTCCTCGGGTTGGATGACCCAGAGCGTACGGACCGCCGCGTCCCCGGAGCTTGATGCAGATCAAGTCAGCGCGCGGGGCCGTCGCTAGTCTTGCCGCATGCCTGGCGCGCTCGCACTGAACCCCACTCCGTCCACCGTTTCCGTCGACGCCACTCGTGACGAATCCGCGACCGCGCAACGCGCGCCGGCCGGGCCGGACCCGCTCGTCGACGACCCGGCATCGTGGTCCGGCTTCGGGCGGCTTTTGGACGGCGAGCCTGCCGACGGGCTGTGGGAGTCGCATGTGGCCGTCGACGGCATGCACTGTGCCGCGTGCGCCTTCACCGTCGAGGCGGCGCTGACGCAGGTGCCGGGTGTGTACAAGGCCGAAGTCAACGCAGCCAGCCGGAGAGCCCGGGTCGTGTGGTCGGCGGCAGCAGGCCGGCCTTCGCAGTGGATGGGTGCGTCGTCGCGCGCAGGCTACCGGCTGGTTCCCGTCGGCGACGTGTCGGCACGGGCGCGGCGCACGCGCGAATCGCGGGTGGCTCTCTGGGGCTGGCTGGTCGCCGGCTTCTGCATGATGCAGGTGATGATGTATGCCTACCCGGCGTACGTCGCACAGCCGGGCGATTTGTCGGCCGACGCGGCCCAGCTGCTGCGCTGGGCCTCGTGGATGCTCACGCTGCCGGTGGTGCTGTTCTCGTGCGCGCCTTTCGTGCGCAGCGCCTGGCGCAGCCTCCGCGCGCGGCGCATCGGGATGGACGTTCCGGTGGCGCTGGGCATGGCCATCACCTTCGCCGTGAGCACGGTGGCCACCTTCGACCCTGCGGGCCCGCTCGGCTCGGAGGTGTACTTCGATTCGCTGACCATGTTCGTCTTCTTCCTGCTCACCGGCCGCTGGCTCGAGCAGCGGCTGCGCGACCGCACGGCCGGTGCCCTCGAAGCGCTGATGAATCGCCTGCCCGAGAGCGTCGAGCGGCGGGCCGCCGACGGCGAGTTCGTGCGCGTCGCAGTGGGGCAGATTGTCGTGGGCGACATCGTGCGCGTGCTGCCGGGCGAAGCCTTTCCGGCGGACGGCGACATCGTCGACGGCGACACCACGGTCGACGAGGCGATGCTCAGCGGCGAATCGCAGCCGCTGCTTCGCGCGAAGGGCGCCCGCGTGCTGGCCGGCAGCCACAACCTGTCGTCGGCCGTGCAGGTGCGCGTGGCGTCGACCGGGCGGTCGACCCGCTTCGCCGGCCTGGTCGCACTGATGGAGAGCGCCTCGCTCGACAAGCCCCGTCT
>JAHJOG010000051.1 GCA_018820395.1 Gammaproteobacteria bacterium | reverse complement strand
GGCCCGGCCCGATGCAGCGGCGCAGCACGACGCGCTGGCGCCGCCCGCGTCGCCGGTCGGCGCCGAGCCGCGGTTGCCGCTCGAAGGCCTGCGCGTGCTCGACCTGGCCACCGTGATCGCGATGCCCTACATGGCCGCGCTGCTGAGCGACCTGGGCGCCGACGTGATCAAGATCGAATCGCCGCGCCGGCTCGACCCGACACGGCAGGGCGTGCTCACCACCTACCTCGACAACGACACCCGGGTCGACGCCATCAACCGGTCGGGCATGTTCCAGGTGGTCAATCGCGGCAAGCGCTCGGTGGTGCTCGACATGGGGCTGCCCGAAGCGCGCGAGCTGTTGAGGGCGCTGGTGGCGGAAGTCGACGTGATCGTCGACAACTTCACCCCGCGCGTGATGGACAGCTGGGGCCTGGGCCACGACGAGCTGCTGCGCATCAACCCCAAGCTGATCTGCCTGTCGAACACCGGCTATGGATCGACCGGCCCGTGGCGCAATTTTCCGAGCCAGGGCACCACGCTCGAAGCCACCATGGGCATCGCCGCCTACACCGGCTACCGCGATGACAAGCCCTGGAAGGCCGGCCAGTCGTACCCCGACTTCCTGGCCTGCTGGACCGGGCTCGCCACGCTCTTCGCGGCACTGCGCCACGCCCGGCGCACCGGCCAGGGACAGTGGATCGATCTCGGCATGTACCAGGTGGGCGCGGCGATGATTCCCGAAGCGCTGCTGCAGTACCAGGTCGACGGCAGCCAGCCTGCGCGCATCGGCAACGAGGACGAGCGTCGCGTGCCGAGCAACGTCTACCCCTGTGCCGGCGACGACCGCTGGCTCGCGCTGACCGTCGAGACCGATGCGCAGTGGCAAGCGCTGGCCGCCCTGATGGCGCGCGACGGCATCGCCGCCGACCCGGCCTTCGCGGTTGCCGGCGCACGCCTCACGCGCCGGGCCGAAGTCGACGAGTGCGTGGCCCAGTGGGTGCGCGGGCAGGACGGTTTCGACATCGCCCGGCGCCTGCAGCAGGCCGACATCGCCGCCGGCCCGGTGATGAACAACCGCGACCTGCTGCTCGACCCGCACCTGCAGTCGCGCGGCTTTCACGAGCGGGTCGACCTGCCCCAGCCGATGGGCACGCGACCGATCATGGGCCGGCCCTGGAAGCTCGCCCGCCGGCCGGTGCGCATCCGCCGCGCCGCGCCGCGCTATGGCGAGGACGGCGCCGAGGTGCTGCGCGAAGTACTGGGGCTTGCGGACGACCGCATCGCCGCGCTGCTGGAAGCCAGGGTGGTGTGCACCGAGCCGCGCACCCCCACGCCTTTCGACGCGATGGGCCTGGCCGAACTGCAGCGGCTGAAGGCCATCCACGAAGTCGATCCGGACTACCGCGCCAAGCTGGGCATTGCCTGAGCGCGCGCGACGCCGTACAACGACGAAGCGACCCCAGCGACAACGACACGAACCCAGGAGATCCCATGGCCAACCTCAACATCACCCTGGAAGGCAAGGTGTGCGTGTGCGAACTGAATCGCCCGCACGCGATGAATTCGATCGACCCCGAGATGCGTGAAGAGCTCTACGCCTTCTATGCCCGCATCAAGGAAGACGACGACATCCACGTCGTCATCTTCACGGGCGCCGGCGACAAGGCCTTCTGCACCGGCGCCGACCTGAAGAAGACGCTGCCCGACACCAACGTCAGCTATGCGCAGCAGCTGCTCGGCCAGGGCGACCCGGGCAGTGCGTTCAAGGGGCTCGAAACCGACAAGCCGATCCTTTGCGCGGTCAACGGCTATGCACTGGCGGGCGGCACCGAACTGCTCCTGGCCTGCGACATCGCCATCGCGTCGGAGAACGCCAAGTTCGGCCTCACCGAAGTGCGCCGCGGCACCATCCCGTGGGGCGGCAGCATCCAGCGTCTACCGCGCTCGATCGCCAAGACCGACGCCATGCTGCTGCTGCTCACGGGCGACACCATCGATGCGCACGAGGCGCTGCGCATGGGGCTGGTGAGCAAGGTCGTGCCGCATGCCGAGCTGATGCCGACCGCGCTCGCCATCGGCCACCGCATTGCCAACAACGCGCCGCTCGCGGTGCGCGCCGTCAAGCAGCTGGTCACGCGCGGCGGCGACCTGCCGCTGGTGCACGCGCTCGCGGTCGACAAGTACATGTACGGTCTGCTGAAGGATTCCGAAGACCGCATCGAAGGGCGCAAGGCCTTCGCCGAGAAGAGGGACCCGGTGTGGAAGATGAAATGAGTGGCACTCCCCGTCGCAGTCAGCCCGCATCGGCGCTGGAAGGGCTGCGCGTGCTCGACCTGACGGGCGCGATGGGCAACTACGCGGGCAAGCTCTTCGCGGACATGGGTGCGGACGTGATCCTGGTCGAGCCGCCGGGTGGCTCCGAGCTGCGGCGCGAGCCGCCCTTCATCGAAGACCGCCCCGGCGTCGAGCGCAGCCTGAACTTCGCCTACCAGAACACCAGCAAGCGCGGCATCTGCCTCGACCTCGATACGCAAAGCGGCCAGAAGATCTTCCGTGCGCTGGCGGCCACCGCCGACGTGGTGCTCGAGACTTTCGCGCCGGGCTGGATGGATGCGCGCGGCATCGGCTTCGACACGCTGTCGGCGCAGAACCCGCAACTGGTGATGACCAGCATCACGCCCTTCGGCCAGACCGGCCCCTATGCGGCGATGTCGGCCACCGACCTGGTCGCCCTCGCCACCGGCGGGCTGCTCTGGATGGGCGGCTACCAGGACGCGCCGCCCACGCAGGCGCATGGCGATCAGGCCTTCAAGTGCGCGGCCATGTATGGCGCGGTGGCGGCGATGCTGGCGGTGACCGTGGCCGAAACCGGTGGGCGCGGCCAGCATGTCGACGTGTCGATGCAGGAGAGCGTCACGCTCGCGCTGGAGAACGCGGCGCAGACCTTCGACCTCGAAGGCACGGTGCGCAAGCGGCCGCTGGGCGACCAGCGCTTTGCCGGATACGGCCTCTTCGAATGCCAGGACGGCTATATCTTCCTGGGCTCGCGCGGCATCGGCAACAGCCCGGCGTGGACGCGCAGCCTGCAGTGGTTTCGCGACGAAGGCATGGAAGGCGTGGAGCGGCTGTCCGGCCCCGAGTGGTCCGACCTCACTTACCTGAAAGGCGACGAGGCGCGCGAAGTCTTCGGCCAGCTCTTCATGAACTGGTCGCGCCGCCACACCAAGGAATGGCTGTACGCCGAAGGGCAGAAGCGCTTGATTCCGCTCGCGCCCGTGAGCACGCCGGCCGACCTGCTGGGCAACCCGCAGCTGCAGGCGCGCGGGCATTTCGTCCCCTTCGTGCATCCCTTGCTTCAGCAGGCCGCGCTGATGCCGGGCGCGCCCTACGTGCTGTCCGCCACGCCCTGGTGCGTGCAGCGGCCCGCACCGGCGCTCGGCGAACACACGGACGAAGTGCTGGCGTCGATCGGCCTGGGCAGCGACGACGCTTCGCTGCTTTTCTCGGCGGGGGTGGTGGCATGAGCGCGACGGGCCGCCCCGAGCGCTCGTCCCGCAGCGCTGCTGCGCGGAGGGTTTCTGCAGCGCCGGATCGCGTCATGAGCGAATCGCTCCCATTGGCCGGCCTGCGGGTCGCGGATTTCTGCTGGATCGGTGCGGGCTCCTACACCACCAAGATCCTGGGCGATCTGGGCGCGGACGTGATCAAGATCGAAAGCTCGACCCGTCTCGACTCGCTGCGCATGGCCGGCCCGTACAAGGACGGCAAGCCCGGCGTGAACCGCAGCGGCTACTTTGCCGATCGCAACACCAGCAAGCGCGGCGTGACCATCGACATGAAGCATCCGCGTGCGCTGGCCGTGGTCGAGCGGCTCATCGCCAAGAGCGACATCGTGGCGAACAACTTCGCGGCCGGCGTCATGGAGAAGTTCGGGCTCGGCCCCGAAGACTGTGCGCGGCTGCGGCCGGACATCATCTATCTCGCGATGTCGATGCAGGGCTCGCAAGGGCCGCAGCGCGACTTTCGCGGCACCGGCAGCAGCATCGCGGCGCTCACCGGCATCCAGGAGTTGAGCGGCCTGCCCGGACGCGTGCCGGCCGGTACCGGCACCAACTACCCGGACCATCTGCCGAATCCCTGCCACGCGGCCTTCGCCGTGCTGGCGGCGCTGCGCCATCGCCGCCGCACGGGCGAGGGCCAGTACATCGACTTCGCGCAGACCGAGCCGATGCTCTCGCTGATGGGGCCGACCTTTCTCGATCTGACCGTCAACGGCCGCCTGCAGCAGCGCCGCGGCAACGACCATCCGTGGGCCGCGCCGCACGGCGTCTACCCCACGCGGGGCGACGACCGCTGGATCGCGATCGCCGTCACCGACGATGCTCAGTGGGCCGCGCTGGTCGATGCGATGGAGCACCCGGCCTGGGCCACGGAAGAGCGGTGGGCCACCTTGCCGGAACGCCATCGCGCCCGGCACGAGCTCGACGCCCTGCTGGCCGGCTGGACGCAAGACCACGATGCGCAGGAACTCATGCGTCGCCTGCAGGCCGCAGGCGTGTCGGCCGGCGCCGTGCAGGACGCGCGCGACGTGACACGCACCGACCCGCAGCTCGCGCACCGCGGGCACTGGGTGCGCCTTTCGCATGCCGAGATGGGGGAGTCGATCTACAACAACCTGCCATTTCGCCTGTCGCGCACGCCGGTGCGGCCGCAGCGCGCGGCACCGCTCCTGGGCGAGCACACGCGCGAAGTGCTCGCCGGCCTGCTCGGCTTCAGCGATGCCGAGATCGACGAACTGCAGACCGAGCAGGTGCTGAAGTGACGGCCAGCCAAATGATGGGCACCCGCTCGATGCGCGACCGTGGCGCCATCGTCGGCGTCGGCGCCACCCGGCAGGGCAAGCTGCCGGGCTCGACGGCGCTTTCGCTCGCGGTCGAGGCCTTTCGCCGGGCGCTGGACGACAGCGGTTTGCGCAAGGACCAGATCGACGGGCTGCTCACGCTCCCGGGCCAGACCTCGCCCGAAGGTCCGCAGAACTACCTGCGACTGGGCGAAACGCTGGGGATCGACCCGCGCTTCACCGGCAGCATGACCATGGGGGGGCAGCACGGCCGGCGCACTGGTGCAGCAAGCCGTGATGGCGGTGGACGCCGGGCTCGCATCGCACGTGGCCTGCGTGTACGGCGATGCGCCGGCCACCGGCGGCGGCGTCTTCAACCGCGCGCAGGGCTGGGGCGATTCGTCGTCCATCTGGGGCTACATGGCGGCCGCCGCCAACAGCGCCATGACGGCCGCGCGGCACATGGCCGTGTACGGCACCACCAGCCGCCAGTTGGGAGAGATCGCGGTCGCCTGCCGCCATCACGCGTCGCTCAACCCGGACGCCGTGATGCGCGAACCGATCACCGTCGACGACCACCAGGCCTCGCGCTGGATCGTCGAGCCGCTGCGCCTGCTGGACTGCTGCCTGGTGTCCGACGGCGGCGTGTGCATCATCGTGTCGAGCGCCGAGCGTGCGCGCGACCTCCAACAGCCGCGCGTGCTGATCTCCGGCTTCGGCCAGGCCTACACCGCGCAGAACCTCGGCACCGAAGACTGGTGGTACGCACCGCACCAGAAGCGCGCCGTGCAGGACGCCTACGCGATGGCCGGCGTCGGCCCGCAGGACATCGGCGTCGCGCAGCTCTACGACAACTTCACCTGCAGCGTGCTGCTGTGGCTCGAACACGGCGGCTTCTGCGCGCCGGGCGAGGGCGGAGCGTTCTGCGAAGGCGGGCGCATCCGGCTCGGCGGCGCGCTGCCGATCAACACCGCAGGCGGCAACCTGTCGGAATCGTTCATGGAAGGCTGGCTGCACATCGTCGAAGGCGTGCGGCAGATGCGCGGGCAGTGCGGGCCGCGCCAGGTGCCGGGCGCCGAGCGCTGCCTGGTGACGGGCCGCGGCATGGCGCTCAATTGCGCCAACGCGCTGGTGCTCGGCAAGGAGGGCACGACGTGACCGATCCCACCCCCTACGCCAAGCCGCTGCCGACGCTCACGGACGAGAACCAGCCGTTCTGGGAGGCCTGCCGCGAAGGCCGCCTCAGTCTGCAGAAGTGCAGCGCCTGTGGCCACCTGCGCTACCCGATCGCCATCTGCTGCCCGCGCTGCCTGTCGGGCGAGGCGGAATGGACGACTCTCTCGGGCCGGGGCACGGTGTTCTCGGTCGTGGTCTTCCACCGTGCCTACCACCCGGGCTTCAAGGACGACGTGCCCTACAACGTGGCGATGATCCAGCTCGACGAAGGGCCGCGCATGTACAGCAACGTCGTCGGCGTGCCGAACGACCGGGTGCGCATCGGCGACGCGGTCGAGGCGGTGTTCGATGCCGTCACGCCAGAGATCACCATTCCGCGGTTCCGGCTTCGCGCCGATCCGCGCCAGCCAGGAGAAAGCCATGTTCAAGGTTGAGCCGCGGGTGCCGCCCGCGCGCTTTTTCGAAGACGTCGCCGAGGGGGAGGAAATGCCCGTGGTGACCAAGGGCCCGATGCAGGCCGGGCACCAGGTGCGCTGGGCGGGCGCCTGCGACAACTACGCGTCGGAGTTCCATCACGACGCTGCCGCGGCGCGTGCGCAAGGTCTGCCGGGCCTGCTCCTGTCGGGGCCCTACATGGCTTGCCTGATGCTCACCGAGGTCACGCATTGGCTCGGCAGCGGTGCGCGCGTGGTGTCGTTCTGGGACCGCAACAGCGCGCCGACCGCGCCAGGCGACATGGCGCACATCCACGCGGTAATCCAGCGCCGCTGGACCGAGGGCGGCGCCGGCTTCGTCGAAGTCGACTGCCGCATCGTGAACGGCGAGGGCAAGCTCACCACGCCCGGTGGCGTGGTCGCCGAGTTGCCGATGCGAAAGGGAGCGACCGCATGAACACGCCACTGTCGATCGAGCAGATCGCCGCGTCGCTCAAGGCGATGGAAGGGCCGCTGGGGCCGCCGGACTCGATGCCCGTCGAGCTGCTGTCGGTGCGTCGCATGGCGCTCACGCTGGACGATCGCGACCCGATCCATTTCGACGAAGAGGCCGCCAGGGCGCGCGGCTACCGCGGCGTGGTGGCCCCCTGGCCGCTCTTGTGGCTGGTGTTCTTCAACTGCCGCGACGCGCCCCTGGTGTTCGAGTTCGGCAAGGCGACCCTGCATGGCGGCGACGCCTACGAATTCCATGTGCCGCTGATCGTGGGCGACACGGTCACCGTGAGTGCGGCCGTGACCGAGACCTCGGTCAAGGAAGGAAAGTCCGGCGTCATGGGCGTGATCGTCACGCGCCGCGAATTCCGCAACCAGCACGGCGAGTTGTGCGCCGTCATGTCCACCACCAACCTGCGCCGCTGAGAATTGACAGTGTTCCGAGACGGGCCGTACACTGCTTCGAGGTTAGCGCTATCACACGCTTTCACCCAGGAGACGAACATGAATTCCATCAGCCGCCGCAGGCTGCTCGCGGCCGCGGGCATCGCGCTCACCCCCACGCTCCCGCACTTGCTCGGGTCGGCTCGGGCGGCCGGCGCCTTCCCGGACCATCCGCTTCGACTCGTCGTGCCGTTTCCCCCGGGCGGAAGCGTCGACCCGCTGGCCCGCGTGCTGAGCCAGCGCCTGAGCGAAAGCCTCGGCCAACAGGTGGTGGTGGACAACAAGCCCGGCGGCAATACCGTCATCGGCACCGAGACCGTCGCCAAGTCCGCACCCGACGGCTACACGCTGCTGCTCACGGCAAGTTCGCACATGACCAACCCGCAGCTGCTGCCCACGTCCTACGACCCGATCAAGGACTTCACGCCGGTCGCCACGCTCAGCACGTCGAACATGATCCTGGTGACGAACCCGGAAGTGCCGGCCAACAATCTTCAGGAGCTGCTGGCCCTGGCCAAGGCCAAGCCCGGCTCGCTCAACTTCTCGTCCGCGGGCAGCGGCAACCCCAACCACCTGGCGGGCGAGCAATTGAACCTGATGGCCGGCGTGAAGACCACGCACGTGCCCTACAAGGGGGGCGCGCCCGCCATCACCGACCTGGTGGGCGGGCAGGTGCAGTTCTCTTTCGGCAGCCCGATCATCGTGCTGCCCTTCATCAAAAGCGGCAAGCTCAAGGCGATCGCGGTCACGGGATCCGAACGCCTCGCTGTGCTGCCGCAGGTGCCCACCATCGCCGAATCGGGCTTGAAGGGCTACGAGATGCAGGTGTGGTACGCCATGCTCGCACCGGCCGGCACGCCCAAGGCCGTGGTCGCCAAGCTCAATGCCGAGATCACGCGGATCATGGCCACGCCTGAGCTCAAGGACCGGCTCGACGTCGCCGGCATGGAGCGCTATTCGGTCAGCCCCGAAGCGTTCGAGAAAGTGATGCAGCAGGACATGGCGAAGTTCGGGCACATCATCAAGACGGCCAATGTGAAGCTGGACTGACGGCTGGCTTGCCGGCTGGGGGAGGGGGCGTGCGCTCGAGCCCTGAAGGACACCGAGCGGCTCAAAATCTAGTCGAGCTTGATATCGGCCGAGCGAATGATCCGCGTGTACTTCTCGCGGTCCGACGCGAGCAACGTGCCGAAGCGCGCCGCATCGAGGTACGCCGGTTGCTGGCCCTGCTTGGCCAGCACGTCCTTCACGTCCTGCATCGCGAGGATCTTGCCGATTTCCGCGGACAGCTTGTCGACGATGTCCTTGGGTGTTCCGGCCGGCGCGAACACGCCGTTCCAGGAATTGAGGTCGAAGTCCGGCAGGCCGGCTTGCGTGAAGCTGGGCACGTCGAGCCCGGGCAGCGGCTCACTGCCGGTGTAGGCGAGGGCGCGCAGCTTGCCGGCCTTGATGTGGCCCGCTACCGCGGTGGGCACCGAGAACATGGCCTCGACCTGGCCGCCGAGCAGATCGGTGATGGCCGGGCCGCCGCCCTTGTACGGCACGTTGTTGAGCCGCACGCCGGCGAGCATGGAGAAGTACTCGCCGGCCAGATGGTTGGGGTTGCCGGTGCCCGAGATCGCGTAGTTGATGCGGCCGGGGCTGGCCTTGGCGAGCGCGATGAATTCCTTGAGGTTGTTGGCCGGCACCTTGGGATTGACGACCAGCACGAACTCGCTGCGCACGATGTGCGCCACCGGCGCGAAGTCCTTGAATGTGTCGTAGGGCAGGTTCTTCACCAGGACCGAATTGATGACGTGCGTGCTGGCGGTGTAGAGCAGCGTGTAGCCGTCGGCGGGCGCTTTGGCGACAGCCTCGGTGCCGATGATGGTGTTGGCGCCGGGCCGGTTGTCGACGATCGTGGGCTGGCCCCAGGCCTCGCCGAGCTTCTGCGCGAGCAGTCGTGCGACGGGGTCGGTGCTGCCGCCGGCCGGAAACGGCAAGACGTTGCGGATCGTTCGCGACGGATAGGCGGACTGCGCCCACGACAGGGCCGGTGCCGAAATGCAGAGGCCAAGGATCAGGCGCCGGGAAACGCGCGAAGAGTCGGTCATTCGTCGATGGGTCTTTACGGGTGTTAGCGCTAACGATACGATGGGGGTTGCAGCTTGTCAACGTCGCGCGTGCCGCATCGAAAGACATTCCGTTCCACCCTCCGTGGCGGCTTCGGCAGTCCACGCTTTCTGGAAGGTTCTCGCGATGGTTCCGTATCTCGTCGGTGACCTGGTGGCCGAATTCGTTGCCGCATGCGGCGTGCGCTCGGCCTTCGGCATCATTTCCGTGCACAACATTCCCATGCTCGACGCGATCCAGCGGCAGGGCCGGGTGCGCTTCGTCATGGCCCGCAACGAAATGGGAGCGGCCCACATGGCGGACGGCTACGCGCGTGCCGAAGGCGGGCTGGGCGTGGTGTTCAGCAGCACCGGGCCGGGCGCCGCCAATGCGGTGGGCGGACTCGTGGAGGCCGGCTTCGCGGGCACGCCGCTCCTGCACATCACCGGCCAGAGCCCGTTGGCCGGCATCGGCCGCGGGCAGGGCGGCGTGCACGACGTGCCCGATCAGCTCGGCATGCTCAGGTCGGTGTGCAAGGCCGCGGTGCGAATCCACAGCCCCAAGGAAGCGCTCGGCGTGCTGACCCAGGCGGGCGTGACGGCGCTGTCGGGCCGGCCCGGTCCTGTCAGCGTCGAGCTGCCCTTCGACGTGCAGCGCGCGACCATCGAACGCCCGAAGGCCTTCGACGATTTCATGCTGCCGCTGACGCCGCCGCGCGTGCCCGAAGGTGCCGAACTCGACCGCCTGGTCGAGCACGTCGCCAAGGCGCGGCGGCCGATGCTGTGGCTCGGTGCGGGCGCCCGCGATGCGGCCGACGGCGCGCGCAGGCTGGTCGACATGGGCTTCGGTGCGATGAACAGCCAGGCGGCGCACGGTGTGGTGCCGGACGACCATCCGCGCAACCTCGGCGCGCTCAACGGAAGCCTCGCCACGCGGCCCGATCCCATCGTCGAAGCGCTGCTCGACGAAGCCGACCTGCTGCTGGTGGCGGGCTCGCGCCTGCGCATCAACGAAACGCGGGACAACCAGACGCGGCTGCCGGCCAACCGGGTGCAGATCGACCTCGATCCGGCCGCCAATGGCCGCACCTATTCGAGCGAGCTGTTCGTGTGTGGCGACGCCGGCGCGACGCTGGCCTTGCTGGCCGATCGGCTCGCGGGGCGTCTGAAGGTCGACGAAACGTTTAGGCAGGCCGTCGCGGCCGCCAAGGTGCGCGCCAACGCAGCCTATCGCCAGAGCCTCGGGCCCTACGCCGAGCTGCCTGACAAGCTGCGTGCCGTGATGCCGCGCGACTGCGTGTGGGTGCGCGACGTGACGCTCAGCAACGGATCGTGGGGCAACAAGATCTTTCCGATCTACAACCCGCGCGACGGCATGTACCCGATCGGGCTGGGCATCGGCCCCGGGCTGCCGCTGGGTGTCGGTGCGGCGGTGTCGGCCACCGCCCGCGGCCGCAAGACGGTGATGATGTCGGGCGACGGCGGCTTTGCGGTGAACCTGCCCGAGCTGCTCACGGCCGCGCAGGAAAAGGTCGACATCGTGATCCTGGTGATGAACGACAGCGGCTACGGCGTGATCAAGCACATCCAGGACGGCAGCTACGGTGGTCGCCGCTGTTTCGGCGATCTGCTGCCACCCGATTTCGCGAAGCTCGCCGAGGCCGCACACATGCCGCACCGCCTCGCCCGCAGCGTCGACGAAGTGGCCCGCGAGGTGGCGGCGGCGCTCGACACCCAAGGCCCTGTGATGGTCGAGGTGCAGATGGACGCCATCGGACCTTTTCCCAACTACATCGCGCCGCCGCCGGCCGGCCAGTAGCCGCGCACGCAGCGCAATGCTCTCAAGGAGAGCTTTCGATGAACCTCGTCCCCGATCACCCCGCATTCGACGCCAACCGCATCCGCGTCTATTGGCAGCCCGGCTGCACGTCGTGCCTGCGCACCAAGGAGTTCCTGACCCTGCAGGGCATCGACTACGACTCGGTCAATGCGCAGAACAACCCCGAGGCGCGCGCCGAGCTGCAGCGCCTCGGCGCGCGCAGCCTGCCGGTGGTGTCGCTCGGCGACAAGTACACCCTGTGCCAGTCTTTCGGCGACGTGCTCAAGTTTCTCGGACCGATCTTCGCTACAAGGTGCAGACCTACTACGGCGCGCGCGATCTGCTCGACGTGATGGACCGCACCACCTACCACGCGGCGCAGCACGCGCGGCAGTTGATGCTGATGCTCGAGAGCCTGGGCATCTCGCCCGACCGGCCCATCACGATGGAGCAACTGAAGGGCGTGCCGGTGCCGGAAGCCGCCTGGGGCTGAGCGGAGCGGCGGCCACGGGGCACGTGCTGCCGTGAAGAAGGAACGGCCCTTTGTCGACGCCCAAGCCGCGCGTCAGGGCGCGAGCTTGATGTTCGCCTTGTCGATCACTTCCACGTACTTGTCGCGGTCGGCGCGCATGCGCTGGCCGAGTTCGGCGGGGGACTGGTAGAAGACGTTCTGCTTCTGCACTTCGATCGTGCGCTTGACTTCCGGGTCGGCCAGCGCCTTCTGCATCGCCGCCGAGAGCTTGGCAATGATGGGCTCGGGCGTGCCCGCAGGCGCCAGCAGCACGTTGAGCGATTCGATGCCGTCGAAGTCCGTCAACCCGTACTGGCTGAAGGTCGGCACCGGCGGCATGCCCGGCTGCTGCGAGGTGTAGGCCAGCGCACGGAGCGTGCCCGCATCCACTTGCGGCTGCAAGAGCGGCACGTTGGTGATCATCATCTGCACGCGGCCCGCCACGAGGTCTTGCAGCGCGGGCGCACCGCCCTTGTACGGCACGTGGACGATCTTCACGCCCGTGCGGATGTTGAAAAGCTCGCCCGCCAGATGATTCGAGTTGCCGGTTCCGGAGCTGCCGTAGTTGAGCTGCCCGGGACGCGCCTTGGCGTAGGCGATGAGTTCGGGCAGCGTCTTCACCGGCACGTCCTTGTGAACCGCAAGCATGTAGCTGGAGCGCGATGCAGTGCCGACCGGCGCGAAGTCCTTGATGCTGTCGTAGGGCAGGCTGGTCTGCAGCGTGTGGATGACATGCGTGCTCGCCGCGGTGAAGAGCAGCGTGTAGCCGTCCGGCGGCGCCTTGGCGACCATGCCCGCGCCGATCGCGGTGTTGCCGCCCGGCCGGTTGTCGACCACGAACGCCTGGCCCAGGATGTCTCCGAGCCGCGTGGTCAGCACGCGCGCGATCGGGTCGACCGAGCCCCCTGGTGGAAACGGAATGATCAGCTTGATCGGACGGTCCGGGTAGGTCGGCGCCGCGACGGCCATGGGCACGACCAGCGGTGTCGCAAGGCCGGCCGCGGCCCAACCCGTGAGTTGCTTCAGGAACCTGCGCTTGGTGGGGGTGTGCACGGCTTCTGCTCCTCGGTTCGCGTTATGCAGGCAGGTCGAGCTTGCGGCCCCGGCCGAAATCGGCAGAACTCACACGGCCTTCGACGACGGTGATGTTTCGCGTCGCGTCGGTGCGCGGTGCGAAGTCCTGGCGCTCGATCGGAGCGCCCGCAGGCAGGGGAATGTCCGACGACTCGACCTGAAGGATTTCGAGCACCTCGTCGCCCACCGACTCGAACCAGTACTTGAAGTGACGCGGAATCAGCACGCCCTCCATGGCGTCGAGTTCGGCCACCAGCTCGTCGCCTTCGCCGTAGAAGCGAGCCCGGCCCTTGAGCACCATCCAGAATCCGTCGAGGTGATGGTGCGTGTGCAGATTGGTCTCGCCGCCGTTCTTGAGCACCTGCAGGTTGGCGAGCACGCGGTCGGTGCGTGCGAGGCGGACCACGTACTTGCCGACGAAGGGGCCGTCGGGCAGGGGTGGGCGCACGTACTTGAAGAGCTGCGGTGCTGAAACGTCGAGCGCGGGCGCGTCTGGCGTGGGCGCTGCAGGTGATGCACTGGGGGCGTTCACGTTGTCTCCTAGTCTCCAGGCGTTCCTGGAATGGAACGCTCCGCCCCTTGCGGGGGGCGTGTCGCCTGATGTGCGGGACTTTGCGCGCCGTGCGCAGGCATGCCAACACGGCCCGCCCGAAAACAGACTTCACATTTCTTGGCAGTGCGGGCGCGCGCGCGATGTGCGCGATCAGATGCGGTTCGCGCGAGCAAGCCTGGCTGCGTCGCGTGCCGCGACTCTTTGCAACCCGAATCTCACGGTGCGCGAGACTTCGCTCAGTCGCAGTGCCGTTCGCAGCCCGACGAACCCTCCATCAAGGCCGGTAGCGTCGCGTAGCAACTTCCAGATCCAGTGGCCCAGGTCGTTCAAACCGATCGTGACAGCAGCAAAATTCTTCGCCAGCTTGAGGAGGTAGGCATGGGTTCTCGTGTCCTTCAAACGGCTGTTGATCTTGAGCCGATGTTCAATCTGCGACCAGTCTTGTTTTTGAGGGGCCAGCAAGGTTGCAAGGTCGAGAAATGTCAGCGATCCGTTTTTCTCCATCACCTCCGCGAAACACGAGCGCACGACAGCTCCGGAGAGGTGGTTCGCGCCGATGGAAAGCGAGCGTATTCCGGCGTTGCTGCTGAGCGCCTTTTGCAACGCCGCCAGGCCCGGAGCGCCAAACGGGTTGTGTGTCACGTCGAGCTTGTCCAACTCAGTCTTGCCCGAGAGTCCAAAGCACAGTTCTGCGAAAGCTTGGTCGTCGATTTCGCAGCGCCTCAAGCTCAAGGACTTCAGGGTCTTGTTGACCTTTAGGAGCCGGGCCGCAGCGGCGCAAGCCTTCGGGCCCATGACGTTCTTCTCGAAATGGAGCACGACAAGCCCCGTGTTCTTCATCAGCGCGCGCATCAACAGCTCGGACGTCTGGTCTTCGAAGCCGCACGCGGAAAGGTCGAGCAACTCGAGCTTCGAATGCTCGAGCCAACGGGCGAGGGCATTCGCATTCCTGGCGCTGAAGTGTTGTCCACCGAGATTGAGGCCGCTGAGTCCGGTGAGGGATTCGATGGCTTCGATCAGAGTCGCGACGCTGCCGTCCGACAGGTTGCAGTCGGGAACGGCAAGCAGCTTCAGATGCTCCTGCCTCTTGAGCGCCTTTCCGAATGAGCTGTCCAAGGGTCCCAGCCGGACCAGGTCATTGAGGGCGAGCTTCGTCAGCCGGACTTTCGATGCCAAAAGGCCCATCAGCGGCTGCAGGCTTTTCGTTCCCAGGCCGCAGTTCGACATGGAGAGCGACGAAAGAAAAGGCTTGTCTTTCAACGCATTGAGGATGGCGGCGCTGCCGACATCTCCCAGTGGATTGTCGTAAAGATCCAGTTTCGCCAGTTGATCTCGGGGTCCCAAAGCCTTCGCGAGGGTCAATGCTCCTGCTTCTCCAATGGCGCAACCGCCGACGTAGAGAACCCGAAGAAGCGGCATCTTTTGCAACTGAATGGCAAGCTTGCCCGCGCCTTCATCTCCCAACGGGGTGTCGGTAAGGTAGCACCGGGTCATGGTCTTCAGGGAGCCGCCGAGCGCATACGAAAGGTCTTCTGCGCCACCGTCGCCGAATTCGCATTGACAGAAACTGACCGTCTCCAGCGCAGTGCAAAGATTCAAGCATGCGCACAGGACGCTGAAGGTCCCGGGACCGAAGGTGCACTGTGTCATCTCGAACTTCTTGATCTGCCCGAGCCTCCGCCTGACGAACTGTTCGACAAACACCTCGGTCGCTTCGACACTTTGCAGATCGATGCCGTCGAGATCCAAGGACTCGAACTCGACTTTTGAGTAACTTCCGAGCTTGCGCATCACGATCCTGCGATCCAACAGCAGACAGAAACTGAGGACAAGGCTCAAGTCCGACTCGTCGGCAGGCAAGGTTGCGTCGCAGAGCAAGCGTTCCAGCGCGGTGTCTTCAATGGACGAGACGAACGCTTGGTATTCGGCTTCGTCGATGAAGCATTCGCCATCTTGGTCCCACCATCGCGCCCAGTCGGCCGGGGTGGGGATCGTCGGATCGTCGATAGCCAGATCGGGTAAGCCGTTGTGCATGGGTTGCTTTGCTCGTTAGCGTTATGGGGGGCGCCCTTCCACGGGGCGCCGGCTGCCCGCATGATGTGGGTGCAACGCGTCACGGCCAATCCCTCCTGAATCGTAGGCCGTTGCGCTGGTGCTGCGTGGCGTTTCGACGGTGAGATTGCCGACGATTCGCGCTTTTGCTGGCAGCCTCAGCCGATCCAGTTGCGGCTCACAGTTCGATGACGACACGAGCGCCGCGCGCTCGCGAGCAGCAGCTCATCATCCGGTCGTTGCCATCGCGCTCCGCGCGCGTGAGCACGAGGTCGCGGTGGTCGATCTCGCCGGCCAGCACGCGCACTTCGCAGGTGCCGCACAGGCCCTCCTCGCAATCGCTCTGCACGTCGATGTTGGCGGCGCGGAGTGCGGCGAGCAGCGACTGGTCGGCCCGCACGGGAACGACGACGCCCGAGTCCTTCAGTTCGGCCTCGAAGGCGTGTTCCTTCGACGGGTCCAGCCGGCTGAGCGTCGATTCGAAGTGCTCGACGCGAAGCGCGTCGTCCGGCCACGCGGCGCAATGGGTGCGCAGCGCGTCGAGCATGCCGAGCGGCCCGCAGGCGTAGATGCGGGTGCCGGGCAGTGGCGTCGCGAGCAGGGCGCCGAGGTCGTTGCGCGTGCCTTCGTCGCTCGCGTGCACGTGCAGGCGTTGGCCGTGCAGCGCTTGGAGTTCGTCGAGCAGTGCCATCGAGCGGCGGCTGCGCCCGCTGTAGTGCAGCGTGTAGTCGATGCCGATCTCGCGCGCGCGCCGCGCCATGGCGCTGATCGGCGTGATGCCGATGCCGCCCGCGATGAAGAGGGCCGTGCCGCCGGCCGACTCGTCCAGCCGAAAGTGGTTGCGCGGCCCGCGCACCTTGAGCGTGTCGCCGGGGCGCACGCGGTCGTGCACCCAGGTGGAACCGCCGCGGCCGTCGGCCTCGCGCAGCACCGCGATCTCGTAGGCGCCGGCATCCTGCGGATCGCCGCACAGCGAGTACTGGCGCGACAGGCCGGGCGATCCGCATTCGATGTCGATGTGCGAGCCCGGCGTCCAGTGCGGCAGGGCTTTCCCGTCGGGCGACACCAGGCGCAGCCGCACGATGCCTTCGGCGACGGTCGTCACGCTCTCGACTCGCAGCGGCCGGGTGATGGCGTGGCGCGACGGCTCGCCGATGCGCACGGGCATGCGAGATGCGCGTCGCGCGGCATCGGTGCGCTCGGGGTTGCGTGCCGGGTCCCATTCGACCCACACATGCTCGGGCCCGCGAAACGAGGTGTTGGGCACGTAGCTGAAGCGTTGCTCGGCCAATCGCATGTGGGGCAGGCGGCGCGTGAACTCCTCCAGGAAGATCTGCATCTCCATTCGCGCCAGGTTCTTGCCCATGCACTGGTGCGAGCCGTAGCCGAAGGTGAGGTGGTCGCTCGCGTTGTCGCGCCGGATGTCGAAGAGGTCGGCGTCGGCGAAGTGCGCCGGGTCGTGGTTGGCCGACGACGTCACGATGAGGAGTTTGGAGCCGGCCGGCAGGTCGACGCCGGCCAGGCGCGTGTCGGTCGTGACGATGCGCCGCCATGCGGCCACCGACCCGTTGTGCCGCAGGCATTCTTCGACGGCGTTGGGAATGAGCGCCGGGTCGGCGCAGAGAGCGTCCCAGGCGTCACGGTGCGACAGCAGCAGCTTCATCGCGTTGGCCGTGGCATTGGCGGTGGTTTCGTGCGCGGCGACGATGCCCGCCATCATCATCGAGTGCAGGTACGAGTCGGTCACGACGTCGGGGTGCTGCATCTGTTTGCGCAACCCGTATTGCATCCAGCCCGGACCGCTCGGGTCTTGGCGCATGCGGTCGAGTACCTTGCCCGCGAACTGCCAGAAGTTGCCGACCGCGTGCGCCACGGCCACCTGCTCGTGCGGCTCCGGGCGGCCCCAGGTGTTGACGGTGTGCGCGATGGAGTACTTGCGCAGCGTGTCCATGTCGTCTTCGGGAATGCCGAGGAAATGCAGCGCCACCGTCAACGGGATTTCCCACAGCATCTGGTCGACCAGATCGGCGCGGCCGCTGTCGATGAAGCGGTCGACGTATTCGCGAGCGAGGCGGCGCACCAGCGGCTCGTGGTGCTTGAGTTCTTCAGGCGTGAACGGCTCCATCAGCACGCGCCGGCGCGGCATGTGGGCCGGCTCGTCCTCGTTGACCAGGGTGCGGTTCATCGCGTAGCCGTAGGAGGCCAGCACGGCGTTGGCCTCTACGCCGGTCGGCGTGATCTTCTCGAGTGCGATCGACGGGCTGAAGGTGATGTTGTCGCGGAACACGGCCTTGATGTCGGCGTAGCGCGCGATCACCCAGTAGCCGAGCCTCGGGCTGTAGAAGATCGGTTCCTGCTCGCGCGCCCAGCGCACGTACTCGGGCGGATCTTGCTGGTAGCCGTCGCCGAAGGGGTCGAAGTCGGCGGCGCGCTGGCTCACGGGGCAGCCGGTGGGCGTCAGGTGCTCGGACAGCGGGCCGTGCGCGACGGGGCAACCGGTCGACTCGGATGGGCGGGGCGATCGGATCGGTGAGGTCTCTGGGTTCTGCATGACGATGTTCCTGGGGCGAGACGGGACGCGACGGAGCGAGGAGCGGGGCGGCCGAGTTTGCGCTGCCGGAATTTTGCGCCGAGACCGGTAGGTATCGTCCTGCATGCAGTCGCGCGGTGCTTCGTCGTGCAGACCGGTCGACAAGAAGATACTCGTGCGCACCAGACTGGAGGCGAGCGGGTGACATCAACAGGCAACAGTGCGGCATGAGCGAGCGCGAGCAGGACTATGCCGCACTCATCGCGCGGATTGGCGACGGCGATGCCGAGGCGCTCAAGACCTTCTATCTGTCGACCTCGCCGCGCATGCTGAGCTATGCGAATCGATTCCTGCGCGATCGCGAGTCGGCACAAGAGGTGCTGCAGGAGTCCTACCTGAGCGCCTGGCGCCAGGCCTCCGGCTATTCGGAAGCCATCAGCCCGCCAGTGGCCTGGCTCGCGATGATCGTGCGGTCGAAGTCGCTCGACGCGTTGCGCCGCCGCAAGCGCGCACCGGGCGGCGCGGCGCCGGAATTCGACGCCGAAGTCGACGACCTGGTCGACCCGAGCGCCGCGGCGCCCCCGGACGCGGCCGAGGCCAGCCAACAGGCGATCGCGCTGTACCAGTGCCTCGCGCGCATCCGACTTCAGTATCGGCAAGTGCTCTACATGAGCTACTTCCACGACCTGACTCACGTCGAGATCGCAGACCACCTCACGCTTCCTCAAGGGACCGTGAAGTCGTGGATCCGGCGAGCGATCGAGCGGTTGCGGACGTGCATGCAGGATCTGGAGCTCAGCGGAAAAGCCCGTTGAGCTCGTCGCCCGGCATCGCTCCGGCGAAGCCGTCGAAGCGCCCGTCCTTCAATCCGCGCGCAGCCTGCATGAACCCGCCCCACGCCGCACGCGCGAGCGCGCCGCCGACGCTCACGCGCCGCACGCCCATCGCTGCGATGTCCTGCAACGACCATTCGGCCGCCCAGCCGACCAGCAGGTTCACTGGCTTGGGCGCCACGGCGGCGACCACGGCGGCGATCTGTTCGCGCGTGCGGATGCCGGGTGCGTACAGGCAATCGGCGCCCGCGTCGGCATAGGCGCAGAGGCGAAGGATGGTGTCGTCGAGGTCCGGCCGGCCGGCGAAGAAATTCTCTGCGCGGCCGACGAGCAGGGTGCTGCCGCCGGCTTCGTCGATGGCGACGCGTGCGGCGCGCAACCTTGCCACGGCGTCGCCGATGTCGCGCAACGGATCGGCCGGGTCGCCGGTCGAATCCTCGATCGACAGGCCCGCCACGCCGGTGTCGATGGCCATGCGCACGCTTTCGGCGACGCCCTGCGGATCGGGCGCGAAGCCGCTCTCGAAATCGGCGTTGACGGGGAGGTCGGTGGCAGCGACCAGCATGCGCAGATGGTCGAGCACCGCCTCGCGCCGGGCAGCGCCGTCGGCCTGGCCGATCGACCACGCGTGGCCCGAGCTGGTGCTGGCGATGGCTTCGAAGCCGAGCTTCTGCAGCGTGCGGGCGCTGCCGATGTCCCAGGGGTTGGGCAGCACGAAGCAGCCTTCGGCGTGCAGCGCGCGGAAGGCGGCGCGCTTTTCTTCAACCGTGCGGAGAACTTTGCTGGTCATGGACGACTCCTGGGTGGGCTTTCGAGACAGATCCCGATGCGGCGTCGCCGTCGACGCCGGGCACCCGGCAGGCCGTGAGCGTGGTGGCGCCGGCCGACACCGGGATCCAGCGCGACATGCGGCGGCAGCGGTGCTCGCCGATGCAGAGCTCGTAGTCGGGCACGAACTCCGAGCGCGCCAGCACGATCTCCCGGCGCCATGGATCGGCGAGCCGGTAGTGCCAGCGCCCCCCGAAAAGCTTCGCGTCGGGCGGCGGCTCCATGCCGGCGCCCGAACCTTCGATACGCGCTTGCGAAAGATGCAGCCACGGGCCGGCGACTTCGTAGTCTTCGGACCATTCGATCTTCTCGATCGAGTGCTGCCAGCGCAGCGTGAAGTGCGTGGCGGGCAGGCTCACCTGCGCCGCGCCTGCCGCGAGGCACAGCGCGGCTGCCAGCGCACCCGCCGCCATGTTCAGCCCGCGGCCGAGCGCAGCGTGCGCTGCCGAAGCAGGTGCCAGACGGCGAGCGCCACCGTCATGCCCAGGCCGATCTCGTCGGTGGCCGGCGCGGCGACCACCAGGAATGCGGCCGCCACGAAGGCCCACACGCGCTCGAACCAGCGCAGCGGCGACAGCCAGAAGCCGATGGCCGCGCCGCCCCACAGCACGATCGCGATGATCGCCTTGACCACCACATAGCCGGTGTCCCACCAGGTGCCGCCCTGCAGCATGAGCGCCGGCGCGTACACCGCCATGAAGGGCACGATGAAGCCGGCGATGGCGATGCGCATGGCCTGGATGCCGATCTTCATGCCGCTCTCGCGCGCGATCGGCGCGGCGGCGAAAGCGGCCAGCGCCACCGGCGGCGTGAGGTCGGCCATGATGCCGAAGTAGAAGACGAACATGTGCGAGACGATCAGCGGCACGCCCAGTTGCAGCAGCGCCGGCGCCGCCAGTGAACTCGTGATGATGTAGTTGGGAATCGTCGGAATGCCCATGCCCAGGATCAGGCACACCATCATCGTCAGCAGCAGGCTCAGGAAGAGGCTGCTCTGCCCCATCTGAATGATGTAGCCCGCGAACGTCGTGGCCGCGCCCGTGAGGCTCAGTACGCCGATGATCACGCCGACCAGCGCGCAGGCCACACCCACCGGCAACGCGTGGCGCGCGCCGTCGGCCAGCGCCTGGATGGCGACGCGCAGCGTTTCGCGCCCGCCCTTGGCGAAGGCGAGCGCTGCGGCCATCACGGCCGCGAGCAGCAGCAACGCCGTGATGCCGTACTTGAGAAAACTCGACGCGGCCAGCCCGATGATGATCCAGAAGATCACCTGCAGCACCCGAGCACCGAAGCGTTGGGTGAGCGCCGCGCCGAAGATCAGCACCACCGTGAGCGCGAGACCGACCATGCCCGAGAAGAGCGGCGTGTAGCCCGCGAACAGCATCCACACCAGGATCGCCAGCGGAAGGATGAGATACCAGCGCAGCCGCATCGCGGCCCACGGGTCGGGGCATTCGTCCTTGGGCATGCCCACCAAGCCCGCACGCCCGGCTTCGAGATGCACCATCACGAAGGCCGTGAGGAAATAGAGCAGGGCAGGAATGGCCGCCGCCTTGCAGATGTCGACGTACGGCACGTTGATGGTCTCGGCCATGATGAAGGCCACCGCGCCCATCACCGGCGGCATGATCTGCCCGCCCATGCTGGCCGTGGCCTCGACCCCGCCCGCGAAGGCCGCCTTGTAGCCGAAGCGCTTCATGAGCGGAATGGTGAACTGCCCCGTGGTCACCACGTTGGCCACGCCCGATCCGTTGATGGTGCCCATCAGCCCCGACGAGATCACCGCCACCTTGGCCGGGCCCCCCTTGGCGTGGCCGAAGAGGCCGAGCGCGAAGTCGGTGAAGAGCGTGATCATGCCGGCCTGCTCGAGGAAGGAGCCGAACAGGATGAACAGGAAGATGTACGACGACGACACGTAGATCGGCGTGCCGTAGATGCCCTCGGTGCCGAAGCCCAGCTGCGACACGATCTGGTCGAAGCCGAAGCCCCGGTGCGCGAGCGTGCCCGGCAGGTACTGGCCGAACATCCCGTAGGCCAGGAAGAGCAGGCAGATGAGCGGCAGCGCGAAGCCCATCACGCGCCGCGCGGCCTCGAACACCAGCACGATCGTGAGCACGCCCACCACCATGTCGGCCGAGGTCAGGTCGCCCGCGCGCTGGATCAGGTCGGCCTCGTTCACCCAGTGGTAGAGGCCGGCGCAGAACGCGGCGATGCCGATCGCCCAACCCAGCCACTGCTGGCGAAAGGGCGGGTGCATCACGAACACGATGAGCAGCAGGAAGCCGACGTGCACCGCGCGCACGACAGAACTGGAAAGCGGGCTGAAGGCCGCCGTGGCAATCTGGAACGCCGAGAAGACGACCGCGATCCAGAACAGCGCGCCCACGAAGGACGCGTGTGGTTCGTCGGGCACGGGGCCCGCGGTGCGCTCCGGCGTGTCGGCGGCGACAGGCGCGCCGGGCACAGGAGAGGACATGGCTTACTTCATCAACCCGACTTCGCGGTAGTACTTCTCCGCGCCGGGGTGGAAGGTCACCACCGTGCCCGTGGTCGCGGCGTCGCGCTTGATGCCCTTGGCCGCGTTGTGCGCGGCGACCAGCGCATCGAGGTTGTCGAACATCGACTTGGTCATGGCGTAGACCGCATCGGCCGACACGCCTTCGTGCGACACCAGGAAGTTCTTGATGGCGATGGTCGGTGTGTCGGTGGTCTGGCCGGTGTAGGTGTTGGCCGGGATCACCGCCGGCTGGTAGGCCGCGTCGCCCACCTTCTTGACCACATCCGCCGGGATCGACACCACCACGATCGGCACCGAGGTCGCGAGGTCGCGGATGGACGCCACGCCCAGGCCCGCGGACTGCAGCGTGACGTCGAGTTGGCGGTTCTTCATGAGCTCGACCGATTCGCCGAACGCGAGGTATTCGACCTTGGCGAAATCGCCGTAGGCCAGACCCGCGGCTTTCAGGATGGCGCGCGCGTTGAGTTCGGTGCCCGACTTGGGCGCACCGACCGAGATGCGCTTGCCCTTCATGTCGGCGAGCGTCTTGATGCCCGACTCGGCGCTGGCGACGATCTGGATGTAGTTCGAATAGATGCCGGCGACTGCGCGCAGCTTTTTGAGAGGGGTGTTGAAGCCGGCGTCCTTGTCGCCGTTCCAGGCGTCGGACAGCGCATCGGCCAGCGTGAAGGCGATCTCGCCGCGGCCGGCCTGCAGCAGGTTGAGGTTTTCGGCGGAAGCCTTGGTGGACTGCACCGTGACCTTGGCATCGGGCAGCGCCTTGCCGTAGACCTGAGACAGCGCCACGCCCATCGGGTAGTACACGCCGCTCTGGCCGCCGGTGAGGATGTTGATGAACTTCTGCTGCGCGCGGGCCAGCTCGGTGAGCGACAGGGCGCCAGCGCCCACGGCACCCAGCACGAGGGCGCGGCGGCGGATCGGGAGAGAGGTCTGTTGCATGGTGAGGCAGTCTTGAGTGAGTTGTTATCGTTCGACGACTCTATCGGCATCGACACGCTGCGCGAATGGGTAATTGCCCGTGCGCGAGAGCGTCGCCGAGCGCTCGGGTGAGCGTCCGCTATCCTTCGCCGGCCGCTACTTTCAGGGCACTTCAAACCGGAGCAGTTCATGCAGGACAGTATTCTTCAGGGCCTTTCCAAAGCATGGCTGGGCGCCGGCGGGCTCGCCATTCACGGCTTGCGCATCGTCGGCATCCTGATCGCCGCGTGGGTCGCCATCTCGCTCACCCAGCGCGCCATCGGCATCATGCGCACGCGGGTCGCGACGCGGCTCGACGATCGCGAAGCCGTCAAGCGCGCCGAGACGCTGGGCCGCGTGTTTCGCTATCTCGCATCGGTGGTGATCACGCTCATCGCCGGCATGCTGGTGCTGGCCGAGGTCGGCGTGTCGGTGGCGCCCATCCTCGGTGCGGCCGGCGTGGTCGGACTGGCGGTGGGCTTCGGCGCGCAGAGCCTGGTCAAGGACTACTTCACCGGCTTCTTCCTGCTGCTCGAAAACCAGATCCGCCAGGGCGACGTCGTCAAGCTCGGCGAACACTCGGGCCTGGTAGAAGAGATCACGCTGCGCTACATCCAGCTGCGCGACTACGAAGGCAACGTGCACTTCGTGCCCAATGGCGCCGTGTCGACCGTCGTCAACATGAGCCGGGGCTACGCCCAAGCCGTGGTCGAGATCGGCGTCGCCTACAAGGAAGACGTCGACCGCGTCATGGACGTGATGCGCGAGGTCGGCGTCGAGATGCGTGCCCAGCCCGAACATCAGAGCCGCATCCTCGGCGACCTGGAGATCGCCGGCGTCGAGCGATGGGCCGACTCGGCCGTGATGATCCGTGCGCGCTTCAAGGTCGCCCCGCTGGAGCAATGGACCGTCAAGCGCGACTACCTTCGGCGGCTCAAGCGGGCGTTCGATGAACGGGGGATCGAGATTCCGTATCCGCAGATGACGATGCATCGGCCGGGGCGTTGAGGCTTGACGTCGATGCCTGAAGAACGCTTCAGTGACGCCGCTGAGCCCGTGAGGTCGGAGACAGCCCGCAGCCGAGTTGGCGCTCGTGCCGTATCGAAAGCGATGTCACTTGTTGCTCAGATTGCGCATAGAGCAGCACTTGTCGCGCCAGACCGGCGGTGAGGTCACGGCATCAGGAGATATCCATGAGCAACGCTGTCGACGCGTACTTCAGCTGGTGGTGCCCAGGAAGCGCACCGGAGTTCGAGATGCGCGCTCATGCTGCTTCATCGCTGCGCCCTCCGCGCCGACGGCTCCCTCGATGACGCGAAGCCCGTTGATTGGGTGAACCGTGGAGTCGCGGTCGCCATGGAACACGATCGTCGGGATCTCACGCCCCATGGGTCGTCCGATGGCGCCCGAGCGCATCGCGGACATCGCGGACGACAGGTCCTCGCTCGTGTGTGCGGCCAGGCCGGAATGCACGCCGACCGCCGCATACAACTCCGGGAACAGTTGACCGAGGAGCGCTGCCATGGCGCCGCCGGCGGACATTCCGGCGACGTAGATGCGTGACCGATCGACCGAATGCTCGCTGGCCACGCGCCGCGTCAAGCTGGAAATTCTGTCGGTGTCATGGGACTCACGCGTCTGGTCGTCGCCGTTGAACCAGCTCCAGCATCGATGGGCATTCATGTCCACGCCCTGGTTGGGATAGAGAACGATCATGCCCGCCCATTTGCCCGGGAACGGGTACTGCCCCGCCACCCGCTTCGGATGTCGAGCGGGACGATGGCGCGAAGAAAGACGGGAGCCAGATGCTCAGCGGATTGAAGTGTGGGGGCGATGGGTGCATGAAGCCTCAGTAGGTTCTCTTCTTTGCCGTTGCCTGTAATGGGATTTCCTGTCTGGGCGTGCGCGAGCGCAACTGATGCCGGTCAACTGCGCGTGTGGACAGCGAGCGTGAGTTGCTTTGGATCAATTGAAGTGCAGAAATGGCGGCAACAATGATCTGCTGATAACCCACCAGGCAACGCCTAAGCGGCGGATATGAAGCTGTCAACATACATTGTCGAAGACGATCCCACCACGCTCGCCACCTTGATTGAATTGCTGGAAGCAACAGGTAATGTCAAGGTCGCCGGCTGGGCGGCCACCGAATTCGAAGCAGTGCGCTGGCTGACCGAGCATCCGAACCGATGGTCTCTTCTCGTCGTGGACTACCAACTTGCGCAAGGGGACGGTATGCGGGTGCTGGCAGCCTGCAGGGTGCGAGGCTACCAGCAACGAGCGGTCCTGCTGACTGCTCACGCAAGTGCCGAGTTGAGGCGCCGGTGCCTCGACCTGGGGGCCGACCAGGTTTTCGACAAGGCCGCCGGTATCGAGCCGTTGCTCGCGATGTGCGAGCAATGGAATCGAGCGCTGGCGCTCTCCGAAGAAAACAGAAGTCTGGTCGGCTCGATTGCGAAGTAGCACTTGAGCAGGTGGCGGGCGATGTCCAAGCCATGTGCGCCAATCGAGCGCCGCTCAGCACTGGGCGTCAGGTCGACCCGTTCGCTCCACCCCCCACCACCCGCAGCGCCGCCCCCGGCAGACTGCCCAGCACATCCGCCAGCTTCAACATGCCTTCCGGCAGCGCGAACGTCTCCCCGGTCAGCACGTTCTCCAATACGCACCCTTCTGGCAGGCCGATCACGTGCACCGTGGTGTCTTCCCACATCGCCCCCACGGGCCGCACATGGGGAGCGGTCGACGTGCCATAGGTCGATTCGAAAGACCAGAAGAGCCGCCCCACGATCATGACCAGCACCTGGTCCTCATGGCGGCGGATGAAGGCGACCACGTGCTTGCCGCGCGCGCCGTGGGTGGGCAGGGCCTGGTAGTCACCGTCTCGGAAGAGCACGGGCTGTTCGCGGCGCAACGAGAGCAGGCGCCAGATGATCCACAGCTTGGCGCGGCCGTCGCAGGGGGACTGGAGCAGTTCGCCGACGCGCGCGGGCAGCGTGGCCGGGTCGGCGGCCATGGCGTCGAAGGATTCGAGCAGGCGCTCGCGCACCGCGTAGTCGACCGGCCTGCGGTTGTCGGGGTCGACCAGGCTGTAGTCGGTGAGCTCGTTGCCCTGGTAGAGGTCGGGCACGCCAGGCGAGCCGTACTTGAGGAGCATGAGCGACAGGCTGTTGAACGCACCGAACCAGGCGAGCGTGGCGGCGATCGGCTGAATGTCGTCGAGGAACGCGTTGTCGTCGACGCTGCCCAAGAGCGCGCCGATGAAGCCTTCGAGCGCGGCTTCGTAGGTCTCGTCGGGCAAGGTCCAGCGCGTGTGCATCTTGGATTCGCGCGCGGCCTTCAGCATGTAGGTGACGATGCGCTGGCGGAAGGGTTCGATGGCCGCAGCGTCGAGCCCGTCCGGCGGCAGGGTGCCGAGCAGGGTCTGGTAGAGCAGGTATTCGTCCGCTTCCGACGGTGCGTCGGCGGGCGAATCCCGGCCGGCGATCTTCTCGCGCACGCGCTCGTTCATCTTGCGCCAGCGGCGCAGGGCGAGCCGCCAGGCGGCGGGCATTTCGGACAGCACGTCGATGCGGTTGCGCACGTCTTCCGAGCGCTTGTTGTCGTGCGTGGACGTGGCGAGCATGGTGTGCGGCCAACGCTTCGCGCGGTCGGCGCTGGCGCGGTGGAACTCCTCGACCGTCATGCCGAAGATGGCCGGCTCGCCGCCGACTTCGTTGAGCGCGCTGAGCGGAAAGTAGCGGTAGAAGGCCGTGTCTTCCACGCCCTTGGCCGCCACCGGTGCGCTGAACTGCTGGAAGCGCGTGGCGAAGCGGCGCACGCGCTCGGCCAGTTCGGGCGAAGCACCGGCAGCGGCTTCGCCCAGCAGGGTGCGGCGCACGAAGGCGAACACCGACAGGTCGGCGTCCTGGCTGTGGCGCTCGGCGTCGTGCACGGCCCAGTCGACGTAGCGCACGTCCTGCGCCGACGCCGAATCGATGACGTAGGTGCGGTACACCGGCATGCAGGCCGCGACTTCGGACAACGCACGGCGCAGCGTATTGAGCGTGTAGTCGCGCGTGCTGCGGCTGGCGCGCGCAATGCGCAACAACTCGGTAGAGAGCACGTTGAGCTCCGACGACAGCGCGGTGCGCATGATGTCGCGCTTGCCGATGCGGGCCAGTTCCTCGAAGCTCTGCTGCGAGCCGGTGAACTGGTGCCAGATGGCTTCGAAGCGCGCTGCGGCGGTGGTGTCGACCAGCACGCCATTGGCGACGTTGGCAAAGCGATAGCCCGTGGTGCCGTGGATGTGCCAGCTCTCGGGCACTTCTTCGTGCGGCGCCGCGATCTTCTCGGCGACGACGTAGAGCGGCCGCGCGGGGCGGCCGTCGGCATCGGCCTCGGGCAGCAGCAGGCCGGCGCGGCGGGCATAGCCTTCCTGCAACTGGCGGAAGTAGCTGGCCGGGTCGTAGAGGCCGTCCGGGTGGTCGATGCGCAACCCGTCGACTGTGCCGGCGGCCGCCAGGTCGAGTGCGAAGGATTGCGTGGCCCGGAAGACTTCTTCGCGCTCCATGCGCAGCGCCGCGAGTTCGTTGATGTCGAAGAAGCGGCGGTAGTTGATCTCGTCCGCCGCCACGCGCCAATAGGCGAGGCGGAAGGCCTGCGCCTCGATGAGCGCGTGCAGTTCGTCGCGTGCTTCGGCCAGGTTCATTTCGGCCACGGCGGCGAAGATGGCCTGGGCAACGAGCGGCTGCCGCGCGGCGAGTCGCGCGAGCCGGGTCTTGAGAAGTTCCTTGTCGCGCGCGCGTTCGGCGAGGCCGGCCGCGTCTTCGGTGGCGCGGCCCGGCAGGTGGCCGAAGGCGGTGGCGATGCTGCCCAGGCTCGCGGCCAGGTCGGGGTCGTCCAGCGCTTCCTGCGCGCGCGTGAAGACCAGCGGATAGCTCTCGGGCGCCACCGGAAAGTGGTGCTCGAAATAGTGCAGAGCGAGCCCTCCGGCGCCCGCGTCGAAATGCAGCACCAGGTCGCCATTGGCGAGCACGTCGCCGTAGTGGTCGCCGAGCACCGGCAGCAGCACCTTGCCGGTGAGCTCGGGGTTGAGCGGATGCCAGTCGATGTCGAAGTGTTGCGCATACAGCGACGCCGGGCCGTTTTCAAGCACGTCGGTCCACCAGGCGTTGTCGTTGCTGAACACGCCCATGTGGTTGGGCACCATGTCCAGCAGCTGGCCCATGCCGTGTTCGCGCAGCGCGGCGGTGAAGCGCGCGAAGCCTTCGGGTCCGCCCAGCTCGGGGTTGATCTCGTCGTGCGCGACCACGTCGTAGCCGTGCATGCTACCGGCGCTCGCGCGCTGGATCGGCGAGCAGTACACGTGGCTCACGCCCAGATGCGCGAGGTAGGGCAGGATGCGCACCGCATCGTCGAAGCCGAAGTCCTTGTGGAACTGCAGCCGGTAGGTCGCGCGCGGGATGCGCAGCAGGGCGGCGTCGCGCTGCGCGGCTTCGGGCAGGCGGCGCGGGCGCAGCTCGGCGAGCTGCGCGCCGACAGCCCGCATCGTGTCGTTCTCGGCGATGGTCTGCAGGTCGGCCGGCAGCTTGCGGCGCCAGTTGGGCTGCTCCGACGAGGTGCCCGGCATGTTGGCCTGGTCGATCACGCCCAGCACGTCGTCGAGCTGCATCATCATGACCGTCGACGGCGTCGCGGCCAGGAAAGCGTGCACCGCCTCGACGGCACGCGGCGTGAGGCCGTGGCTGCCGGCCGCCTCGGCAACTTCATCGCCGCTCAGCAGGCCTTCGCGCTGCATGGCGAACAGCAGCCGCACGCGCTCCTGCGCACGGTCGAAGAGCTGCTTGCGGAACACCTCCTCGTCCGGAAAGAGGCCCAGCCCGAGCCGCACGCGCAGGTCTTCGCCGGCCCACCAGCCGGGCAGGGTGGCGAGGTCGTGCGTGCTCACGGACACCAGCGCGTTGCGCGGGTAATCGGCGGGCGCGATGAATTCGCCGTCGGCCTGGCGCTCGAAGTACAGCAGGCGGTAGGAGAGCACGGCGAAGCGCGTCATCGCGGCGCGAAGTTCGTCGCTCACCGTGCCGAGGTCTTCGCCGATCACCATGCAGCGATTGCGCTGGCTTTCGAGCGCGACGATGGCGAGCATCTCGTCCATCGCGTAGTGCACGTACGCTCCGTCGCGCGCGGTCTGGCCCGCAGGAATCCAGAAGAGGCGCATGAGCCCCATCACGTGGTCGATGCGCAAGGCGCCGGCGCCACCCATGCTGGCTCGCAGCGTGTCGATGAACAGGCGGTATTGCGTGGCGCGCAGGCGGTCGGGGCGCAGCGGCGGCAGGCCCCAGCCCTGGCCGTTCGGGTTGAATTCGTCGGGCGGCGCGCCCACGCTCGCTTCGTCGGCGAAGCATTCGCGGCTGCCCCAGACGTCGGAGCCCGCGCGGTCGACCGACACCGCCAGGTCGAGATAGAGGCCGACGCCCAGGCCGAGCGCATCGCAGCGAGCGTTGGCATGCGCGAGCTGCGTCGCGGCCTGCCACTGCAGGTACTGGTGATACTGAACGCGGTCGGCATGGTCGGCGGCGAAAGCGGCGACCTCGGCGCTCGCCGGGTCGCGGAAGGCTTCGGGCCACCGCTGCCAGCCCCACACCGACGCGTCCTCGGCATGGAAGTGGGCTTGCAGCGCTTCGCACAGCGCATGGCGGCGCAGCGCTTCTCCGCCACGCTCGACGAAGTCGATGAACTCGCGGCCGGCCTCGTCGCGTGCGATGTCGCCGCCGGCCCACAGGTGGCGTTCGCGGAAGTCGGCGAAGAGCAGTTCGAGCACTTCGAACTTGGCGGCCGCCACGCCCACATGGTCGACCAGCGCGCTGCTGCGCAAGCCGGCCAGGCGGCCCTGGAATTCGGGTGAGCGCACGAGCGCGAGGGCCGGGGCGCAATCGTCGAAACCGCGAACGGCCTCGACGTCGATGTAGAGCACGTTCAGGAAACGCCGCGACGACGGGCTGTACGGGCTGGTGTGCGCGGGGTTGTGCGGAAAGAGGGCGTGCAGAGGGTTGAGCCCGATCACGTCGGCGCCTAGCTGGGCCATCTGCCGCGTCAGCGCCTCCAGGTCGCCGAAGTCGCCGATGCCCCAGTTGCGGCGAGAGCGCAGCGAATAGAGCTGCACGGCCGGCCCCCAGACCCGGCCGCCGTCGCGCGTCGCGCTCGGGCGGTAGCAGCGCTCGGGCGCGCTCACGACGAGCATCTCGCCCGCGAGGCCTTCGACCGTCAACCGGTGGTAGCCGGCAGCGAGCCCCAGGCCCAGCGAAAAGCGGCGCTGGGTCCAGCGCTCCCCATCGACATCGGTGCTGGCGAGTTCGGGCAGCGCATGCGCATCGGCATCGCCCTGCTGCGACTCGCCGGCTTCGTCGGTGACGGTCCAGCGGATCTGCGATTGCGCGGCGGGCAGGCGAAGGGTCAGCTGCCAGGCCGCGACGCCGGCCTGCACCGCGAGCACGGGCGGCAGCGGCTGCCGCCACGCGTCGCGCTCGGCCGTCTGCAAAGCCTGGACGACGCTCGCCGGGCTGTCGACTTCGACATCGAACGCGCCGAGCAGCGCGAGCAGGTTGTCCTGGGCGACTGGGTGTCGGGTGCCCCAGATGTCGTGGTAGTCGGTGGCGATGCCGTAATGAGCGCAGAGCCGGTGAAGGCGATGGATGTCTTCGTGGTTCCAGGGCTCAGGCAAGTTCGCTCTCCAGCATGCTCAGGTAGAAGGCGCCGCGTTCGAGCCGCAGCGTGTTGGCTGCATCGGCATCGGCGTCGGCGCGGAAGCTGTGAATGCGCTCGCCGGGCGGCAGCTCGATGCCGGTCGCCGTGTCTGCGCCGAAGTGGGCGACCAGGTGCAGTTGGTCGTGGGCCAATTGGCCTCGCGCGGCGCCGAGCGACCAGGTGACGCGGATGGTGCCGTCGCCCACGACCTCGTAG
This sequence comes from Gammaproteobacteria bacterium, assembly GCA_018820395.1. Classification (GTDB taxonomy): domain Bacteria; phylum Pseudomonadota; class Gammaproteobacteria; order Burkholderiales; family Burkholderiaceae_C; genus Variovorax. The sequence continues at coordinate 42,964 of JAHJOG010000051.1, read as the reverse complement.
CGGCCGGAACTGCGGCCGCTCGCCAGCCGGGGCGTGATGAGTCGGCGCCGCAGGTCGAGCAGTTCGCGCATCTGCGCGAGCCACGCGTCGTGCGGCGCCTGCTGGCGCTCGTCCCAGCGCAGCTTGGACGCCTCGAAGGTGCTCGCGGCATTCGGGTCGGGAATGCGCGATCGCGCGGCCTCGTCCGCAAAGATGGCAAAGCGGCCGAACTCGGCGCGCCGGCCCTTCGACACGGCGTCGGCCAGCTCGGGGCCGAACTCGCAGAAATACTGAAAGGGCGTGGACGCGGCGTATTCCTCGCCCATGAACAGCATCGGCACGTGCGGCGACAGCATCACGCAGGCGTAGGCGGCGCGCAGCAGCACCGGGTCGCCGATCGCATGGATGCGGTCGCCGAAGGCGCGGTTGCCGATCTGGTCGTGCGTCTGCAGAAACGAGACGAAGGCACCCAGCGGGAGCTGCGACGTGGGCTCGCCGCGCGGCTCGCCATCGCGCAGCACCGAAGGCTGCCCCTGGAAGATGAAGCCTTCGGCCAGCGCCACGGCGAACTTCTGCACCGGCGCTTCGGCGAAGTCGATGTAGTAGCCGTCGGTCTCGCCGCTCGAAAACACATGAACGGCGTGATGGATATCGTCGTTCCACTGCGCGGTCGCGATGCGCGGCGCGTCGTCGATGTTGCGCTCGAGCAGGCTGGCCTGGTTGTGTTCGTTCTCGAGCACCAAGTGGATCGCGCGCTCGGCGCCGGGGCCGGCGCGCAGCGTCTGGCAGATCTCGGTGATGAGATGCGTCTCGGACTCGTCGCGGATGGCGTGGATGGCGTCCATGCGAAGTCCGTCGAAGTGGAATTCCTCGATCCAGTAGAGCGCGTTGTGGATCGCGAAGTCGCGCACGGTGCGCGAATACGGGCCGTCGTAGTTGATGGCGGCGCCCCACGGCGTGTGCACGTTCGGGTTGAAGAACTGCGGGCAGTAGGCGTGCAGGTAGTTGCCTTCGGGGCCGAAGTGGTTGTAGACCACGTCGATGAACATCATGATGCCGATCGCATGCGCGGCATCGATCAGCGACTTGAGTTCGTCCGGCGTGCCGTAGCTGCTGTCGGGCGCATAGAGCAGCACACCGTCGTAACCCCAGCCGCGGTGGCCTGGGAAGTCGGCGAGCGGCATCAGCTCGACGGCGGTGATGCCGAGCTCGGCCAGTTCGGGCAAGCGGCGTTGCGCCGCGGCGAACGTGCCTTCGGGCGTGAAAGCGCCGACATGCATTTCATAGACCACGGCTTCGTGCCAGGGCCGGCCGCGCCAGGCGCCGTCGGTCCAGGCGAAGGCATGCGGGTCGACCACGCGGCTCGCGCCGTGCACGTCGGCCGGGTTGTAGCGCGAGGCCGGGTCGGGCACGCGCAGGCCGTCGGGCAGCACGAAGCGGTAGTCGTCGCCGGGGCGTGCCTCGGGCACGTCGAGGCGGTGCCAGCCGTCGATGTCGCGCGGCATCGGCAGGGTGCGGGCCGCGTCGTCGGCGCCGAGGGCGAGCATCAGCTGTTCGACGCCTGGCGCCCACAGCGAGAAGCGGACGCCCTGGTCGTTGTCGAGCACCGTCGCGCCGAAGGGCATGACGTGGGTGGATTTCATGCGGTTCTTTCGCGGCTGAAAAGGACGAAGGAACGGCCTTGGAGTGGGAAGCGCACCGCGTCGTCGGTCGACTCGGCGGATGCGGTGTCGGACTTCGCTTCGGCGTCGGTGTCGGCTTCGGCGTCGGTTTCGGCGGCAACGGGGGCGTCAGGGGTGTCGGTCATGTCGGCTGGCGCGTTCGCGGAAGAAACGCCGGGGAGCCCATCGGCCGCCGTGTCGAGCAGCAGCCGCCATTCGCCGCTGCGCGTATGCGGCAGCGTGAACAGGATCTCGTCGTGGTAGGCGTTGAGCAGGATGAGGAAGTCGTCGTCGTACTGCTTGTTGCCGTGCCGGTCGCGGTCGGCGATGCCGTCGCCCGACATGAGCATTGCCAGGCACTTGGCATTGCCGTCGTTCCATTCGTCCGGCGTGAGCTCGGTGCCGTCTGGCTTGAGCCAGCAGACGTCCTTGAACTGACTGTCGTCGATGGGCTTGCCTGCGAAGAAGCTGCGGCGGCGGAACGACGGGTGCTGCCGGCGCAGAGCGATCACGCGGCGCACGAAGTCGGACAGCGACTCGCTCTCGGGCGTGGGCGTCCAGTCGAGCCAACCCAGCGCGTTGTCCTGGCAGTAGACGTTGTTGTTGCCCTGCTGGGTGTGCCCCATCTCGTCGCCCGCCAGAAGCATCGGCACGCCCTGCGAGAGGAGCAGCGTCGCGATCAGGTTGCGCTTCTGGCGTTCGCGCAGGGCGCGGATTTCGGGGTCGTCGGTCGGGCCTTCGACGCCGCAGTTCCACGACACGTTGTGGCCGTGGCCGTCGCGGTTGTCTTCGCCGTTGGCCTCGTTGTGCTTGTCGTTGTACGACACCAGGTCGTGCAGCGTGAAGCCGTCGTGGGCCGTGATGAAGTTGATGCTGGCGTGCGGCCGCTTGCCCGACCAGCCGTACAGGTCCTGCGAGCCGGTGAGGCGGCGGGCGACTTCGCCGATGCCGCCGTCACCTTTCCAGTAGCCGCGCATGCGGTCGCGGTACTGGTCGTTCCACTCGGCCCAGCCGAGCGGGAAGTTGCCGACCTGGTAGCCGCCGTGGCCCAGGTCCCAGGGTTCGGCGATGAGCTTGACGTGGTTGAGCGTCGGGTCCTGGCGGATGGCGTCGAAGAAGCCGCCCAGGTTCTCGACCTTGCCGGATTCGCGCGCGAGCGCCGATGCGAGGTCGAAGCGGAATCCGTCGACGTGCATTTCTTCCACCCAGTAGCGCAGCGAGTCCATCACCAGTTGCAGCGCGCGCGGGTGTTCCAGGTTGACCGTGTTGCCGCAGCCGGTGAAGTCGTCGTAGTAGCGCCGGTTCTCGGCATTGACGATGTAATAGGCCGAGTTGTCGACGCCGCGCATCGAGAGGGTCGGGCCGAGCTGGTTGCCTTCGCAGGTGTGGTTGTAGACCACGTCGAGGATGACTTCGATGCCGGCGCTGTGCAGCGTCTTCACCATGGTCTTGAATTCCTTCACCTTGCCCGACGCGCTGTAGCGCATCTCGGGTGCGAAGAAGCCGAGCGTGTTGTAGCCCCAGTAGTTCTGCAAACCTTTTTCGGCCAGGTGCCGGTCGTTCAGGAAGCTGTGCACCGGCAGCAGCTCGACGGTGGTGATGCCCAGGCGCTTGAGGTAGTCGACCACCGGCGCGCAGGCCAGCGCGGCGTAGGTGCCGCGCAGCTTCTCGGGCACGCCCGGGTGCGTCATGGTGAAGCCGCGCACGTGCATCTCGTAGATGACCATGTCCTGCCACGGCACGGACGGGCGCCGGTCGTCGCCCCAGGTGAAGGCGGGTTCCAGCACCCGGCCCTTGGGCATCAGCGGCGCGCTGTCGCGCCTGTCGAAAGATAGGTCCTGCCGTTTGCTGCCGACCGTGTAGCCGTAGAGCGCGTCGCCCCAACGCAGCCGGCCCACCAGCTCCTTGGCATAGGGATCGACCAGCAGCTTGTGCGGGTTGAAGCGATGGCCCTGGTCGGGCTTGTACGGGCCGTGCACGCGGTAGCCGTAGGCCTGCCCGGGGCGCGCCTCGGGCAGATAGCAATGCCAGACATCGTCGGTGCGTTCGCGCACCTCGATGCGCTGCCGCTCGTGGCGGCCGCTGTCGTCGAACAGGCACAACTCGACCTTCTCGGCGTGCTGCGAGAAGAGCGCGAAGTTGACGCCTTCGCCGTCCCAGTTGGCGCCGCGCGGATAGGGCCGGCCCGGCCAGACGGCCGTGAAAGGTGCGAGGCTCATTCGAGGAAGTCGTCGTTGCGCGTCTTCTTTTCGCGGGGCCACCATTGCTCGATGCGCTCCGCCGCCCAGTCCTTGCCGCCGATGCCGAAGGCGAGCGCAAAGGCGAACACCACGCCACCGAGGATCACCAGGAAGCTCTGGCGCACGATGTCGCCGCCCACCTTGATCTGGTCGAGCGCGATCAGTACCACGAACACCATGATGGCCCACTGCGCCACCTGGCCCAGAAAGGCCGCGTCCTGGAACTTGATGTTGCGGAAATAGGTGCGCACCGTGTCGCCGACGAAGCGCGCGAAGTACGAACCGAAGGCCAGCACCAAGAGCGCCACGAACACGTTCGGCACGAACCACACCACTCGGCCCAGCAGGTCGGTGATGTAGGTGAGGCCGAGTCCGTTGAAGGCGATCAAGAGCGCAGCGAGGATGACCAGCCAATAGACCAGCCACGCGAAAACGCTGGTGGTGTCGCCAGCCACGCCGCCCTGGCGCAGGAAGCCATCGAGCCCCGAGCGCTCGGTGAGCACGTTGAAGTTGATGGCGCGCAGCGCCTTGGCGATGGCGAAGCGCGCGACCTTGGCCAGGAGCCAGCCGCCGATCACCACCACGATCGCGATCAGGAGGCGGGGCAGAAAGGCGCCGATCTGAAAGAGGATGGCCCTCAAGGGCTCCAGTTGAATGCCGAAGCTTTCCATGTTGCTTTCTCCAGAATGTCTTGAAACGGATGGGCGGTGCCCGCGTCAGCGAGCGGCCCCGGCATTGATCAGTGCGAGGATGCCTTGCAGCGGCACCTGCGCCCAGTCGACACGGTTGTTGAGCTCGTAGCGCAGCTCGTACAGCGCCTTCTCGATCTCGAACAGCTTGAGCAACTGCGCGTCGACCCCGCTACCCTTCTCGGACGCGGCGATGGTCTGGCGGTACGCATCCAGGAAGGCGTCGCGGACCACGCCTTCGAGCGCGCGCACCGCGGGCTCGAGCCGGTCGACCTCGTCGGCGTTCTGCGCGACGCGCCGAAGCGATGTCCAGCGCGCATAGTTGAACGAGCGCAGCATGCCCGCCACGTCGCGCAGCGGCGAACTCTTGGTGCGCCGCTCCTCGAAGCTGCGCGCCGGTTCGCCCTCGAAATCGATGATCACGAAGTCGTTGCCGGCCACCAGCACCTGGCCCAGGTGGTAGTCGCCGTGGTAGCGGGTCTTGATGCCGCCGGCCCGTGCGTCGATCGAGCGGATGAGCGACTGCAGTCCGCTCGCAGCCGCGAGCACGGCCTTGCCGTCTTCCTGCGCCGCGGCGGGCAGCTGGTCGATGCGCTGGCGCAGCAGCGAGATGGTCGAGGTGGCTTCACCGGCGGCGCGCTCCTTGAAGCCGGCGACGTCTTCCGGCGTGAGCGACTCGGGCTCGAAGGCCGGGTCGCCGCTGCGCGTGGCGAGTGCGAGGTGCATCTCGGCCGTGCGCGTGCCCAGCGTGGTGACGCGGGTCAGGAAGCCGCCGTGCATCTCGTCGGCGCTCTGCAGCGACTCGGTGCTGCCGAGCTTGATGTCTTCGAGGAAGCGCTCGAGGTAGGCGAGCGTGGTTTCCCAGCCGTCGCCCTGGTTGGCCAGGTAGCCCTGCAGCAGCGACAGCGTGAAGGTGCGGCCGTCGTTGCCAAAGTATTCGATGGCACCGAGCACCGGCACGCAGTTCGGGAAGCGCGCGACCTCGGTCAAGAAGCGTCCCATCTCGAGCTCGGGGTTGATGCCTTCGCGCAGCCGGCGATAGCCCTTGAGGAAGAGCTTCTCGTCGAGCGTGACGACGGTGTTGCTGCTCATCGCGCTCGGGCGTTCGACCGGCATGGTCATGATGTCGTCGAAGTCGAGTTCGCCGAACAGCGTGGTCGGCTTGAACACGAGCCGGCCTGCGCCGGCGGGCAACTCCATGCCTTCACGGATCGACTCGACCATGGCGCGGCAGAACTCCGGGTCGTGGAAGGCATCGCCCATCACGCCGACATTGGCCTGTTGGCGCACCTTGGCCAATGCGGCCGGCGCCAGCACGGCCACGCGTTCTTCTTCCCGGTCTTCCCAGGCCAGGGCGAGCGGGGCGAAATAGATCGACTCTTCGGGCGGGCCGTCGAGCTTGAGGATCGGCAGCATCCAGCTGAACGAACCGGATTCCCAGAGTGCCTGGTCGACCAGCCGCGCACGCTCGACGGACGAGCCCTTGGACGCGTACCAGCGCTGCGTCTCGATGTGGCGCGGCAGGGTGTCGGTTTCGAGCTGCGTGCGCATGCGATCGGCCATGCCGATGCGCCAGGGCATCACGCGGTCGCGGAAGAAGCTGGTCCAGCCGTCGAAGAGCACCAGCGTCGGGCGGTCCTGCAGGGCCACGCCTTCCTGGTGCCAGCTGGGGATCTCTGCATCGGCCGCGAGCTTGAACCAGTAGAAACCGTAGGAGGGCAGCGTCAACATGTAGGGCAGCTCGCCGATCGGCGGGAACGACGTGCGCCCGAGCATCTCGACCGGCACCCGGCCCTTGAAGGCCGACAGGTCGAGCTCCACCGGCTGGGCGGCGCGCGACAGGTTGAAGACGGTGAGGATGCTGTCGTCGCCTTCCTCGCTCAGGTAGGCGAGGATCTTGCGGTTGCCGGGCTTCAGAAAGGTCCGACGGCCGCGGCCGAAGGCCCGGCTGGTCTTGCGCACGGCCAGCATGCGCTTGGTCCAGTTGAGAAGCGAACTGCTGTCGCGCGTCTGGGCCTCGACGTTGAGCGCCTCGTAACCGTACATGGCGTCCATGATCGGCTGCAGGTAGAGGCGCTGCGGGTCGGCGCGCGAGAAGCCGGCGTTGCGGTCGGGGCTCCATTGCATCGGAGTGCGCACGCCGTTGCGGTCGCCCACGAAGACGTTGTCGCCCATGCCGATCTCGTCGCCGTAATAGATGATGGGCGAGCCCGGCATCGACAGCAGCATGCCGTTCATGAGCTTGACGCGGTCGCTGTCGTTTTCCATCAGCGGCGCGAGCCGGCGGCGGATGCCCAGGTTGATGCGCGCACGCTTGTCGGCGGCATACATCTCGTACATGTAGTCGCGCTCCTTGCTGGTCACCATTTCGAGCGTGAGCTCGTCGTGGTTGCGCAGGAAGATGGCCCACTGGCAGCCGTCGGGGATCTCGGGCGTCTGCTGCATGATCTCGACGATCGGATAGCGGTCTTCCTGCGCGATGGCCATGTACATGCGCGGCATGAGCGGGAAGTGATAGGCCATGTGGCATTCGTCGCCGTCGCCGAAATACTCGCGCACGTCTTCGGGCCACATGTTGGCTTCGGCCAGCAGGAAGCGGTTCTTGTACTGGGCGTCGATGGCGGCGCGCAGCTTCTTGATGACCTCGTGCGTCTCGGGCAGGTTCTCGTTGCTGGTGCCGTCGCGCTCCACCAGGTAGGGAATCGCGTCGAGCCGGAACCCGTCCACGCCCATGTCGAGCCAGAAGCGCATGACCTTGAACACCGCTTCGAGCACCGCCGGGTTGTCGAAGTTGAGATCGGGCTGGTGGTGGAAGAACCGGTGCCAGTAGTAGGCCTTGGCGACCGGGTCCCAGCTCCAGTTGGACGTCTCGGTGTCGGTGAAGATGATGCGCGTGCCCTGGTAGATCTGGTCGGTGTCGCTCCACACGTAGAAGTCGCGCTCCGGCGATCCGGGTGGCGCATTGCGCGCGCGCTGGAACCACGGATGGTCCATCGAGGTGTGGTTGATGACCAGCTCGGTGATCACGCGCAGCCCGCGCTTGTGCGCCTCGCTCAGCATCTCGCGGAAGTCGTCGAGCGTGCCGTACTGCGGATGGACGTCTTCGTAGGCCGAGATGTCGTAGCCGTCATCGCGCAGCGGCGACGGATAGAACAGCATCAGCCAGATCGTGTTGACCCCGAGTTCCTTGACGTAGTCGAGCTTGGCCGTCACGCCCTTGAAGTCGCCGACCCCATCGTCGTTGGTGTCGAAGAAGGCTTTGACGTTGAGCTGGTAGATGACCGCATCGCGGTACCAGCGCGGGTCGTCGCTGCTGTCGATTTCGACGGTTTCGAGCGCGAGGTTGGGCACGGGTGCGTTCATGGGCGGCGGCTCTTTCACTGGAAGTAATCGAAGTCTCGTTCGTCGCGCGAGCGTCGGCGCACCACGAAGATGTGCGCGGGCACGCTGTGCGGATCGAGGCTCACGTAGTGGTGGCTTCCCTGCCACTGGAAGCGTTGATTGCTCAGCAGGTCGTGCATCTGGAATTCGTGGCCGGGTTCGACGCCGATCGATTCGGCATCCAGTCCGACCCAGCCGGACTGCACGTTGTGCGGGTCGAGGTTGACGACGGTCACGATGACGTTGTCTCCGTCGGGCGACGCTTTGGCATAGGCGATCAATTGGTCGTTGTCGATCGGCAGGAATCGCAGGCTGCGATTGTCATGCAGCGCCGGGTTGTCGCGGCGGATCCGGTTGACCCGCGCGATGAAGGGCGCAAGGCTTTCCGGGTCGTCGTGGTTCCAGGTGCGCAGCTGGTACTTTTCGGAGTCCAGATATTCCTCGCTGCCGTGATGGCGCGGCAGGTGGTTGCGCAGTTCGTACACAGGGCCGTACATGCCGTAGGTGGCAGCGAGCGTGGCGGCGAGCACCAGCCGCGCCATGTACACCGAAGCTTCGCCGCCCTGGATCTGCTCGTGCAGGATGTCGGGCGTGTTGGGCCACACGTTGGGGCGGAAGTATTCGCAGCCCAGGCCCGACGAGAGCTCGGTGAAGTATTCCTCCAGCTCCTCCTTGGTGTTGCGCCAGGTGAAGTAGGTGTACGACTGCGTGAAGCCCACCTTGGCCAGCCGGTGCATGACCTTGGGCCGCGTGAAAGCTTCGGCCAGGAAGATCGCGTCGGGATGCTCGCGCTTGATCTCGCCGATGGCCCATTCCCAGAACGGAAAAGCCTTTGTGTGCGGGTTGTCGACGCGGAAGATCTTGACGCCTTCGCCGATCCAATGGTCGATGACGCTTTTGAGCTCGGCCCACAAGCCGCGCCAGTCTTCGCTCTCGAAGTTGAAGGGGTAGATGTCCTGGTACTTCTTGGGCGGGTTCTCGGCGTATTGCACGGTGCCGTCGGGCCGCCACTTGAACCAGCTCGGGTGTTCCTTGACGTAGGGGTGGTCGGGCGCGCACTGAAAGGCGATGTCGAGCGCGATCTCGATGCCGGCCTCTGCCGCGGCCGCAACCAGGTGCCGGAAGTCTTCAGCGGTGCCGAGCTGCGGATGGATCGACTTGTGGCCGCCCTCGGCCGAGCCGATCGCCCAGGGGCTGCCGACGTCGTCCGGCTCCGCGACCAGCGCGTTGTTGCGGCCCTTGCGATTCACGCGGCCGATCGGATGAATGGGCGGCAGGTAGAGCACGTCGAAGCCCATGGCCGCGATGGCGGGAAGCCGGGTTTCGACGTCCTTGAAGGTGCCGTGGCGGCCGGGCTCGGGCGATGCTGACCGGGGGAACAGTTCGTACCAGGTGCTGAAGTTGGCGCGCTGACGGTCGGCGTACAACGGAAAGTCGACCGGGTAGCGGGTTTCGAGGCTGCGGTCGGGGTAGCGCGAGACGATCTCGGTCAGCGGCTCGTCGAGTGTCAGGGCCTTGAGGGCGTGGGCGTCGCCGTCGGGCACCTTGGCGGCGGCCTCGATGTCGCGCGCCCAGGATTCGAGCATGGTGCGGTCGTCACCTGCGGCGCGAGCCGCAGCGCCCGCGATTTCGATGGCTCCGACCTGGGCGGCGATGCGGATGTCTTCCGGGTCGACCCGGCGTGCCATCTCGTGACGCCAGGAGGCGAAGGAGTCGACCCAGCACACCACGGAGTAGATGTAGGGACCGACGGCCGGCGGCGCGAAGTCGGCTTCCCAGATGTCGTTGAACTTGAGCTTCATCGGCACTTCGTGTGCAGCCGAGTCGGGCTGGTCCGCGGCACGCCAGCGCAGCATGACGCGCGGCACGTCGTGCCCGTCGGTGAAGCAATGGGCGACGACGTGCACGGTGTCGCCCGCCACGCGCTTCACGGGAAAGCGGCCGTTGTCGACGTTGGGCATGACGGCGTCGACCACCGCGCGCACACGGCCGTCTTCGCCGGTCGGGTGCTCGGGCGGGCGAGGGCTGCCGTGCCGGCGATCGGTGGTCTGAGTTGAGCTCTGTGCACGTTCTGGCGCAGGCGCGGACGCAAGCGCTGGAGCGGGTGCGGGAGCAGGTGCTGGCGCAGGCGCGGGTGCAGGTGCAGGTGCAGGTGCGATGCTCGGCGCAGCCGCGACGGCTGGCGCCACGATCCGATCTCCAGGCGGCACAACGGCAGCCCGGGCGGCGGCGGTCTTGCGCGCGGGCGCTTTCGCGACGGCCGGGGTCTTGGCTGCAGTGACCTTGGGGGCCGCGGTCTTCTTGGCCGCGGCGGCGGTGGGAGTCTTCTTGGTGGCAGGCGTCTTAGCCATGGGGCGTGTATTCCAGGATCAGGGTGGAAAGGGGTGGCAGCGTGAGGCACAGCGAGTGCATGCGGCCGTGCGAGCGCACCGGCGCCGACTCGACGCCGCCGAGGTTGCCCCAGCCTGCGCCGCCGAACTCGCTGGCGTCGCTGTTGATCGCCTCGCGCCAGAAGCCGGGCTTGGGCACGCCGAGCAGGTAGTTGGTGCGCGGCACAGGGGTCATGTTGCTGACCACGAGCACGGGTGCGCCGTCGCGGGGCTTGCGCAGGAACGCGAACACGCTGCGCTCGGCATCGTCGGCGGTCACCCACTCGAATCCGGCCGACGAGAAGTCGACCTCGTAGAGCGCGGGGGTGTTGCGATAGAAGCGGTTGAGCTCGGCCACGAAGCGTTGCAGCCCGCCGTGGCCTTCGAGCGCGGCGACCCACCATTCGAGTTCGCCGTCGTGCGTCCATTCGCGGCGCTGGCCGAATTCGCCGCCCATGAAGAGCAGCTTCTTGCCCGGGTGGCCCCACATCAGGCCGAAGAGCGCGCGCAGGTTGGCGAACTGCTGCCAGTCGTCGCCCGGCATCTTGTTGATCAACGAACCCTTGCCGTGCACCACTTCGTCGTGCGAGAGCGGCAGCACGAAGTTCTCGTTGAAGGCATACACCAGCGAGAACGTGAGCTGGTGGTGATGGAACTTGCGGTGGACCGGCTCCTGCTTCATGTAGGCCAGGTTGTCGTGCATCCAGCCCATGTTCCACTTCATGCCGAAGCCGAGCCCGTCCATGTCGGTCGGGCGCGAGACGCGCGGCCAGGCGGTCGATTCCTCGGCGATGGTGAGCGTGTCCGGGTGGTCGCGGTACACGGCCCGGTTGAGGGTCTGCATGAACTCGATCGCTTCGAGGTTCTCGCGGCCGCCGAAGCGGTTGGGGATCCACTCTCCGTGCTTGCGCGCGTAGTCGAGATAGAGCATCGACGCCACGGCGTCGACGCGCAGCCCGTCGATGTGGTACTTGTCGAGCCAGAACAACCCCGACGACACCAGGAAGCTGCGCACCTCGTTGCGGCCGTAGTTGAAGATGGCCGAATTCCACTCGGGGTGGAAGCCTTGCCGCGGGTCGGCATGCTCGAAGAGGTGCGTGCCGTCGAAGTAGCCGAGCCCGTGCTCGTCGGTCGGAAAGTGCGAAGGCACCCAGTCGAGCAGCACGCCGATGCCGCGCTGATGCAGGTGGTCCACGAAATACATGAAGTCTTGCGGCGTGCCGTAGCGCGACGTGGGCGCGAAGTAGCCGGTGGTTTGGTAGCCCCAGGAGCCGTAGAACGGATGCTCGGTAACGGGCATCAGTTCGACGTGCGTGAAGCCCATCTCGATCACGTAGTTGGCCAGCTGGTGCGCGAGCTCTCGGTAGTCGAGGAACTGGCCGTCCTTGCGCCGCCACGAGCCCGGGTGGACTTCATAGATCGACATCGGTGCGTCGAGCGCGTTCGCAGCGGCGCGTGTCGACATCCAGTCGTCGTCGGTCCAGGTGTGGTCGAGTTCCCAGATGCGCGAGCCCGTGGCGGGCGGCGGCTCGCTGTAGAAGGCGAAGGGGTCGGCCTTGTCGACCACATAGCCCGCGTGACGCGAGCGGATCCGGTACTTGTAGGCCTGGCCCTTTTCCGCGTTGGCGACCGAGCCGGTCCAGATGCCGGTGCCGTCATCCGCCGGCTGCAGCGGGTCGGCCTCGCCCGACCAGTAGTTCCAGTCGCCGACGACGGACACCGCTTCCGCATTGGGCGCCCAGACCGCGAAGTCGGCGCCGCCGTCGGGGCGCAGGTGGCATCCGAGCCGTTCGTAGAGTCTCGAATGCGTGCCTTCCCTGAAGAGGTAAGCATCGTGCTCGGTGGGTTGGGTGTCGGTGTGGGGCACTGTGCGGTTCCTTGCGTTCGTTCCACGGACATTCAACCATGTGGTGCGGGGCGATCCTCGTCCGACAAAGCCGCGTGTTGAGCGGTGCGCCGAATGGCCGGGCCGTCCAAGCGAGCTCAGCGCGCAGTGGCGCGCACGCAGAGCCGACGGGGCTCCGCACGCGGGATTTTCATACGCAAGAAAAGCGCCAGCGGGAGATCCGGCGTGGCGCGCAATGCGGGTCGAGGCGAGCTGCCCGGGGCAAGATGCCCGGGCGTTCAGGTCACGGCGCTCAGCCGACCGCGGGCAAGTCTGCGAAGGACGACGTCGTGAACATCGACGACGCGAAGTCCTTGGTGGTCAGCGTGACCATGCTCGAGGGCGCCGCGCGATACCGCTCGAGCGCCTTCGCCTCGATGGCATCGAAATTCGACCGGCACGCGGCCACCAACGAATCGCCACCCCCGCGGGCGCCGAAAAGATCGCGCAGGGCGTCTTCGGTGATCTGCCCGATGATGCGCGGGCCGGTGGGTCCAGAGGGATAGAGGGCGAACCGGACGGTCGCCGTATCGAAGCAGTAGATCGCTTCGCGGTTCATGGCTGTCTCCTTTGTTGTCGGTGCATTGAAGCATCGGCTTACAACAATGAAGGGCGGCGCACCGCGCGTGCCGCGGACGGACGGCGCCTACAGCGATGTTTTAAGACGTTCCGGCCCCTCCGGTCAATGAGCCAGACCGCTCAGGTAGGGTTCTGGGTCGACCGCCACGCCCATCTTGCGCATCTCGAAGTGCAGCATCACCCGATTGGTGCCGCTGTTGCCCATCTCGGCGATCGTCTGGCCTTTCCGCACCACGTCTTTTTCCTTGACCAGGATCTTCTGGGCGTGCGCGTAGGCGGTGAGGTAGGTCTCGTTGTGGCGCACGATGACCATGTTGCCGTAGCCGCGCAGCTCGCTGCCGACGTAGACGACGCGGCCGTCGGCGGAGGCCACCACCGGGTCGCCGAGGTTGCCGGCGATGTCCATGCCCTTGTTGCGATTGCCGTCGAAGCGGGCGATGGTGGGGCCGGAGGCCGGGCGAATGAAATCCGCCTGCGGGGTCGGGGGAGGGGGCTTGGGTGCCGACACGGGTGGCGGCGCCGAGGGAAGCGTGACGACGTTCGGGTTGCGCAGCGGCGGCGCGGAACTGCACGCCACCAGGGCGACGGACATCAGAAGAGCGGGAACGAGGCGAATCATGGGCAGTGAATGTGACATGGCGTGTTTCGCGAGGACGCGATCCGGGTCATCGAAAACGCGACCCTAACGCATTTCAAAAACGACCCGCGTTACTTCAGCGGGATCGGGCTGGCGCGATCGATGGCCACCGCAGTGACACTGTTCTTGGGCGAGCCATCGATCAGCAGATCGGAATAGGTCAGATAGACCAGGGCATTGCGTTGGGCGTCGACCAGGCGCACCACGCGCAGCCGCTTGAAGAGAATCGACAGACGCTCGCTGTAGACCTCTTCACGCTGCGGCAGCGGTTGCGTGATCTTGACCGGGCCGACCTGGCGGCAGGCGATCGAGGCTTCGGACTTGTCTTCGGCGATGCCGAGCGCACCTGAGATGCCGCCCTTCTTGGCGCGCGACACGTAGCACGTGACGCCGCTCACCTTGGGGTCGTCGTAGGCATCGACCACGATCTTGTGGTCCGGGCCGATCAGCTTGAAGGCGGTGTCGACTTCGCCGATGGGCTCGGCGCCGGCCGGCAGGGCCAGGAAGATCGCCGAAAGGGCGAACGCGAAAAGGAACGGTGAACGCTTCATGCAATGTCCAGGGTGTGCACGCGGTCGAAGGCGCCGCGCCGCCGGTCTTCGAAGAAGAGCCGGAGCGCTTCGCGCACGGTGCGGAAGGCGATCTCTTCCCACGGGATCTCGTCCTCGGTGAAGAGCTTTGCCTCGATCGTCTCGTGGCCGGGGTCGAAGCGGTCGTCCAGGAGGCGCGCCCGGTAGAACAGGTGGACCTGCCCGACCCGCACCACGCTCATGATCGCGAAGAGGCCTTCGAGTTCGTAGTGCGCGCCCGACTCCTCGTCGGTTTCTCGCGCGGCGCCCTGGGCGGTGCTTTCTCCGAGTTCCATGAAGCCCGCGGGCAGCGTCCACTTGCCCCAGCGCGGCTCGATGTTGCGCTTGCAGAGCAGCAGTCGGTCGCCCAGCACGGGGATGGTGCCGACCACGTTGAGCGGGTTCTCGTAGTGGATCGTGTGGCAGGCGGGGCAGACGGCGCGTTCGCGCGTGTCGCCGTCGTCGGGCACCCGATAGACCACCGAGGCGCCGCAGTTCTTGCAGTGCTTGATCGGAACGCGGAGCAGCATCGGCGCGCGGGCTTCAGGCGACCTTGACGGTCAGCTTGGGCAGGCCGGCGATTTCGCCGACCATCGTGTCGCCGGACACCACCGCCGCGACGCCTTCGGGCGTGCCCGTGAAGATCAGGTCGCCGGGTTGCAGCTCCCATGCGGCCGACAGGTGCTCGATGGTTTCGCCGATGTTCCAGATCAGCTTGCTCACGTTGCTGCGCTGGCGGTCGGTGCCACCCACTTGAATGGAGATCTCGGCGTTGACGATGTCGCCGGCCTCGGCCTTGGGAACAATCGGGCCGATGGGCGCGCTCTGGTCGAAGCTCTTGCCGATGTCCCAGGGGCGGCCCTGCTTCTTCATGTCGCCCTGCAGGTCGCGCCGGGTCATGTCCAGGCCCACGGCGTAACCGTAGATGTGCTTGTCCGCGTCGGCGGCCGAGATGTTCTTGCCACCGGTGCCGATCGCCACCACGAGCTCGATCTCGTGATGCAGGTTCTTGGTGAGCGTGGGGTAGGGCATGGTGCCGGTCTGATCGGCGTCGACCACGACCACGGCGTCGTTCGGCTTCATGAAGAAGAAAGGCGGCTCGCGGCCGGTGAAGCCCATCTCCTTGGCGTGTTCCTCGTAGTTGCGGCCCACGCAATAGATGCGGTGCACCGGAAACCGGGCCTTTTGCCCCGCGACGGGAACGGAAACCACGGGCATCGGTGCGATTACGAAGTCTGCAGCCATTTTGTAGAGGTCCTTTCAGCTAAAACGGCAGTGTGCCAGAGGGCGGCGCGTCGCGTTCCGGGTTTGCGTGGCGTTGCCGCGCGCGGCTATGCTGCGAACCATGATCAAGCTGCACAACTACTTTCGCTCGTCGGCGTCGTTCCGGGTGCGCATCGCGCTGAACCTCAAGGGCCTGGATTACGAATACATCCCGGTGCACATCGCGCGCGGCGAGCACAAGACGGGGCCCTTCGCGGCCCTTTCGGCAGACACGCTGGTGCCGCTCATGGAAGACGGCGACATCCGGCTGTCGCAATCGATGGCGATCATCGAATACCTCGACGAAACGCATCCCGAGCCGGCACTGCTGCCTTCGGAGCCGCTGGCGCGCGCGAAGGTGCGCGCCCTGTCGCAGACCATCGCCTGCGAGATTCATCCGCTCAACAACCTGCGCGTGCTCAAGTACCTGGTGCGCGACCTGAAGGCCGACGACGCGGCCAAGAACGACTGGTACCGACATTGGGTGCGCGAAGGCATGCTGGCCTTCGAAAAGCAGCTCGAAGCGAGCCCGGCGGGCGTCTATTGCTGGGGCCACACGCCGACGCTGGCCGACTGCTGCCTGGTGCCGCAGATTTTCAATGGCCAGCGCTTCGACTGCGACTTCAGCGGGCTGCCGCGCAGCATGGCAGCCTTCGAGGCCTGCATGCAACTCGAAGCGTTCCAGGCCGCGCAGCCTTCGAGGTGCCCGGACGCCGAATGAAATGCTGATCCCCGAGTGGCCGGCACCGCAAGGCGTGCGCGCCGTGTGCAGCCTGCGCGAGGGCGGCGTGTCCGAAGGCCGCTACGCGAGCCTGAATCTGGGCGATCACGTCGGCGACGACCCAGACCAGGTCGAAGTGAATCGATCGATCTTCGGCCGGGCCGTGGGCGGACGGCCGGTGTACCTGACGCAGGTGCACGGCACGTCGGTGTGCGAACTCGATCGCGATGCACACGACGGCATCGAGGCCGATGCCTGCGCCACGGTCGAACGCGGCATCGCCTGCACCATCATGGTGGCCGACTGCCTGCCGGTGCTCTTCGCCGACGAGGCCGGCAGGCGCGTTGCGGCGGCCCACGCGGGCTGGCGCGGGCTGGCGGCAGGCGTGCTCGAGCGCACGCTCGACAGCTTCGGCCATCGGCGGGTGATCGCCTGGCTCGGTCCCTGCATCGGGCCGGAGGCTTTCGAAGTCGGTGACGAGGTGAGGTTGGCCTTCGGGGCGGACGCGCCATCCGGAGCGGCGGGCTGCTTCAGGCCGGCGCGCGCCGAAGGCAAATGGCTGGCCGACCTGGCCGGCCTCGCGCGAGATCGGCTGCGCGCTGCCGGCGTCGATCGGCTCCATGGCAACGACAGCAGCGGCGCGTGGTGCACCGTGGGCAACCCGCTAGTTTTTTTCTCGCACCGGCGCGATGGGGTCAGCGGGCGATTCGCGGCCAGCATCTGGCGCGAGTGAGCCGGCTTGCTCGGCGTGTTCGGTTCGCTCGGATTGCGCAGAGGCTTCCCGCGCGGCCGCGATCTCGGCGGCCTCACGCCGCTGGATCGCGCGGCGCCGAGCCGGTGCCGACATCAGATACACCACCAGCGACACCGGCGCGAGCCCGTAGAGCAGGAAAGTGACGATCGCGCCTAGCACGGTGCCCGTGGTGTTGGTGGCTTCGGCCACGGCCATCATCAGCACGACATACAACCAGGCGATGACGACGAGAAACATGGGGCAGATGCTTTCAGGAAAAAGGAGCCCGCCGCGCTGGCGGCGGGCCTTCGAAATGCAGCATACTCAAAGCCACGCAGCGACGCGTTGAGCATGCAGGAGACACCATGAAATCACACAGCGCTTCGGCGGCCGAGAGCCTTGCGCCTTTCCAGCAGGCGATGGCGCAAGGATGGGAGAGCGCGCTGGCATCGTTCAAGTCGATCGGCGGCGCCGCACCGGCGGGCAAGGCGAACGACATGCCCAAGTTCTCCATGTCCCCCGACAAGCTGCAGGCGCTCCAGCAGCAGTATGTCGACGAAGTGTCCGAGCTGTGGCGGCAAGGCTTCGCCACCAAGGCCGGCAGCGACCGGCGCTTTGCCGGCGAGGCCTGGGGCAGCAATCCGATGGCGGCGTTTTCGGCGGCGGTCTACCTGCTCAACGCGCGCACGCTCCTGGGCATGGCCGAAGCCGTCGAAGGCGACGAAAAGACCCGCTCCCGTCTGCGCTTCGCCGTCGAGCAATGGATGGCTGCCTCGTCTCCCAGCAACTACCTGGCCTTCAACGCCGAGGCGCAGAAGAAGGCGCTCGATTCGCAGGGCGAGAGCATCGCGCGCGGCATTCGCAACCTGCTGAACGACGTCAAGCAGGGCCACCTGAGCATGACGGACGAAAGCCTCTTCGAAGTCGGCCGCAACGTGGCCACGACCGAAGGGGCAGTGGTGTTCGAGAACGACCTGTTCCAGCTGATCGAATACAAGCCGCTCACGCCCAAGGTCTTCGAGCGGCCGCTGCTCTTGATCCCGCCTTGCATCAACAAGTTCTACATCCTCGATTTGCAGCCCGAGAACTCGTTGATCCGTTATGCGGTGGAGCAGGGGCACCGCGTGTTCGTGGTGAGCTGGCGCAACCCCGATGCGTCGATGAGCCACTGCACGTGGGACCAGTACATCGAGGACGCCGCGATCAAGGCCATCCACGTCACGCAAGAAATCACCGGGCAGGACAAGAAGGGCGGACAGATCGACACGCTCGGCTTCTGCGTGGGCGGCACCATTCTGTCGACCGCGCTGGCCGTGCTCGCGGCGCGCGGGGAGCATCCCGCTTCGTCGGTCACGCTCTTGACCACCTTGCTGAACTTCGTCGACACCGGGGTGCTCGACATCTTCATCGACGAGGCCTTCGTGCAGTTTCGCGAGATGCAGATGGCGCAGGGCGGCTTGCTCCAGGGCAGCGAACTGGCCTCGACCTTCAGCTTTCTGCGGCCGAACGATCTGGTCTGGAACTACGTGGTCGGCAACTACCTCAAGGGCGAGACGCCGCCGCCTTTCGACCTGCTCTACTGGAACAGCGACGCGACCAATCTCCCCGGGCCGATGTACTGCTGGTACCTGCGCAACACCTATCACGAGAACAAGCTGGCCCAGCCCGGCGCGCTGACGGTGGCGGGCGAGGCGGTCGACCTCGGGAGCATCAAGGCGCCGGTCTACATCTACGGCTCGCGAGAGGACCACATCGTGCCGATCGGCGGCGCCTATGCATCCACGCAGGTGCTGTCGGGCAAGAAGCGGTTCGTGATGGGCGCGTCGGGCCACATTGCCGGCGTGATCAATCCGCCGGCGAAGAAGAAGCGCACGCACTGGACGCGCGAAGATGGCAAGCTGCCCCAGACCCAGGCCGAATGGCTCGCCAATGCGACCGAGCACCCGGGCAGCTGGTGGACCGACTGGGCGAAGTGGCTGGCCACGCATTCGGGCAAGCAGATCGCTGCCCCCAAGGGCTATGGCAAGGGGAGCGCCTACCCGGCGATCGAACCCGCGCCGGGCCGCTACGTCAAGGCGCGGGCCTGACTCTCTTTCTCTTTCATCCAACCCAAGTCACTCGGAGAACTCACCATGGAAGACATCGTCATCGTATCGGCCGCACGCACTGCAGTGGGCAAATTCGGCGGCTCTCTGGCCGGCCTGCCCGCCACCGAGTTGGGCGCCATCGTGATCAAGGAGCTGCTGGCCCGGGCCAAGGTCGGCACCGATCAGATCGGCGAAGTGATCATGGGCCAGGTGCTGGCCGCGGCCGCGGGCCAGAACCCGGCGCGCCAGGCGCTGCTGAAGAGCGGCATCACCAAGGAAACACCGGCCCTCACCATCAATGCGGTGTGCGGCTCCGGACTCAAGGCCGTGATGCTCGCTGCGCAGGCGGTGGCCACGGGCGACAGCGAGATCGTGGTGGCCGGCGGGCAGGAAAGCATGAGCATGGCGCCGCACGCACTGCCCAATTCGCGCAACGGCCAGCGCATGGGCGACTGGAAGCTGGTCGACACCATGATCGTGGACGGCCTGTGGGACGTCTACAACCAGTACCACATGGGCATGACTGCGGAGAACGTGGCCAAGAAGTACGACATCAGCCGCTCGGCGCAGGACGAACTCGCGCTGGCCAGCCAGACCAAGGCCGCTGCGGCGCAGGACGCCGGCAAGTTCAAGGACGAGATCGTTGCCGTGAACATCCCCCAGAAGAAGGGCGATCCGGTGGTGTTCGACCAGGACGAATACATCAACCGCAAGACCAACGCCGAAGCGCTGGCCGGTTTGCGCCCGGCTTTCGACAAGACGGGCGGCGTGACCGCGGGCAACGCCTCGGGCCTGAACGACGGTGCCGCCGCCGTGATGGTCATGACGGCCAAGAAAGCCGCGTCGCTGGGCCTGAAGCCGCTCGGCCGCATCGCCAGCTATGCGACCACGGGGCTCGATCCGGCATTCATGGGCATGGGCCCGGTGCCCGCGTCGCGCAAGGCGCTGGAACGCGCGGGCTGGAAGGCCTCCGACCTGGATCTGCTCGAGATCAACGAAGCCTTCGCGGCGCAGGCCTGTGCGGTCCACCAGGAAATGGGCTGGGACATGAACAAGGTCAACGTGAACGGCGGCGCGATCGCGATCGGACACCCGATCGGCGCATCGGGCTGCCGCATCCTGGTC
Source organism: Gammaproteobacteria bacterium (assembly GCA_018820395.1). Lineage (GTDB taxonomy): Bacteria > Pseudomonadota > Gammaproteobacteria > Burkholderiales > Burkholderiaceae_C > Variovorax. Next base: position 23,046 of record JAHJOG010000051.1, on the reverse strand, counting down.
ACTCTTCTGCACGAGATGCAGCGGCAAAACGCCAAGAAAGGCATCGCGTCGCTGTGCATCGGCGGCGGCATGGGCGTGGCGCTCACCATCGAGCGCTGAGCCCCGCGGTGTGCACTCGCTGCGCCTGCGGGCCCGGCCGAGTGACACCCGGTTGCAACCTCGCGTCAGTGTTTTCCTGAGCTTTTGACGGGCGCGACTTCGCTACAGTGAAGTCGGCCTGCTCGGGCCATCGTTCACCAATAAGGAAATGTCATGAGCAAGAAAGTCGCTTACGTCACCGGAGGCATGGGGGGCATCGGAACAGCCATCTGCCAGCGGCTTCACAAGGACGGATTCACCGTCATCGCCGGCTGTGGGCCGACGCGCGACCATGCCAAGTGGCTCGCAGAGCAAAAAGCCCAGGGCTATGAATTTCACGCCTCGGTCGGCAACGTGGGCGACTGGCAGTCCACCGTCGACGCCTTCAGCAAAGCCAAGGAAGAGCACGGCAGCATCGACGTGCTGGTCAACAACGCCGGCATCACGCGCGACCGCATGTTTCTCAAGATGACGCCCGAAGACTGGAGCGCAGTCATCGAAACCAACCTGAACAGCATGTTCAACGTCACCAAGCAGGTGGTGGCGGACATGGTCGAAAAGCGTTGGGGCCGCATCATCAACATCAGCTCGGTCAACGGCGCCAAGGGGCAGGCCGGACAGACCAATTATTCCGCGGCCAAGGCCGGCATGCACGGCTTCACCATGGCATTGGCTCAGGAGCTGGCGAGCAAGGGCGTGACGGTCAACACCGTGAGCCCGGGCTACATCGGCACCGACATGGTCAAGGCCATTCGCCAGGAAGTGCTCGACAAGATCGTTGCGACGATTCCCGTCAAGCGTCTCGGCGAGCCGAGCGAAATCGCGTCGATCATCTCGTGGCTCGCGACCGACGAGGGCGGCTATTCGACCGGCGCGGACTTCTCGGTCAACGGCGGGCTGCACATGCACTGACGGGGCGCGGTGCCGGAGGCAGGCTCACTTCGAGCCGGCTTCGGGCGCCAAGCCCGAGCCGCGCGCGGCTCTCGTGTCAGGCGTTCGCGGAGTCTTTCAGAGGTCTTCGATCACCAGCGTCCGATAGCGCTGGGCGATCGAATAAGGCACCTTGCGCACCTCGATCATCATGCGCTCGGCGACGTCCTCGTCGTCGGTCTTCACCAGCAGCGCGGTGTGCCCTTCGCGGGCGAGCTTGGTGTAGGCGCGAACCGTGGCGCCGTCCGTTCCAGCCGACGGCAAGGGCGCATCGGCGTCGACCACGGTGGGCGTGATCTGCGACAGCAGCACATTGGGCGGAATCAGGTACACCTCGTCGCCGCTGAACCCGCCTTCGATCAACTGGCGGCCCACGCGCTTGGCATCTTCTGCATCGGCAAACATCACCATCGAATAGCCGGTGGGATAGAAGGCACCGCCGATGGTGGCAATCATGCTGGAGTCGAGAACGAAGTTTTTCATGGCGGTTTTCCTCGGGATTGCTTCAGGTCAAAGTCGATGGTCGGATAGCTGATCAACTCAGCTTAATGCGCCCCTTCCAGACACCATGTAGGAAAAGCAGCAGCGCACGCCGCCGCACAGAGCGCGTCACAGCAGGGCAAATTGGGCGCTTTGAATACAAATCGTCACATTTAGAAGGGTCCGTGACATTGTGGTTAGGCGTTGGTCGACGCACTTCATAGGATCGCCCCACACACCGTCGTGTCGTCCGAACCCCGAACCTATGTCCGAACTGCGAAACATCGCCTTGACCGTGCACGAGCTGGAAGCAGGCGAGTTCTATTGGGTTCTGCTCGAGGGCGCCGAGGACGACAGCGCGCCGCCCGACCTGCTGCCCTTCGTCCCGCTCGAAGTGGCTGAAGACCCGCAACCGACCTATGCCAATGCGCTGGTCGCGGGCGTGGCCGCGCTTCGGAAGATCTTCGGCAAGGAAGGGCCTCGCGCCTAGGCCGAAGCCGTCGGGGCTGCGCCGAGTCATCCGGTCCGCGCGGCCCCGCGTGCGGCCGTCTCGCGGATCAGGTTCCACACCCTGCCGGCCAGCGGCGCTGGCGCGCGGTTGCGGCGATGCACCAGCATGATCGCGCGCTGGATGCGCGGGCTCAGCCCCACCACCGACAGGCCCGGAAGCCCCCCGTCAGGAATCGCCAACAGCGGCATGACGCTCAGGCCGATGCCGGCCTCGACCATCCGGAACGCCGTGGTGGGGTGGCCCACCTGCTGGCGGACGTCGCAGACCGCGCCGTGGGTCGCCAGCGCGTCGTCGATCAGGCGCCGGCTTCCGGACGCGTGGTCGAGCAGCACCAGCGGCTCGCCGTTCAAGACCGACCAGCGCACCGATTTCCGCCCGCCGAGCCGGTGCGTGGGCGGCGTGACCAGGCAGAAGGGGTCTTGCAGGATCGTCTCGCAGTGCAGGTCGTCGGAGGAAGAGGGCTCGATCACCACGCCGAAATCGACTTCGCCGGCGCGGACGCTCCCGAGCACGTCCTGCTGGATGCGATCGAGCAGCAGCAGTTCGATTTCGGGTTCGCGACGCGCACATTCGGCGATGCATGCCGGCATGAGATTGGCCGACAGCGTGGGGCTGCTGGCAACGCGCACCTTGCCGCGCTTGGCCTGGCCCAGGTCGCGCACTTCGGCGAGCACCTGCTCGAGCTCGTCGAGGACGCGTTCGAGCCGCAATGCCAGCGCCTGGCCCGCGTCGGTCAGCGCGACTTCGCGCGTGGTGCGGTCGAGCAGCTTGAGGCCGAGCTGGGCTTCGAGTTCGAGGATCGACCGGCTGACGGCCGGTTGGCTCAGGCCGATCAGGTCGCCGGCGCGGCTGAAGTTGCGTCCTTCGGCCACGGCCCTGAAAACGCGCAGTTGCCGCAAGGTGACATTCATGCGCAGGAATCATATATCTATCCGATAAATCCATTTCTCCTTGGATGACGAATTCGGTCCAATGGGGCATGGCCCGTTCACGATTCCTTCCCGACAACTTCACCATCGCGCTCGTCGTCGTGGTCGTTCTGGCCAGCGTGTGGCCCGCCACGGGCAGCGCCGGGCACTACTTCGAGTTGCTGACCACGGTGGCGATCGGGGTGTTGTTCTTCCTGCACGGGGCCAAACTCTCGCGCGAAGCGATCATCGGCGGGATCACGCACTGGCGGCTGCAGCTGCTGGTGTTCGGCTGCACTTTCGTGATGTTTCCGATCCTCGGCTTCGTGCTGCGGCCGATCCTGACGCCGCTGGTCACGCCGCAGCTCTACACGGGCGTGCTCTACCTTTGCGTGCTGCCGGCCACCGTGCAATCGGCCATCGCGTTCACGTCGATCGGCCGCGGCAACGTGGCAGCGGCGGTGTGCAGCGCATCGGCTTCGACCCTGCTGGGGGTGTTCATCACTCCGCTGCTGGTCAACCTGATGGTGCTGCCGCAGGGCGGGGCGGGGTCGTCGTTCGATGCCATCGGCCGCATCCTGCTGCAGCTCATGCTGCCCTTCGCCGTGGGTCATCTGCTGCGCCCCTGGATCGGCGCCTGGGTCAAGCGCCGGGCCTCGGTGCTGAGCCTGGTCGACCGCGGGTCGATCCTGCTGGTGGTCTATACCGCTTTCAGTGCCGCCGTGATCGAGGGGCTCTGGCGGCAGGTGCCGGTGTCGGCACTGGCCGGGCTGGTGTTGGTGTGCATGGTGCTGCTCGCGATCGCGCTGACGTTGACCACCTGGTTCGCGCGGCGCCTCGGCTTCGACAAGGCCGACGAGGTCACGATCGTGTTCTGCGGATCGAAGAAGAGCCTGGCAAGCGGCATTCCGATGGCCAAGGTGCTCTTTGCGCCAGATGCCGTGGGTGCCATCGTGCTGCCGCTGATGCTGTTCCATCAGATCCAGCTGATGGTGTGTGCTGTGATCGCGCAGCGCTACGCGCGTCAGCATGCCGCGATGGCTGCGCTGGACGAAGAGTTCGGCAAGGCGGCGTGACGGCTGCCGAGGCGCCTGGTCGCCGCTGAGCGCGCCCGTCAGGGGGCCGCGTGGTTGCCGCTGCCCTGCGACGGCCAGAAGCGGCGCCACCAGGGGCGCCTTCGCGCCGGGTCGGTCATGGCGGCATTGGCCGTGAGTTCCGCGGCCATCGAAGCGCGCACCCGTTCGCGCAGCGCCGTCTCATAGGCATGCGCGGGTGCGCGTGCCGAGCGGTCCCCACGCAACGCCAGGCGACGCCATGCCCGGGCCTGTTCTGCCAATTCTTCATCGGTCAGGTCGTCTGGGTGGGGAAGCTGGGTGGACATTCGGGCTGCGGACTTCGGGCTGAAATATCTTCGAATCATCGTACCGGCAAATTCGCGGCAGCACCCACTATCGCTTTCCTTTCGGGAATTCTTGGCAATCTTCGAGCCGAGGTCGGGGCGCGGTTGTGGTGCCGGCGCGGCGGCGGCCCCCTCGACCCTCGATCCATCTTGGGGTTAAGCAGGGGGTCGCCAAGCCATCTCTTGGCCTACAGTGCCCTACCGGGCGGGCGGTGGTCGCCATGCCTCAATGCCGACGTGCAGAGGCGGGCTCGGTTCTTGCGAAGCTCGTCGCTCCTTGCGGCGTGCGGTGCAGAAGACTCGGGATCGGGGGTCGGCCAACCTGCCCATGGTCCCGCAACGCTCGTCAGACAACTCTCAGGAGAAATTGCAGATGCCAGCCCAAACCGCCTTCCGACGAACCCTGCGCCGCGGGACGATGGCCGCCTCGGTGGCCGCCGTTGCCGCACTGGCCTTTGCCGCCCAGGCGCGCGACCTCGTGGTGGCGCTCAAGACCGAACCCACCTCGATGGACCCGCAATACCACGCGCTCACGCCCAACATCCAGTTGTCGCAGACGCTGTTCGACGGGCTGGTGTGCGCCGATGCCGACCTGGCCATCAAGCCCTGCCTGGCCGAATCGTGGAAGGCCGAAGGCAACACCTGGACCTTCAAGCTGCGGCCCAACCTGAAGTTTTCCGACGGATCGCCGCTGACGTCCGCCGACGTGGTCTTCACCTTCGACCGCGTGGCCAAGGTGCCCAACAGTCCCTCGTCGTTCAAGATCTATCTGCAGAAGGTCGACAAGGTGGAAGCGGTCGATCCGCTCACGGTGCGGATCACCACGTCGGAGCCCTATCCGCTGCTGGCGATCAACATGGTGGGGCTGCCCATCATGTCGTCCAAGGCCGCGGCCGGCCCGGCACCCGAAGGCAAGACCACCACCGAACTGAACTCGGGCGACGGCCTGGTGGGCGCCGGCCCGTACCGCTTCGTCTCGTGGAAGCGGGGCAGCGAGATCATCTTCGAGCGCAACCCGAACTACTGGGGCCCCAAGCCCGCGTGGGACAAGGTCATCTACCGTCCCATTTCCAATCCGGCGGCCCGCGTGGCGGCGCTTTTGGCGGGCGACGTGGACATGGTCGAAGACCCGCCCACCGACGACCTTGAGCGCCTGCGCAAGGACCCCAAGCTGCACGTGGAAACCAAGGCGTCGAACCGCGTGATCTACGTCGCGCTCGACCAGCACGGCGACACCACGCCGGGCATCGAAGGCACCAACGGCAAGAACCCGCTCCTCGACAAGCGCGTGCGCGAAGCGTTGTCGCTGGCCATCGACCGCAAGGCGCTGGTCGACCGCATCATGGGTGGCGTCGGCACGCCGGCGGCGCAGCTGCTGCCGTATCCGATGTTCGGCGCGAGTAAGGCGCTGTCGACGGCCGCCAAGCCCGACCCGGCCAAGGCCAAGGCGCTGCTGAAAGAGGCGGGCTACCCGGACGGCTTCACGCTGGTGTTGGGGGCACCGAACGGCCGCTACATCAACGACAGCAAGGTCGCTCAGACGCTGGCCGCGATGTGGACGCGCGTGGGCGTCAAGACCACCATCGATTCCAACGCCCCCGCGGTGTTCTTCAAGAACCGCGACGCCTACGCGTACAGCGCCTACATGGCGGGCTGGGGCACGGCCACGGGCGAGATGTCCAACACGCTGAACTCGTTGCTGGTCACGCCCAACAAGGAAAAAGGGCAGGGCACGACCAACCGCAGCCGCTATTCGAATCCTGCGATGGACAAGCTGGTGGCCGAGTCGGCGACGCAGATGGACGACGCGCAGCGCGCCGCGACCTTGGCCAAGGCGAGCGAACTGGCGATGGCCGACTTCGCGATGCTGCCGGTCCACTTCGAGCACTCGGTGTGGGCCATGAAGAAGGGCATCGCCTTCAAGGGCCGGGCGGACCAGCAGACCATGGTGCAGTACGCCACGGTCGCCAAGTAACCCATCGGCATCGGCCCGCCGCGCTGGCGGCGGACCCCACCCGACATGCTTGCCTTCATCATTCGCCGCCTGCTCCAGGCCCTCTTGGTCATGGCCGTGATGTCGGGCCTGGTCTTCGTCGGCCTCTACGTGGTGGGCGACCCGGTGTCGATGATGGCGAGCCCCGAAGCCACCGACCTGGAACGCGACGCCATCCGCGCCAACTTCGGGCTCGACAAGCCGCTCCTGGAGCAATACGCCATCTTCATGTCGCATGCGGCGCGGCTCGATTTCGGCAAGAGCTTTCTCACCGGCCAGTCGGCGATGGGGCTGATCCTCGAGCGCATGCCGGCCACGCTGGAACTCGCGGTGGTGTCGATGCTGCTGGCGGGGCTGATCGGCGTGCCGCTCGGCATCTGGGCCGGCTTGCGCCCGCAAGCGCTCAGCACGCGGGGCATCATGACCGGATCGGTGCTGGGCTTCTCGCTGCCCAACTTCTGGGTGGGGCTGATGCTGATCATGGTGTTCGCCGTGTACCTGGGCTGGGTGCCGGCCAGCGGCCGCGGCAAGACGGTGATGCTGGGGCCGCTCGACCTCAGCGTGCTCACGCTCGACGGCTGGAGCCGCATCATCCTGCCGGCCTGCACCATCGCCATGGCCAAGGCGGCGCTCATCATCCGCGTCACGCGCGCCGCCACGCGCGAGGCGCTGCCCATGGACTACATCAAGTTCGCACGGGCCAAGGGGCTGGGCTGGAGCCGCATCCTGCGCGTGCACCTGCTCAAGAACATCCTGATTCCGATCGTCACGGTGTTCGGCCTGGAGTTCGGCCAGGTGGTGGCCTTCGCGGTGGTGACCGAAACCATCTTTGCCTGGCCGGGCATGGGCAAGCTGCTGCTCGATTCGATCATCACGCTCGATCGGCCGGTGGTGGTGGCCTACCTGATCCTGGTCGTGTTCTTTCTGGTGGTGCTCAATCTCGTGACCGACATTCTCTACTCGGTGCTCGACCCGCGCGTGCGCCTGCAGGCAGCCAAGGCATGAATACCCTGACCGACTCCGTGAGGCTCGCCGATTCCGTGGCGCTGCCGGATTCCGTGGTGCTCGCCGACCCGACGCCGCTTCCGCCGCCCGAGACGCCGTGGCAGCGCCTGCGGCGCGAGTTCTTCGCCAACAAGCTCGCGGTGATGGGGCTCGTGCTGTTGCTGCTGGCGGTGGGTGTGGCGGTGCTGGCGCCATGGATCTCGCCGCAGAATCCGTACGACATCGGCAAGCTCGACATCTTCGATTCCAAGCTGCCACCCGGCAGCCCGAACGCCGATGGGTCGATGACCTACTGGCTGGGCACCGACAGCCAGGCGCGCGACCTGCTTTCGGCGATCTTCTACGGCCTGCGCACCAGCCTCATGGTGGGCGGCATTTCGGTGGGCGCGGCCCTCGCCATCGGCAGCATCGTGGGGTTGGCGGCGGCCTACTTCGGCGGCTGGGTGGACGCCTTGCTGATGCGCATCGTCGACATCCAGCTTTCGTTCCCGGCGATCCTGGTGGCGCTCATCCTGCTGGCCATCCTGGGTAAGGGCGTGGACAAGGTGATCATCGCGCTGGTGATCGTCCAGTGGGCCTACTTCGCGCGGGCGGCGCGCGGCGCGGCGCTGGTCGAGCGCGCCAAGGAATACGTCGAGGCCGCGCAATGCATGGCACTCGGCTCGCCGCGCATCCTGCTGCGTCACATGCTGCCCAACTGCCTGCCGCCATTGATCGTCATCGCCACCATCGACCTCGCGCATGCGATCGCGCTCGAATCGACGCTGTCCTTCCTGGGCGTGGGGGTGCCGGTGACCGAGCCGTCGCTGGGCATGCTGATCGCCAACGGCTTCGAGTTCATGCTGAGCGGGCACTACTGGATCTCGTTCTTTCCGGGCATCGCGCTGGCGCTGGCCATCATCGGCATCAACCTCGTGGGCGACCATCTGCGCGACATCCTGAACCCGCACAACGCGCACTGAGCCCATGCACGATTCGCCGACCCGCTCACCGAAAGCCGACAACGCCGGGCTCTCCGCGCCGGTGCTGCAGGTGGATGCGCTCCAGACCCATTTCTTCACGCACGGCGGCGTGGTCAAGGCGGTGGATGGCGTCGACCTGCAGGTGAACGCCGGCGAGATCCTCGGGCTGGTCGGCGAGTCGGGGTCGGGCAAGAGCATCACCGGCTTTTCGATCATCGGGCTCATCGACGCGCCGGGCCGCATCGTGGGCGGGCATATCCGCTACCTCGGCGAAGAGCTGGTGGGCGCTTCGGAAAAGCGGCTGCAGCAACTGCGCGGCAAGGAGATCGCCATGATCTTCCAGGACCCGATGATGACGCTCAACCCGGTGCTGCGGGTGGACACGCAGATGGTCGAGGCGATCCATGCACACGAGAACGTAAGCCCCGCCGCTGCCCGTGCCCGGGCGCAGGAGGCGCTGGCCATGGTGGGCATCCCGTCGCCCGCCGAGCGCCTGCTTTCTTATCCGCATCAGCTCTCGGGCGGCATGCGGCAACGCGTGGCCATCGCGATCGCGCTGCTCAACCATCCGCGGCTCATCATTGCCGACGAGCCGACCACGGCGCTCGACGTCACCATCCAGGCGCAGATCCTGTACGAGGTGCAAAAGCTCTGTCGCGAGACGGGCACCGCCATGATCTGGATCACCCACGATCTGGCCGTGGTGTCGGGCCTGGCCGACCGCATCGCCGTGATGTATGCGGGGCGCATCGTCGAAAGCGGCGCCACGGCCGACGTGGTGCACCGCCCGTCGCATCCGTACACGCAGGGGCTCATCAATTCCATCCCCACGCGCGCCACGCACGGGAGCCTGCTGCGCCAGATCCCCGGCATGACGCCTTCGCTCTTGCAGTTGCCACAGGGCTGCGCCTTCAGGCCGCGCTGCAGCCATGCCAGCCAGCAATGCCTCGCGGTGCCGCAACCCACCGAAGCGGCGCAACACAAGACGGTGCGCTGCTGGCACGCGCTCGCATGAGTCCCATCGAGCGATCCGCATGAATGCCTTCGTGACCCACTCGCCACCGGCCCTGCCCGACGAGGCAGGCGCCGCAGACGCATCGGCCGGCCCACCGCTGCTGCAGCTGCGCGGCATCAGCAAGCGCTTCGTGCAGCCGGTCGATCTGGCCGGCAAGATCGCCAACCTGCTCGGCGCACGCAACGAGGCGGCGGTGGTGCGCGCCGTGTCCGACGTCGACCTCGACATCCGTGCCGGCGAAGTCGTCGGTGTGGTGGGCGAGTCGGGCTGCGGCAAGTCCACCCTGGGCCGGGTCATCGCGGGCATCAATCCGCCTTCGGCCGGCGAGGTGAGCTACAAGGGCCGCAAGGTGGCCGACATGACGGCTGCCGAGCGCCGCGCCTACGGGCTCGGCGTGCAGATGATCTTCCAGAACCCGATGGCCTCGCTCAACCCGCGCATGCGGGTGCTCGACATCATCGGCGAGGCCCCGGTGGTGCATGGCCTGGTGCCGGCCGCCGGCAAGGCCGACTACGTGGCCGGGCTGATGCAGCAGGTGGGGCTGGACCCCGATTACGGCCAGCGCTATCCGCACCAGTTCTCGGGCGGCCAGCGGCAGCGCATGGCATCGCGCGCGCGCTGGCGCTCAAGCCCCAGCTCATCGTGTGCGACGAGGCGGTGGCCGCGCTCGACGTGTCGATCCAGGCGCAGGTGCTCAACTTGTTTCTGGCGCTGCGCCGGAACTTCGAGCTCACCTACCTCTTCATCAGCCACAACCTCGGCGTGGTGGGCCATGTGTCGGACCGGGTCGTCATCATGTACCTGGGCCGCGTGGTCGAGGTGGCACCCACCGACACGATCTTCACCCGGCCCAACCACCCCTACACCCAGGCGCTGCTGTCGGAACTGCCGACGCTCGACACCAAGCGCCGCGATTACCAGCCCATCCAGGGCGAACTCCCGTCGCCGCTGCGCCCGCCCTCGGGCTGCGCCTTTCACCCGCGCTGCCCGCATGCCATGCCGCGCTGCCAGGCCGAACTGCCGGCGCTGCGCACGCTGGCCACGGGCCACCTCAGTGCCTGCCACCTCAACGACCCGGCGCCGGGCGCGCCGGGCATCACTGCCTGACCCGACGACCCTCACGACCCTCACGACCCCATGACTTCTCCCGTTCTCCCCAGCGTTTCGACCCCCTTCGACGCCTTCACCTTGCGCCTGCCCGAAGCCGAGGCCGTGCCGCTCGTCTGCGATTCGCCGCACAGCGGCACGATGTACCCGGCCGACTATGGCTACGCGCTCGCCTTCGACAAGCTGCGCAAGGGCGAGGACACCGACGTGCACGTGCTGTGGGACGCGCTCCCTTCGGTCGGCGCCACCTTGCTGGCCGCGAACTTTCCGCGCGCCTACGTCGACCCCAACCGCGACGTGGAAGACCTCGATGCCACTTTGCTCGACGCACCCTGGCCCGCACCGCTCGCGCCCAGCGAGAAAACCCGCCTGGGCATCGGCCTGATCTGGCGCGACGCCGGCAAGGGCGGCAAAGACCCCATCTACGATCGCAAGCTCACCGTGGCGAGGTGCAGAACCGCATCGAGCGCTACCACGCGCCGTACCACGCGGCCATGCAGGCGCAGATCGAGGCCGCCTATGCGCGCTTCGGCGCCGTCTGGCACCTCAACCTGCATTCGATGCCCGCCAATTCGTACGAGAGCCTGCAAATCCAGAGCACCCACCCGCTGGCCGACGTGGTGCTCGGCGACCGCGACGGCAGCACCGCCGCGCCGGAATTCACCGCGATGGTCGCCGACGCGTTCCGCCAGCGCGGCTTCAGCGTGGCGATCAACGACCCCTTCAAGGGCGTGGCCCTCATCGCGCGGCTCGGCCGCCCGGCCGAGCGTCGCCACAGCCTGCAGATCGAACTGCACCGCGGCCTCTACATGGACGAACAGACGCGCGAGCGCAGCGAGGGCTTCGACGCCCTGCAGCGTGCCCTCGCCGAGGTCTCGGCCGACATCGCCGCCTACGTCAAGACCCAGATCCCACGCTGAATCAGAGAACCACCATGAGCCTCATCGCCGAAATCGAAGCCACCCACGACGAATTCACCGCGCTGCGCCGCGACATCCACGCCCACCCGGAGCTGGCCTTTCAGGAAACCCGCACCTCCGATGTCGTCGCCGAACGGCTCGCGTCGTGGGGCATCGAAGTGCACCGCGGGCTCGGCAAGACCGGCGTGGTGGGCGTGCTCAAGGGCAGCCGCGTGCAGGCCGGCAGCAAGCCGCGCTCGATCGGCGTGCGCGCCGACATGGACGCACTGCCCATGCCCGAGCACAACCGCTTCGCGCACGCGTCGAAGAACCCTGGCCGCATGCACGGCTGCGGCCACGACGGCCACACCGCCATGCTGCTGGGCGCGGCCAAGTACCTGGCTGCGCACCGCGACTTCGACGGCATCGTCAACTTCATCTTCCAACCGGCCGAAGAAGGCGGCAACGCGGGCGCGCGGGCCATGATCGAAGACGGCCTGTTCGACAAGTTTCCCTGCGACGAGATCTACGGCATCCACAACATGCCCGGCTTCGACGTCGGCCACTTCGGCTTTCGCAAGGGGCCGACCATGGCGTCGAGCAACCGCTTCGACATCGTCGTGCGCGGCACCGGCGGCCACGCGGCGCAGCCGCACAAGTCGGTCGACACCATCGTCATCGCCGCCGAAATGGTCGGCGTGCTGCAGACGCTGATCTCGCGCCACAAGAATCCGATCGACGTCGCCGTGCTCAGCATCACGCAGATCCATGCGGGCGATGCGTACAACGTGCTGCCGGGCGAAACCGTCATCCGCGGCACCGTGCGCACCTTCAGCACCCAGGTGCTCGACGAGATCGAATCCAACATGCGCCGCGTGGCCGAGATGCTGCCGCAAGTGCACGGCGGCAGCGGCGAACTCAAGTTCCATCGCGCCTACCCACCGCTCGTCAACTGGGACGCGCAGACCGACTTCGCCATGAAGGTCGCGCAGGACGCCTTCGGCCCCGACCACGTCGACGGCAACACTCCCCAGCACGGCGGCGCCGAGGACTTCTCGTTCTACCTCGAGAAGGTGCCCGGCTGCTATCTCTTCATGGGCAACGGCGAAGGCGCGCACCGAGACGAGAAATACATCGGCATGGGCCCCTGCGAGCTGCACAACCCGAACTACGACTTCAACGACGCGCTGCTGCCGATCGGGTCGAGCTACTGGGTGAAGCTGGTGGGCGCGTTCTTCGCGCGCTAGCGCTCGGGCAGCGCGCACGGCGCGCCGGTTGGCGGGGTCGGTGTGGGCCGGTACGGGTGCCATCCAGACCGGCCGAGCCAGTGGTTGTCCGGAGTCCATGAGGTCCCTCCCTGGCCCAGAATCGACGGACGGCTTGATGCCGCCCTCAGCCACAGAGACTTGTCCATGACGAACTACGTCGATTTCTATCGCCGCTCCATCGAGGAGCCGAACGAATTCTGGGCCGAGCAGGCCCGACTCATCGACTGGCAGACGCCACCCACGCAGGTGCTCGACGACAGTCGTCCGCCCTTCGTGCGCTGGTTCGCCGGCGGCCGCACCAACCTGTGCCACAACGCCATCGACCGCCATCTGGCCACGCGCGGCGATCAGACGGCGTTGATCGCGGTCTCCACAGAAACCTGCAGCGAGCGCATCTACACCTTTGCCCAGCTGCATGCGGAAGTGCAGCGCATGGCCGCCGCGCTGCTCGCTATCGGGGTCGGCAAGGGCGACCGGGTGCTGATCTACATGCCGATGATCGCCGAGGCGGTGATCACCATGCTCGCTTGCGCGCGCATCGGTGCCATCCACTGCGTGGTGTTCGGCGGCTTCGCCAGCGGCTCGCTGGCCTCGCGCATCGAAGACGCGACGCCCAAGGTCATCGTCAGTGCCGACGCCGGATCGCGCGGCGGCAAAGTGCTGGCCTACAAGCCGCTGCTGGACGAGGCCATTCGCCTCGCCGCTCACAAGCCCGGCGCGGTCCTGCTCTTCGACCGCGGCCTGGCACCCATGGCGCTCGTCGAGGGCCGCGACCACCTGGCGAGCGTCGTGCTCGAGCGGCATGCCGGCGCCGACGTGCCCTGCGAATGGCTCGACGCGACCGATGTCAGCTACACCATCTACACCAGCGGCACCACCGGCAAACCCAAGGGCGTGCAGCGCGACACCGGCGGCTACGCAGTCGCTCTGGCCGCGAGCATGAAGCACATCTTCGACGGCCGGCCCGGCGAAACCTACTTCTGCACCAGCGACATCGGCTGGGTCGTGGGGCATTGCTACATCGTCTACGGGCCGCTGATCGCCGGTATGGCGAGCATCGTCTACGAAGGTCTGCCGACCCAGGGGCTCGACGGTCAGCCCAATGGCGCGATCTGGTGGGAGCTCGTCGAGAAGTACAAGGTGACGGTGATGTTCAGCGCGCCGACCGCGGTGCGCGTGCTCAAGAAGCAGGACCCGGCGCTCTTGCGAAAGCACGACCTGTCGACCCTGCGCGCCCTGTTCCTCGCGGGGGAGCCGCTCGACGAGCCGACCGCTTCGTGGATCAGCGAAGGCCTCGGCGTGCCGATCATCGACAACTACTGGCAGACCGAATCGGGCTGGCCGATCATCACCATCGCCAACGGCGTGGAGAAGAAGGCCAGCAAGTTCGGCAGCCCCGGCGTGCCGATGTACGGCTTCAAGGTCATGATCGTCCACGAGACTACGGGCGAAGAACTCACCGCCCCCGGCGAGAAGGGCGTGGTGGTGATCGACGGGCCCACGCCACCCGGCTTCATGCAGACCGTGTGGGGCGACGACGCCCGCTACGTGTCCACCTACTGGCAGACCGTGCCGGGGCGCAGCGTGTATTCCACCTTCGACTGGGGCATCCGCGATGCGGACGGCTACTACTACATCCTCGGCCGCACCGACGACGTCATCAACGTCGCCGGGCACCGGCTCGGCACGCGCGAGATCGAAGAAAGCATCTCCGGCCATGCCGGTGTGGCCGAGGTCGCGGTGGTCGGCGTCGCCGATGGTCTGAAGGGCCAGGTAGCGATGGCCTTCGCGGTGCCGCGCAACTCGGCGGTGCTCACCGAAGCCGACCAGGCCCTGGTGCTCGAAGGCGAGATCATGAAGCGCGTGGCCGACGAACTGGGTGCGCTCGCCCGGCCGGCCCGCGTGCGCTTCGTTGGCGTGCTGCCCAAGACCCGCAGCGGCAAGCTGCTGCGCCGGGCGATCCAGGCGGTCTGCGAAGGGCGCGATCCGGGAGACCTGACGACGCTGGACGATCCGGCCACGCTGCAGCAGATCAGGAGCGTGGTGGGGTCGGCCTCTGCAAATTGAAGATTCAATCTTGCATCTGCAAGTGCGGCCGATAGCTACGCCGCCAGCAACAGGAAAACCACGAACAGCGTCCAGTCGTTGACGATGTGCGCGCCGGTCGACACCCAGACGTTCTTCGTCATGATGTAGGCGAGGCTCAGTACGAGCCGCGCGCTGCCGATCACGACGAAGCACTGCACGAAGTTCCAGCCGTAGGTCGGCAGGTGCAGCGCCGCAAACCATGCGGCGGACACCAGCCAGGCTCCCAGGATGGCTTGGCGTCTCGACAGGCCGGCCTTGGCCGACAGCAGATAGAGCACGGCCAGGAAGGGGAGGATCGTGACCAGCTCCTCGCCCAGAAGTTGGGGCGCGGTGCGAGCGAAGAAGAGCACGCGGTCGGCGACCGGAAGATCCTTGAGACCTGCGACGGCGGCATTCGCGTTCAGCGTCCCGGCCTGATTGAGAGCGAGCGCGACGCAAACAGTCACGACGATGTTGAGCAGCGCGATCAACAGCATCCACTTCACGTCGCGCAGGCCGACGCGAGAGAAGATCGCCTTCCAGTGCGCCCGGGCCACGATCGCGAGAGCGGCCAGCGGCACGAGCGGAAACAGGATGGCGGCCAGATAGGGCGCCGCGCGCCCCGTGGGCGTCAGCAGCGGCGTCGTCAGGAGCCCAAAGCCCAGAACCACTGCGGCCAACACGAACGCCCATTGCAGCGCCGTGACGAGCGTCGGCCGCGCGTTGTAGAACGGGAAGTCGCTGCCGCGGTATTCCAGCCAGGCGATGCGGTCATGCGCCGCCAGAGGGGGCGAGATCACGCCGACTTCGCCGGCTCCGCGCGGTACCGCCATGGAGGTCCTTCTCGATGGGTTGCAGAGCCCGCGAGCCGTCGCCTAGCGGCTGCCGGAAGCCTGGCAGATTCCATTGGCGCGCTTGGGTCCGGTGTAGGAGACCGCAGGCGTGCCGTCGGCGTTGATGGCGATGCTCACCGTCACACCGGCGCCACGCGCCTCGTAGTAGTTGTCGTTGAAGCGCTTGAGTTGGGTCTTCTTGCCGTTGATGAAGACTGGCCCACCGGCGTCGGCGTGCACTTCCAGCTTGCCGGGGCAGGTGTAGTTCAGCAAAGGGATGGCGGCGGTGGCAGTCCCGCTGGCGACGAGGGCTGCTGCGATCAGGAGGGCTCGCACGGGTGACTTTTCCTAGTTCGTCTTGAAGAGGTTCGAAGCGCCGGGCACCTTGACCTTGAGCGCCGTCGCGTCCGCACAGAAGCCCGGAATGTCGGCGCGGTGCGATCCCATCACCGCGCCGGTCACCATGCCGAGGTGCATGAGGAACACGTCCTTGCGAAAGCCCAGCTCGCTCGGCGTCGCCGGCCCCTTGCTTTTGGGCCTGCTGCCCTGCGGCTGCAGGAACTTGGTGCGCACGAGCGTGTCGACCTTCGCCTTGTCGATTTCCAGCGTGTCGCACATGGCCGAGGCCGCACTGTAGTAGCCGAGGTACAGCATCAGTCCCTGCTGCACGGGACTCCACCAGGGCTTCATGGTTTCGGTCAGCACCTTCATGACCTCGGCCTTGCCGACCTGGCTGTGCGCCATGTCGGCGGATGGCACAGGCGCGGAGGGCGGCGGCGGCATGGCCCCGGCCTGTGCCGGTGGCGTGGCTGCAGCGCCCCCAGCCACCGGCGCGCCGTTGGGCGGCGTGGTGCAGGCTGCGAGCAGGGCGAGGAGGGGAGCGAGACAGACGATGCGTTTCATGGGCTGCCTCAGTACGGAAAGACCCGCGAGGTCCAATAGGCCGAATAGGCCATGTTGTCGAAGCATGCGCGCTGGGCGTTCACGCACACGACGTTCGGTGCAGGCGCGAAGCTCCCGGCGTTGGGTGGCGGCGGCGGCGGGTAGGGGGCCGGTCCGTAGCCATACTGCTGGTACTGGTGCTGTTCCCGGTTGCGCGCGATCGCGGCGGCGATCACCCCGCCAATGGCGATGGCGGCGACCGCGGCTGCCGCCTTGTCGCCGCTGTTGTCGCGCCGAGGCGGTGGCTGATAGGGGTACGGGTAAGGAGGATAGGGCCGCTGCGCAAGCGCCGCGGTGGACAGGACGACCGACAGACAGGCCACAGCGATGGGAAAAGTTTTCACGACGCCTCCGGATTCGCGATGATTGTTAAGGAATCGACATGCCCGAAAAAGCTGGAATTTCATCCAGCGTGATGTAGGAGAAGGCGTCGTCGGGTCTGCCCGGTATGCTCTGCGCGCGCGATGTTTTCCTTCGACCCTCAACCAGAAAGACAATGAAATCAGCGAGTGATGCGGACAGGGTGTCGGTGGCCCCCATGATGGATTGGACCGACCGCCACTGCCGCTTCTTCCATCGTCTCTTGACGCGCCGCGCCTTGCTCTACACCGAGATGGTGACGACCGGCGCGTTGGTGCATGGCGACGTGCCGCGGCATCTGCGCTTCAACGCCGAGGAACATCCGGTGGCCCTGCAGTTGGGCGGAAGCGAGCCGGCGGACCTGGCGCATTGCGCGCGCCTGGGGGAGCAGTGGGGCTATGACGAGATCAATCTCAATTGCGGGTGCCCGAGCGAGCGGGTGCAGCGCGGGGCGTTCGGTGCCTGCCTGATGCAGGGAGCCGGCCCTGGTGGCCGACTGCGTGAAGGCGATGGTGGACGCGGTCGCGGTGCCGGTCACGGTCAAGCATCGGATCGGCATCGACAAGTCCGAGAGCTATGAGTTCGTGCGCGACTTCGTGGGAGCGGTGAGCGAGGCGGGCTGCAAGACCTTCATCGTGCATGCGCGCAATGCGTGGTTGAAGGGCCTGTCGCCCAAGCAGAACCGCGAAGTGCCGCCGCTGCGTTACGAGCAGGTGCATCGCCTCAAGCACGATTTTCCGCACCTGCGCTTTTCGATCAATGGCGGCTTCACGCGCGACGAGCAGGTGACGCAGCATCTGCGCCTGCTGGACGGCGTGATGGTCGGCCGCGAGGCGTATCACAACCCGTGGTGGCTGAGCCGGTGGGACGAGTGCTTCTTCGGCGAAGCGCCGAGCAATCTCACGCGCGAAGAGGTGGAGATCGCGATGTGCGACTACATGGTGCGCGAGGCCGCGGAGCATGGCACCGGGTGGCCGACCATCGCGCGACACATGCTGGGGCTGCGCCACGGTCTGGCGGGCGCGCGCCGCTGGCGGCAGGTGTGGAGCGACCACCAGTTGAAGGCCCTGCCGCCGCACGAAGTGATGGCCATCGCGCACGCGCCACAGGCGCAGGCTGCCTGAGCACCGCAGGGGCCTGAGCGCGGAGCTTCAGGCGGCTCGATAGACCGCCGAAGCGGCCGCAGCCTCAGGCCGCCATCAACCGTGCCTCGGGCACGTCCTCGATGGTGGTGCGCCGCAGTTCGCGCCGCTCGGCGATGTCGTAGCGGCGGCCGCGGTGCAGCGTGCTGCGGTTGTCCCACATCACGAGGTCGCCCACCTGCCATTCGTGGCGGTAGACGAATTCACGCTGCGTGGCGTGCTCCAGCAGGTCGGACAGGTAGATGCGCGCCTCGGCCGTGGGCCAACCGATGATTTCGCGCGCATGCACGCCGACGAAGAGCAGTTTTCGTCCGGACCCCGGATGGGTTTGCACCAGCGGCCATACGGCGGGCGGGATCGCCTTTTTCTGGTCGTCGGTGTAGGCCTCGTCGCCGAGCAGGATGCGGGTGTGCAGCGCGTAGTGCTCGGCGCTGAGGCTCTCGATTTCACCGCGCGTGCGCTCGGGCAGCGCGTCGTAGGCAGCGCGCAGATCGGCGAACTCGGTCGTGCCGCCCCAGCTCGGCAGCACCACGGCATGAAGCATCGAGTAGGCGGCACGCGGGTCTTGGAACGAGCTGTCGCTGTGCCACAGCTGGTTGGCAAAGTTGGACAGGTTCTTGGGCGAGTCGCGGCGCGCGACCTGGCCTTCGGCATCGACGTTGGAGATGTCGATGAGATGCTCGTCTTCCAACCGCTCCTTGCGCTTGAAGACCTTCTTGAGGCCGAGATCGAGCGGGCCGAAGGCCTTGGTGAGATCGATCTGCTGCTGGCCCGACAGCGGCTGCCCGCGCCAGACCAGCACCGCGTACTGGTTCATGGCGGCATTGATCTGCTTCAGGTCCGCGTCGGACAACGGACGGGCGAGATCGATGCCGCTGGCTTCGGCAGCAAAGAGCGGGTGGAGCGGCTGGAGGGTCAATGACATGGCGGCACTCGGACGAAAAATGGGTTCGCGGGATGGGAGAAGGTTTGCGCAGCGGCGGGCTTCAGGCTCACTCGGCCTGAATGCCCGATTCCTTGATGATCCGACCCCAGCGCGTGATCTCCGACTGGATGAACGCATCGAACTGCTCGGGCTTGGACGTGACCACGCTCATGCCCTGTTCCTCGATGCGCTTGCGCAGTTGCGGGTCGCTGAGCACCTTGGCGGTGTCGCGCTGGATCTTCTCGACCACCGCGCGCGGCGTGCCGTGCGGCGCGACGAAGCCGAGCAGCGCGTTGACGTGGAAGCCGGGGATGGTCTCGCCGACCGTCGGGTAGTCGAAGCCTTCCACGCGCTTTTCGCCCATCGTGGCGATCATCTTCATGCGGCCCGCCTTCACGTAGGGAAGGATCGACAGAAACGGGTCGACCACGAGATCGATCCGTCCGCCCATGAGTTCGGTATGGGCCGGCGCGCTGCCCTTGAAGGGCGAGTGGAGCATGTCGAAGCCGGCTTCGCGCTTGAGCAGTTCGGCGCCGAGGTGCGTGGTGCTGCCGGCGCCCGGCGTGCCGTAGGTCAGCTTGCCGGGATTCTTCTTCGCGTAGGCGATGAGTTCGGGCAGCGTGTTGAAGGGCGCGTCGGGCCGCGCGACGATGGCGAGCTGCAGGTTGGCGATCTGCGTGATGCCCGAAAGGTCCTTGGTCGTGTCGTAGGGCAGGCTCTTGCGCAGCGACGGATTGACCGCGAAGGACGAATTCACCATGCCGATGGTTTGCCCGTCCGGGTTCGACTTGGCGACGAAGTCGGCACCGATCGCGGTGCCGGCGCCCGGCTTGTAGTCGATGATGACCGGCTGCCCCCAGACTTCTTGCAGCTTCTGACCGATCAGGCGGCCGACGGTGTCGGTCGGCCCGCCGGGCGCGAATGGAATGATGATCTTGACCGGGCCCTTGGGAAAATCCTGCGCCGAGGCGCCGCCGAAGGTACCGAGGCCGGTGGCCAGACAGGCGCCGAGAACGATGGCGCGGCGGAGTGAAGATGTGAAATGTCTCGTCATGGTGTTTTAATGGAACAACGTTCCGAAATAATACAGGCCTGAGGCAGAGCGTCAACCGTTTTTGGCTGAATAATGAAACAACGTTCTGAAAAAATAGAAGTGAAGGCGGAGGCCGCGGCGGGTGCGGAGGTGAGCGCGCTGGCGCGCGGACTGTCCGTGCTCAAGGCCATCGGCGAGGCCGCCAGTCCGCTGAGCAACCGCGAATTGGCGGAGGCCACCGGCATCCCGAAAGCCACCGTGTCTCGTCTGGCCGCCACGCTGGTGGGCAGTGGCTACCTGCGGCAATCGATGGAGACCGAGCGCTTCAGCCTGGGCCCGGCGCTGCTCGACCTGAGCAACCGCTTCCTGCGCAACTTCGACCTGCGCGCGGCGGCGCGACCGCATCTGGCCGCGCTCGCCGAATTCGCGAGCGCCAGCGTGCACATGGGCGTGCGCGATGAACTCGACATGCTGATCATCGATTCGATCCGCCCGCGCACCGCACTCATCACCTCACGCATCGACGTCGGCTCGCGCATGACCATCGCCACCTCGGCCGCCGGGCGCGCCTACCTGGCCGCGCTGCCGGACAGCGAACAGCGCGAACTGCTCGACCAGATCCGCCAGGCCAGCGGCGAGAACTGGTCCGCGCTCGAAGGCCGCCTCGCCGCCGGGCTGGAGGAATACGCGCGCCTCGGCTACTGCAGCTCCTTCGGCGAATGGCACCCCCACATCCACGCCCTCGGTTTCCCGCTGCGCGGCCCTCGCGGCGAGCGCTACGCCGTCAGCTGCGGCGGCCCGGCCTACCTCCTGCCCCGCGAAACCATGATCGAACACGTCGCTCCCCGCCTCCTCGAAACCGCCCGCCAGATCACCGCCGAGATCGGCACCCACTGACTGCTTGCAGAGTCAGCTAGCCGGCTGCCTCAAGGCCGTTGGCGAAGTGTTCGCGCATCCGCGCCATCGCCGCCCCCGCGTCCCGCGCACGGATGGCCGCCATCACGGAGCGATGTTCCTTCAGCGACTCCGCGATGCGCCCGGACTTCAGCAACGAGTTGTGGCGGTTGAGCTTCATCACCTTGCGAAGATCGGCCACCATCTGATCGCGCCAGCGGTTGTCGGCGACGGCCAGGAGGCGCATGTGGAAGCGCTCGTTGATCTCGAAGAATCGCTCGCGGTCGACGTGCCCCGGCTCGGCAGACGCCTCGAGTTCGGCATGCAGGGCATCCAGCTCGGCCAGCTCGGCGTCGGACGCGCTGGCGGCCACCACGCCGGCCGCATCGCTTTCGAGCAGGCTCAGCAGGTGGTAGACGTCGGCCAGGTCCTTGTCCGACACCTCGGTCACATAGGCGCCACGGCGCACCTTCATGGTCACCAGGCCCTCGGCGGCCAGCACTTTCAGCGCTTCGCGCAGGGGGGTTCGGCTGATGCCGTATTCGTCTGCCAGCTTGAGTTCGTCGATCCAGCTGCCGGGCTCGAGCTCCCGGTTGAAGATGCGCTGGCGAAGCAGTTCCGCCACCTCTTCGTACAAGGCGCGCGGCGTGAGGGTGAGGGCGGACATGCGCGAAATGTACCGCAACTCGCCAGTTTGAATTAATAATTACAGCTAGGGTAGACTCGCCCACGCGACGCGCCCAGAGCGGCGCACACTCAGATCCCAGACGGCTTTCCCCGACCTCACAAAGCGGCGTTTATGAGCAAAACCGAACCGACCTTCCAGACCGCGACCCTGGATGCCTGGGCCAAGGCGGCCGCCAAGTCTGCCCCCGGCGGCGATCTGAATGCCTTGAACTGGGTGACGCCCGACGGCATCGTGGTCAAGCCGCTCTACACGGCGGCGGACCTGAAGGGCCTCAAGTACACCGACACGCTGCCCGGCTTCGAACCGTACCTGCGCGGCCCGCAGGCCACGATGTATGCCGTGCGGCCGTGGACCATCCGGCAATACGCGGGCTTCTCGACCGCGGAAGAGTCCAACGCCTTCTATCGCAAGGCACTGGCTGCAGGCGGGCAGGGCGTGAGCGTGGCCTTCGACCTCGCGACGCATCGCGGCTACGACAGCGACCACCCGCGCGTGACGGGCGACGTCGGCAAGGCCGGCGTGGCGATCGACAGCGTCGAGGACATGAAGATCCTGTTCGATCAGATCCCGCTCGACAAGGTCAGCGTGTCGATGACCATGAACGGCGCGGTACTGCCGGTGCTCGCCGGCTACATCGTCGCGGCGGAAGAGCAGGGCGTTGCGCAGGAGCAGTTGTCGGGGACGATCCAGAACGACATCCTCAAAGAGTTCATGGTGCGCAACACCTACATCTTTCCGCCCGAGCCTTCGATGCGCATCGTCGGCGACATCATCGAGTACACGGCCCAGAAGATGCCCAAGTTCAACTCGATCTCGATCAGCGGCTATCACATGCAGGAAGCCGGCGCCAACCAGGCGCTCGAGCTCGCCTTCACGTTGGCCGACGGCAAGGAGTACGTGAAGACGGCGCTGGCCAAGGGACTCGACGTCGATGTGTTCGCGGGTCGGCTGAGCTTTTTCTGGGCCATCGGCATGAACTTCTATCTCGAAGTCGCCAAGATGCGCGGGGCGCGGCTCTTGTGGTGCCGCATCATGAAGGAGTTCGAGCCCAAGAACCCGAAGAGCCTGATGCTGCGCACGCACTGCCAGACCTCGGGCTGGTCGCTGACCGAGCAGGACCCGTACAACAACGTGGTACGGACCACCATCGAGGCCATGGCCGCGGTCTTCGGCGGCACGCAGAGCCTGCACACCAACGCACTGGACGAGGCGATCGCGCTGCCGAGCGAATTCAGCTCCCGCATCGCGCGAAACACGCAGCTCATCGTTCAGGAAGAAACGCACATCACCAGCGTGATCGACCCTTGGGCCGGCAGCTACATGATGGAAAAGCTCACGCAAGACATGGCCGACGCCGCCTGGGCGCTCATCGAGGAGGTCGAGGCCATGGGCGGCATGACCAAGGCGGTCGATGCCGGCCTGCCGAAGCGTCTGATCGAGGAAGCCGCGACCCGTCGCCAGGCTGCCGTCGACAAGGGCGAGGAGGTCATCGTCGGCGTCAACAAGTTCCGGCTGGAAAACGAAGATCCGATCGACATTCTCGACATCGACAACAGCGCGGTGCGCATCTCGCAGATCAAGCGCATCGAACAGACCCGCCGCCAGCG
>JAHJOG010000050.1 GCA_018820395.1 Gammaproteobacteria bacterium | reverse complement strand
CTGCTCGGCCCGAGCGTCGATCGCCCGATCGCCATGGGCTACGTGGCGCTGGCGTTTTCGGAACCCGGCACGCGCATCCAGGCCATCGTGCGCGGCAAGCCGGTGCCGATGGAAGTCAGCACCCTGCCCTTTCTTCCGGCCCGCTATTTCCGCGGCTGAGCCGCGAACCGTTCATCCATATCCAGATCCATCTTCATTCAAGGAGCCCCCGCATGACCATGAAATACACCAAGGACCACGAGTGGGTCCAGGCACACGACCACGCCTCCGTCACCGTGGGCATCACGCAGCATGCGCAGGATGCGCTGGGCGACGTGGTCTTCGTCGATCTGCCTGAAGTGGGCACGACCTTCGAGCAGGGCGAAGTGGCCGGCGTGGTCGAGTCGGTCAAGGCCGCGGCCGACGTCTTCATGCCGATCTCCGGAGAGATCGTCGCCGTCAACGAAGCCTTGCGGGCCGACCCGTCGCTCGCCAACTCGGCGCCCGAATCCGAAGGCTGGTTCTTCAAGGTGCGTGCAAGCGTGCCCGATCAAATCGCCGCCCTGCTGGACGCCACGGCCTACAAGGCCTTTGCCGACAACGCCTGATCCCTCGACGCGGACCTGAAGCCCATGCACCCCAACGCCCCGCCATCGCTGCACGAACTCGAAAACCCGGGCGAGTTCATCGCGCGCCACATCGGCATCGAAAGCGCCGACGAAGCGCACATGCTGTCGGCCATCGGGTCGGCCACCCGGGCCGAGTTGATCGACGGCATCGTGCCGACAGCGATCCGGCGCGGCAAGCCGATGCGCCTGCCGCCCACGACCACCGAGGCGCATGCGCTGGCAGAGCTCCGCTCGATCGCGGCCAAGAACAAGGTGGCGAAGAGCTTCATCGGCCAGGGCTATTACGGCACGCACACCCCGGGCGTGATCCTGCGCAACGTGCTGGAGAACCCCGCCTGGTACACCGCCTACACGCCCTACCAGGCCGAGATCTCGCAGGGGCGCATGGAGGCGCTGGTGAATTTCCAGACCATGGTCTGCGACCTGACCGGCATGGCCATCGCCAATGCCTCGATGCTCGACGAGGCCACCGCCGCGGCCGAAGCCATGACGCTCGCCAAGCGCAGCGTCAAGAGCAAGAGCTCGGTCTTCCTGGTGTCGGGCGACTGCCATCCGCAGACCATCGAAGTGATCCGCACGCGCGCGGCGCCGCTCGGCATCCAGGTCAAAGTGAGCACGCTCGCCGAGACGCTGCGCCATCTCATGGCCCAGGGCGACTTCTTCGGCGCGCTGGCGCAGTACCCAGCCACCACCGGCCACGTGCACGACCTTCGGCCCCTCGCCGGTCTGGCCCACCAGCACGGCGCCGCCTTCTGCGTGGCGGCCGACCTGCTGGCACTCGCCGTGCTGTCGCCGCCGGGCGAATGGGACGCCGACATCGTCTGCGGCACCACGCAGCGCTTCGGCATGCCGATGTGCAACGGCGGCCCGCATGCCGCGTACCTCGCCTGCCGCGACGAATTCAAGCGCTCGCTGCCGGGACGCCTGGTGGGCGTGAGCATCGACGAGCACGGCCAGCCGGCCTATCGGCTCGCGCTGCAGACGCGCGAGCAGCACATCCGCCGCGAGAAGGCGACTTCCAACATCTGCACCGCGCAGGTGCTGCCGGCGGTGGTCGCGAGCATGTATGCGGTCTATCACGGGCCGGACGGCTTGCGGCGCATCGCGCAGCGAGTCAGCACCCTGGCGGCCGTACTTGCAAAGGGCCTGGAGCAGATGGGCCGCGAAGTGATCAACGCCAGCGCCTTCGACACGCTCACCGTGCGCACGGGCGACGACACGCCGCAGGTGCTGCAGCGCGCACGCGATGCCGGGGTCAATCTGCGCCAGCGCGTGCAGCTTCATCTGGGCGTGTCGCTCGACGAGACCACCACGCGCGCCGACGTCGAGCTGCTGTGGGCGCTGTTCGCGCCCCAGGGCGCGCAGGCGCCGCGCTTCGATGCGCTCGCCGATGCCGTCGCGCCGCGCATTCCCGAAGCGCTGCATCGCACCAGCGGCTATCTCGCGCACCCGGTCTTCAACACGCACAAGAGCGAGACCGCGATGCTGCGCTACATCCGCAGCCTCGCCGACAAGGATCTGGCGCTCGACCGCAGCATGATCCCGCTCGGCAGCTGCACCATGAAGCTCAACGCAACGAGCGAGATGATCCCTGTCACTTGGCCCGAGTTCGCCCACATCCATCCCTTCGCGCCGGCCGACCAGCGCCAGGGCTACGCGCAACTCGATGCGCAGCTGTGCGCCTGGCTCTGCGAGGCCACGGGCTACGCAGGCATCAGCCTGCAGCCCAACGCGGGCTCGCAGGGCGAATACGCCGGGCTGCTCGCCATCCATGCCTTTCACCAGGCCAACGACCAGGGGCACCGCGACATCTGTCTGATTCCGTCGTCCGCGCACGGCACCAATCCGGCCAGCGCACAGATGGCGGGCATGAAGGTGGTGGTAACCGCCTGCGACGGGAGCGGCAACGTCGACATGGACGACCTGAAACGCGCCTGCGAAAAACATTCGCAGCAGCTCGCCGCGGTGATGATCACCTACCCCAGCACCCATGGCGTGTTCGAGACCCGCGTCAAAGAGCTCTGCGAGCTGGTGCATGCGCACGGCGGCCGCGTCTACGTCGACGGCGCCAACATGAACGCGCTGGTGGGCGTGGCCGCGCCCGGCGAATTCGGCGGCGACGTGAGCCATCTCAACCTGCACAAGACCTTCTGCATTCCGCACGGCGGCGGCGGACCCGGCGTAGGGCCGGTGTGCGTGGTCCAGGACCTGGTGCCCTACCTGCCCGGCCACGCCACCGGCGGCAAGCCCGGGCACGGCGTGGGCGCCGTGTCGGCCGCGCCGCTCGGCAACGCGGCCGTGCTGCCGATCAGCTGGATGTACTGCCGCATGATGGGCGCGGCCGGGCTGCAGGCCGCCACCGAAGTCGCCATCCTGAGCGCCAACTACATCAGCGCTCGCCTGCGCGATCACTACCCCACGCTCTATGCCAGTGCCAACGGCCACGTGGCGCACGAATGCATCCTCGACCTGAGGCCGCTGAAGGACAGCAGCGGCGTCACGGCCGAAGACGTCGCCAAGCGGCTGATCGACTACGGCTTCCACGCGCCGACGCTGAGCTTTCCGGTGCCGGGCACGTTGATGGTCGAGCCGACCGAGAGCGAGCCGCTGGCCGAACTCGACCGCTTCATCGACGCCATGATCGCCATCCGCGGCGAGATCCGCCGCATCGAGGAAGGCGTCTGGCCGCGCGAGGACAACCCGCTCAAGCACGCGCCGCACACGGCCGCCAGCCTGCTCGCCGGCGACTGGTCGCGGCCTTATTCGCGCGAGCTCGGCGCGTTTCCGCTCGCCTCGCTCCGGCAGGCCAAGTACTGGCCGCCGGTCGGCCGGGTCGACAACGTGTACGGCGACCGCAACCTGTTCTGCTCGTGCGTCCCCGTGAGCGAAGGCATGGACGAGACCGAGGCCGAATCCGCGTCCGAGTAACGCATCTTTACAAACGGATCGGCGCCGGCATGTCGATCCGGGCCTGGGTGAAACGACGTGCATACAGAGGCGCGATGCTTTCATGTCCAGGTCAGGTCGACCGGCGAGCGTCACCTCTTCGGTTCTAGGAGAACACGATGCGTTTCATGGTCCTGGTCAAGGCGGATGCCGATTCCGAAGCGGGCGTGATGCCCAGCGAACAACTGCTCACCGAGATGGGCAAGTACAACGAAGAACTCGTCAAGGCCGGCGTGATGCTGGCCGGCGAAGGCCTGCACAGCAGCGCCAAGGGCGTGCGGGTGCGCTTTTCGGGCAAGGAGCGCACGGTGATCGATGGGCCTTTCGCCGAAACCAAGGAGTTGGTGGCCGGCTTCTGGCTGTGGCAGGTGCGCTCGAAGGAAGAAGCCATCGAATGGCTCAAGCGCGCGCCCTTCGACGGCGGTACCGAGATCGAGCTGCGCCAGGTCTTCGAAGCCGCCGATTTCGGCGCCGAGTTCACCCCCGAGCTGCGCGCGCGGGAAGAGGCGTTGCGCGAGCAGACAGCGAAGCTCGCCGACAAGGGGCGGTAGCCGAGCAGCGATATCCTCGGGTCCGAGCACAAGGACCCCGCAATGAGATTCGCGATTCTGCAAGGTGCCGTCTTGTCGGCGGCCGATGATCGGGCCGCGCTGCCCCCCGCCATCGACGCGGTCAAGCTGCAAGAAGACCTTCGGCTCGATCCGACCGGGCCCGGGGCGCGCATCCATTTCTCGGGCCATGCCCCGGCGCGTACCGACGACCTGAGCGCGAGCGAGCTCGGCCTGGCACGGCTCGCGATCGTCGAAGCCGATTCGCGCGACACGGTGATCGAGTGGCTGAAGCGAGCGCAAGCCGCCGACGATCGCTTCGAGATCCGCGCGACGGGCTGCCCGGGCGGCCTGCCGGGCGTGGACACCGACACTTCCGCGAATCAGCCGCGCTTTCTCGTGCTGGTCCACGCCGATGCCGCGACCGAAGCCGAAACGGCGCCGGCTCCGGCGCGGCTGCAAGCCATGGCGAAGCGCAACGGCGACGCCGTCGCGGCGCGCGTGCTGCTTTCGGGCGACGGCCTGGGCTCGACCGCGAAGGCGGTGCGCCTCCGGCGCGCGGGCGCGTCGCTCGGCGTCATGGACGGTCCGTTCGCCGAAGCCAAGGAACTGATCGCAGGCTATTGGCTCATTCAGGTCGAGTCGCTGCAGGCGGCCATCGAATGGGCCGTCAGCTATCCCTACGCGCAAGACGATCCCGTGGTGGACGTGCTCCCGGTCGCGGCCTGACGCCCGATGACCGAGTCGGCCACGCACCGCACGATCCACGCTGTCTGGCGGCTCGAATCGGCTCGCATCATCGGGGCCCTGGCGCGCATGCTCCGCGACGTCGGGCAGGCCGAAGAGCTGGCGCAGGACGCGCTGGTCGCCGCGCTCGAACAGTGGCCGGCCGAGGGCATTCCCGACAACCCCGCGGCCTGGCTCATGGCCGCATCGAAGCACCGCGCGCTCGACCTGCTTCGCCGTCGGAAGCTGCATACCGGCAAGGAAGAAGAGATCGCGCACGAACTCGACTTTCGCCACCAGGCGGCAGCCGACGATTTCGCGGAAGCGATCGATGCCGCGATCGACGACGACGTCGGCGACGACCTGCTGCGGCTCATCTTCACAGCCTGCCACCCGGTGCTGCCGGCCGAGGCGCGCGTGGCGCTCACGCTGCGCATGCTCGGCGGCCTGGCGACCGACGAAATCGCGCGCTCGTTCCTGGTGCCGGAGGCCACCATCGCGCAACGCATCGTGCGCGCCAAGCGTTCGCTGCAGGCGGCGCAGGTGCCTTTCGAAGCACCGCGTGCCGAGCAACTCGCAGAGCGGCTCGGCTCCGTGCTGGAGGTGATCTACCTGATCTTCAACGAAGGCTACTCGGCCACGGCCGGCGACGACTGGATGCGCCCAGCGCTCTGCGACGAGGCGCTCCGGCTCGGACGCATCGTGGCCGAACTGCTGCCGCACGAGCCGGAGGCCCACGGTCTCGTCGCGCTGATGGAAATCCAGGCCTCGCGCACCGCGGCGCGAGCCAACGCGCGGGGCGAGCCGGTGCTGCTGTTGGACCAGGATCGCGGCCGCTGGGACCGCCTGCTCATCCAGCGCGGCCTGGCGGCGCTGGCGCGGGCCGAGCAACTCGGCGGCGCGCGCGGCCCTTATGCGCTGCAAGCTGCCATCGCCGCCTGCCACGGCCGGGCGACGACGGCCGATGCCACGGACTGGACGCGCATCGCAGCGCTCTACGACACGCTTGCCGAGGTCCTGCCCTCGCCCATCGTCGAGCTCAATCGCGCCGTGGCCCGCTCGATGGCTTTCGGCGCGGCGGAGGGGCTCGCCATCGTCGATGTGCTGCGTTCGGAGCCCCGGCTCGCCAGCTATCACCTGCTGCCGGCCGTGCGAGCGGATCTGCTCGCCAAAGTGGGCCGTACAAACGAAGCGGTCGAGGAGTTTCGCCACGCAGCATCGCTGACGCGCAATGCGCGCGAGCGCGACCTGCTTCTGGCGCGAGCGTCGGCTTGTGCCGACAGCGCCGTCGCGCCGCCACCTTCGCGCTGACCGCAGCGCGCGCTACTTCTTCGCCGCTGCGCCGCGCGCGAGCAAGGCGCGCAGCTCGCTGAGCTTGGCTTTCAAGCGACGCTCGTTGACGAGGCCGACGCGCACCATGATCTTCTGCCCCGCGGACAGCGTCTCGAGGTTCGGGTCGACGAACTCGTAGCGCACCCAGGGCCGCTGGGCCGACACGTCGCTCTTGACCTCGGTGAGCTTCACCTGCACCGGGCCCGTGGGTTCGGGCGCTTGCAACAGATGGTCGATGACCGCGATCAGGCGGTCGTTGAAGTAGCGCCCCGGGTAGCCCAGTTCTTCGTAGGCCTGCTGAAAGAGTGGATACAGCTTGGTGTAGAGCGCCGACGCCTTCTTGGCGTCGACCGATTCGACGAACAGCACGAAGGGCGTGTAGCGCGCGGCGTTGTCCGCGTCGATCGTCCGCGCCGCACCTTCGCCGGCCACCTTGAATCGATCGGGCGCCGGCTGCACCGGCCACACGCGCGACGGCGCCTGCTCGCGCGTGAGGTTGTCGACCGTGGCCACCATGCGACGCACGAAGCCGTCGATCTGCAGAAAGGTGAGCACGCCCTTGCTGCCGAACGCGTTGTCGAGATCCGACTTGATCTGCCCATCGGATTCGCCCAGCGAAGGCAACTTGGCGTCGGCGGCCGTGTCGACCGGAAACTGCGGACCCGCGGGCGCGGCAGCCGCGGGCAGTTCCGGCGGCGCCGGCGGAAAGTCGGGCTGCGGGACACCGGCGGAAGGCCCCGGCGGCGGCGTCTGCGCCTGCTCCTGCGACCAGCGCCACCAGAAGCCCCCAGCGACGAGTGCCAGGATCACGAGGACGACGACGATCCACAACGACGACTCACGGGACGATCTGCGAACTGCGCGATCACGTTCTGCCATGGAGAACTGTTCCTTTTCTTCAGTGCGCCCACCCGATGCGGCGCATGCTGCCCGTCATGGTAGCCCGTGACGGCGTAACGCACTGTGACAAGTGCGGGCCTCGGTCGCAACCTGCCGCGACCGGACTTCGAGATCGCCGGTACCGAACGTCAGGCGAACGCGGTCGCCTGCGGCGCCGCACCGGCGATCTGCCGCAGCGCCCGCTCGAACACCTCGACCGGCTGGCCGCCCGAAATCAGGTGACGGTCGTTGATGATGATGGCCGGCACCGAATGGATGCCCGCGTCGGTGTACATGCGCTCGCGCTCGCGCGTTTCGCTGGCGAACTCGTCGCTGGCCAGGATGGCGCGGGCGCGTTCGGCATCGAGCCCGGCCTCGGTCGCGAGGCGCACCAGCACCTCGGGGTCGGACGGGTTTTCGCCGTCGGTGTGACATGAACGCAGCAGCGCCTTCTTGAGCGCGACCTGCTTGCGCGGGTCTTCGAGTTCGGCCCAGTGCAGCAGACGGTGGGCGTCGAAGGTGTTGTACACACGCGCTCGGCCCTCGCGACGAAACTCGAAACCCACCGCCTCGCCGCGCGCGCGAATGGCCTCGCGCGCCTGCGCCTGCTGCTCGCGCGTGGTGCCGTACTTTTCGTGCAGGTGCTCGAACGCGTCCTGGCCTTCGACGGGCATCTGCGGATTGAGTTCGAAGGGCTGGAAGTGAAGATCGGCCGTGACGTCGGGCGCCACCTTGTCGAGCGCTGCTTCGAGCGCGCCCAGGCCGACCGCGCACCACGGGCAGGTCACGTCGGAAACGAAATCGATCTTGAGACGAGTGGTCATGGCTTCGGGCTCGTTGAATGCATCGTGAAGATGATGGGGCCGTGCCGCGGACTGTCAATGGCCGGCGCGGAAATCACCCCACTGGCGGTGCAGGCGTCAAAGGCTGCGCCAGAAATCGATCAAAAGCTGCACGAACTCGGCCGGCTTCTCGACGGCGCTCACATGGGCGCCGGCGATCGTGGCGCGGCGCGCATGGGGAATGGCCTGCACCATCGCATCCGACATCTCGGGTGGGGTGGCTTCGTCGCGCGCACCGGCAATGACCAGCGTGGGCGTCGCGATGCGCCGGTTGCTTTCGCGGAAATCGATCGCGGCCACTGCCTCGCAACTCGCGATGTAGGCGTCCGGATCGGTCGCGACGAGCATCGCGTGCAAGGTCTCGCCTGCCGCGCGGCCTTCGGGCGTCGCCAGGAACTCCGGCGTCAGCCACTTGCCGACCGCGCCCGTCGCGATGGCGCCGACGCCCTGGCTTCGCACGGTGTCGACGCGAGCGCGCCACGGCGCCTGGTCGGGGTAGTACGCGGAGGAGTTCGCGATGACCATGCTGCGCAGCAGGCCGGCGTGTTCGGGCGCCATGGCCTGCGCGGTCATGCCACCCATCGACAGGCCCACGAAGTGCACCGGCTCGCCTTCGGCTTCGCGCTGAATGAGCGCCACGGCGTCGTCGGCCAGCATCTGCATCGTCACCGGGCCCGGCACCCGCTCCGAGCCGCCATGGTTGCGGTGGTCGTAACGCACCACCGTGTGCGCGGCGGCCAGCCTTTCGGCGACGCCGTCCCACATGTGAAGATTGCAGCCCAGCGCATGGCTGAGAACGACGATGGGGCCTTCGCCCTCGCGAACGACATTCAGACGGATCACGTTGTTTCCTTGGTTGAATTCGAGTGTGACAGACGCGGCAGCCACACGAAAGAGATGGCGACCAGCGCCGTACCTGCCAGACCCATCGGCACGACCATCGGCCAGGCGCCATGACTGTAGTTCGCGTCGACGAAGCTCGCCGCGATCTGGCCGACGATGAACGCCACCGCCATCATGCAGAACCCCGACCACGACACGGCCCGCCCCGCCAGATGCGGCAAGTCGCCGACCGCGCCGGCCTGGCCGCAGGGCTGGTGGATGCCGTGCCCCACGCAATACACCGCGTGCCCGAGCAGCAGCGGCCACGCCGACTGCGGCGCCAGCACGCAACCGACCGCCTGGATCAACGGTCCGCTCAGACTCAGGAAGGAGCCGAATTGGACCGTGCGCACCGCGCCGCGGCGGCGCAGAAGACGCCGGCACAACAGGGTGCTGCCGATGTAGCAGAGCGAGCCGGCGGCCGGAATCCATCCGTACTGCGACGGCGTGAATCCGAGGTAGCTGATGTAGACCATCGGCGACAGCAGCAGAAAGCAGAAGATGCCGGCCCAGGTCGACACCGCGACCGAGGTCCACGCGCGAAAGCTCTGGCTGCGGAACACTTCCATCGCCGCACCGCGCGACGCGGCTGGCCGCGCCGCCGGCGGGAGGGTTTCCGCGAAGCCGCGCACACACAGCACCCACAGCGCAAAGCCATACACCGCCATACCGCCGAGCACCCAGCGCCAGCCCACACCCTGCACCGCGAACGCGCCGAGCAGCGGCGACGCGAGCGCGACGAACCCCAGCCCGGTGAGTGCACGCGCCATGACGTGCGGGCCGTCGTAGGCCGGGTACACGTCGCGCACCACCGCCCGTGCGCAGACCAGAATGGCCGCCATCGAAAAACCCTGCAGCACCCGCCCGGCCACCAGCAGCGGCACGGTCGACGCCAACGCGCAGACGGCCGCGGCGAGCGCATAGCAGGCCAGGCCGAAGAGCAGCACCGGCCGCCGCCCGAAGCGGTCGGCCAACGGACCGCAGGGCAATTGGCCGAAGCCGAAAGCCAGCACGAAGCCGGTGAGGCTGGCGCTGGCCGAACCAAGTTCGTCGGCGATGGCGGGCAGCGCCGGCAGGTAGCTGTCGGTGGCCACCGGCTGCGCCGCCAGCAAGAGCGGCAGAAGCAGCGCGGGCGAGAGGCCGGCGCGCCCCGCGTCGCGGCTCACTTCGCCGGGTCCGCGAGCAGCCCTTTTTCGCGCAGGATGCCGGTCGCGATGCCGAACGCGTGGTTGGCCACCGGCACGCCGCAGTAGATCGCGGCCATCATGATCACTTCCTTGATGTCGTCGGGCGCAAGGCGCGACTCGGGCTCGGCGTCGAGCGCGGCGCGCACGTGCATCGCGAACTCCTCGTAGGCATGGATGCCCAGCATCATCGACAGCACCATGAAGCGCCGGGTCTTGTCGCCCAGCGCAGGCCGGCCCCAGATGTCGTTCCACGCATGCCGCGTGATGAGTTCCTGGAACTCGCTGTTGAACGCATTGCGGTTGGCCAGCGACTTGTCGACCCAGGCGTCGCCCAGCACGCGCCGGCGGTTGACGAGGCCCGAGGTGTAGTCGTCGGGGGCAGAGGGGGTGTCGGTCATGGGGATGCGCTTGATGAGTTTGGATGGGTCTGGCGGCTTCATCGATCGTGCGAGTCGAGTTCGGCCTGCAGCTCGTCGGCGAGCGCCAGTGCGAGGGGCGCGGCCCGCTCGGCCAATGCCGGGTCGAACCATTCATCCGCCGCCTCGCGCGGGATGTCGGCGCGCAGGTGGTCGATGTTGGCGCGCATGCGCGCCGCGTCGATCACCAGCCCGGGCAGCGCGTCCGCCAGCGCGCGCACGCTGCCGTGTGCTGCCATGAAAAGCGCGGGCCATTCGGCCAGCTCGGCCTGCCACGGCCCGAGCGCGCGTTCGTGTTCCTGCGGCATCGCCGCCAGCAATGCGGCCACGCGCTGCGGCACGCGTTGCGACGCGGCGAGCGCCACCATCGACGCCACCGGGTTTCGCTTGTGCGGCATCGCCGACGAGCCGCCACGCCCCGGCTCGCTGGGCTCGGCGAGTTCGCCGACTTCGTACTGGCCCATGGCGGCGATGTCCTTGGCGATCTTGCCCAGGCTGCCCACGGCCAGCCCCGCCTCGCAACCGAGCGCGACCCATTCGTCGCGCTGCGTGTGCCAGGTGGCGCCCGGGTCGGCCAGGCCGAGTTCGGCCGCGAGGCGGCGCCGCACGTCCGGCCCCAGGCCCTGCATCTGCGCGAGCGTGCCGACGGCACCGCCCAGTTGCACGCACAGCG
>JAHJOG010000049.1 GCA_018820395.1 Gammaproteobacteria bacterium | reverse complement strand
CACCGGGCCGGCTAAAATCAGAGGCTTTGTCAAGAAGCCGTGGCGCCACCGCCGCGGCCCGACGAATCACATCAAGACCCACGCTATCTAGAAAGCACTTCAATGGCCATCGAACGCACTCTCTCCATCATCAAGCCCGACGCCGTGGCCAAGAACGTCATCGGCAAGATCGTCTCTCGCTTCGAGGCGGCCGGTCTCAAGATCGTGGCTGCTAAGCTGGTGCACCTGTCCCGCAACGAGGCGGAGCAGTTCTACGCGGTGCATAAGGAGCGTCCCTTCTTCAAGGACCTCGTCGAATTCATGATCTCCGGCCCGGTTTTCGTGCAGGTGCTCGAAGGCGAAGACGCCATCGCCAAGAACCGCGACCTCATGGGCGCCACCGACCCCAAGAAGGCAGCCGCCGGCACCATTCGCGCCGATTTCGCCGACAGCATCGACGCCAACGCCGTGCACGGTTCCGACGCTCCCGAAACCGCCAAGAACGAAGTCAGCTTCTTCTTCGCAGGCCTCAACGTCTACGCCCGCTAAGGGCGCGACCTGGATGGGATGATGCCCAAGGCCAACCTGCTCGACTTCGATCTGGACGGATTGGCCGCGTTCTGCGAACGGCTGGGCGAGAAGCGTTTTCGGGCCACGCAGCTTTTTCGCTGGATCCACCAGCGCGGAGCGAGCGACTTCGGGCAGATGACCGATCTGGCCAAGTCCTTGCGCGAGAAGCTGGCCACCACCGCCTGCGTCACGCCCCTGTCGGTGCTCTCCCAGCACGAATCCGCGGACGGCACCATCAAGTGGCTGTTCGACGTGGGCGACGGCAATGCGGTCGAGGCGGTGTTCATTCCCGAGGACGATCGCGGGACCTTGTGCGTCTCGTCACAGGCGGGTTGTGCGGTGGGCTGCCGGTTCTGTTCGACCGGCCATCAGGGTTTCAGCCGCAATCTGGGCACCGGTGAGATCGTGGCGCAGCTCTGGCACGCGGAGCACTTCCTGCGTGCGCACCTGAAGCGCGAGCAGCGCGTCATTTCCAACGTCGTGATGATGGGGATGGGCGAACCGTTGCAGAACTACGCGGCGCTTGTGCCGGCCTTGCGCGTCATGCTCGACGACAACGCCTATGGGTTGTCGCGCCGTCGCGTGACGGTGTCGACCTCGGGCGTGGTGCCGATGATCGACCGGTTGGGTGCCGATTGTCCGGTCGCGCTGGCGGTGTCGCTCCATGCGCCGATCGATTCGCTGCGCGACGACCTGGTGCCGCTCAATCGCAAGTATCCGATTGCAGAACTGATCGGGGCCTGCAAGCGCTACCTCGACCACGCGCCACGCGACTTCATCACCTTCGAATACTGCATGCTGGATGGCGTCAACGACCAGCCAGAACATGCGCGACAGCTTGTCGAGCTCGTGCGCACGCATGGGATCTCGTGCAAGTTCAACCTGATCCCGTTCAACCCGTTTCCGGCCTCGGGCCTGCTGCGTTCGCCGGCGCCTCGCGTCGCTGCCTTTGCGCGCGTGCTGAGCGAAGCGGGCCTCGTGACCACCGTGCGCAAGACGCGCGGCGACGACATCGATGCCGCTTGCGGCCAGCTTGCCGGCGACGTGAAGGACCGGACGCGTGCCGCAGAGCGCATGGCGCAGCGTCGAACCATCGCGCTGCACCCTGTCCGCCAGAAGGCGGATCCCACACCCACCGCGCAGGAGCATTGACCCGATGAGCAAGGCCTTTCCCACTGTTCACAAGCTCGCGGCCCAGGCGCTCGTTTGCCTGGCCGCTGCCTCGATGCTGGCCGGCTGTGCCACCAAGGGAGGCACCAGCGTGGCGAGTACGGCGGGCAACGGCGCGGACATCATCACCGCGTCCGACGAGACCAATGCGCGCAAGCGCGCCAAGCTGCGTCTCGAACTGGCTGTGGGTTACTTCCAGCAGGGCCAGACCACGGTGGCGCTCGACGAGGTCAAGCAGTCGCTGACCAGCGACCCGACCTTTGCGGATGCCTACAACCTGCGCGGTCTGATCTACATGCGGCTCAACGATGCCGGCCTGGCCGAAGACAGTTTTCGCCGCGCGATCGCCCTGACGCCGCGCGAGCCGAACACGCTGCACAACTACGGCTGGCTGCTGTGCCAGGAAGGTCGCTACGGCGATTCGGCCGAACAGTTCAGCGCGGCCCTCGCGGTCCCGAACTACACCGACCGCGCCAAGACGTTGATGGCGCAGGGCGTGTGCCAGCTTCGCGCCGGACAGCGTGCCGAGGCCGAGAAATCGCTGCTGCAGGCCTACGAGCTGGATACCGGTAATCCGGTGATCGGCTTCAATCTGGCGTCGTTGCTCGCGCAGCGCGAAGACTGGTCGCGGGCCCAGTTCTACATCCGGCGCGTGAACAACAGTCCCGCCGCCAATGCCGAGAGCCTCTGGCTCGGCATCAAGGTCGAGCGGCGCCTCAACAACCGCGAGGCACTGGCGCAACTGGCCAACCAATTGCAACGCCGCTTCCCCCAGTCCCGGGAGGCGATTGCGTACGAGCGCGGCAACTTCAATGAATGACCGCGCCAATGACCTCGACGCTGTTCCCCTGCCGCGCGAAGAGGGCGAGTTCGATCACCTGACTGCGGGCGACATGCTGCGCCTGGCCCGGGAGTCGCACGGCCTGGAACTCGAAGTCGTGGCCGCGGCGCTCAAGGTGCCGCCGCGCAAGCTGGCGGCGCTCGAAGCCGACGACATCGGCGCGCTACCCGATCCGGTGTTCGCCCGCGCCTTGGCCGCGAGCGTCTGCCGGGCCTTGCGCGTCGACCCTGCACCGGTACTCGCCAAGCTGCCGGGCGCCCAGCGTGCCGGGCTCGCCGACGCCGACCGCACCATCAGCAGGAACCTGCGCACCAATGCGCCGCGCTCGTCGGCGTCCGGTTCGGGCACCAGGCTCCCGTCGCGGGCGTTGCTGGTCGTCGTCGTGCTGCTCCTCATCGGAACCGCACTGATGTTCTGGCTCCCTCAATCGGTCATGGACCGGATCGGAGCGTCGATGTCGATGGGCGGCCCTGGCTCCGGTGAGGCGTCGGCGCCGTCGGATTCGACCCGTGCGACCGCGGGTGGGTCGATCGAGACGGTGACCCCCGCATTGCCCTTGCAGCCGGGCGCTGGAGGCGCGACGTCGACTTCGCCGGCCGCGACGCCCGCAGCCCCGCCCGTCGCCGCGATTGCGCCGGTCGAAGTGGCTCCGCCGCCGGCCGCCGCCGATCTGCTGGTGCTGAAGGCGCGTGAAGACTCGTGGATCTCGGTCAGCGAAGCGGGCGGAAAGCCGCTGATGCGCCGCACGCTCAAGGCGGGCGAGTCGATCAAGCTCAACGGGAACCTGCCGCTTGCGGTGGTGGTCGGCCGGGCCAACGGTATCGAGGCCCAGGTGCGCGGCAAGCCTTTCGACCTGGCGCCGGTCACGGGGTCCGGCGGGGTGGCACGATTCGAGGTGAAGTCATGAACGATGCGTTGAAATCCGTCGATGTGCTTCCTATCGCCAGCGCCTCGCCACGCCCGCGCCGCTCGCGGCAGGCCAGCGTGGTCTGGGGCCCGCGCACCGTGACCGTGGGTGGCGATGCGCCCGTGCGCGTGCAGTCGATGACCAACACCGACACTGTCGACGCGATCGGCACGGCGATCCAGGTCAAGGAACTCGCCACGGCCGGTTCGGAGATGGTGCGCATCACGGTCAACACGCCCGAGGCGGCGGCCCAGGTGCCCTACATCCGCGAGCAGCTCGACCGCATGGGCGTCGACGTGCCGCTCATCGGCGATTTCCACTACAACGGCCACCGCCTGCTCACCGACTATCCGGCTTGCGCCGAGGCGCTCAGCAAATACCGCATCAACCCCGGCAACGTGGGCAAGGGCGACAAGCACGACAAGCAGTTCGGCCAGATGATCGACGTCGCCATGCGCTGGAACAAGCCCGTGCGCATCGGCGTCAACTGGGGCAGCCTCGACCAGGAACTCTTGTCCGACCTGATGGACATCAACAGCCGGCGCGCCGAACCGTGGGACGCCAGGCAGGTCATGTACGAGGCGCTGGTGACTTCGGCCATCGACTCTGCTCGGCTGGCCGAATCGATGGGCATGCGCGGCGAGCAGATCATCCTGAGCTGCAAGGTGAGCGGCGTGCAGGACCTGATCTCGGTCTACCGCGAACTGGCGCGCCGCTGCGACTACGCCCTGCATCTGGGGCTCACCGAGGCGGGCATGGGCACCAAGGGCACGGTCGCTTCCGCCACCGCGCTGTCGATCCTGCTGCAAGAGGGCATCGGCGACACCATCCGCGTGTCGCTCACGCCGCAGCCCGGCGAGTCGCGCACGCAAGAAGTGCTCATCGCCAACGAGATCCTGCAGGCCCTGGGCTTGCGCGTCTTCGTGCCGAGCGTCACCGCCTGCCCGGGTTGCGGGCGCACCACCAGCACCACCTTCCAGGAACTCGCCAAGCAGATCGACGACTACCTGCGTCTGCAGATGCCGGTCTGGCGCACGAGGTACCCCGGCGTCGAAGGGCTGAGGGTCGCGGTGATGGGCTGCATCGTCAACGGACCGGGCGAAAGCAAGCATGCCGACATCGGCATCAGCCTGCCTGGCACCGGCGAGGCGCCGGCCGCCCCCGTCTTCATCGACGGCGAAAAGGCGCTCACGCTGCGTGGCGACAACATCGCCGCCGAATTTCATCAACTCGTCGAAAACTACATCGAAAAGCGCTTTGGCAGCGAGTCCGTCTCGCCGGTCGCCTGAGCATCATCCATGGCTGAAAAAACGAGTGCCGCCAAGGCCGCGATCCCGAGCGCCGTCAAGGGCATGAACGACATCCTGCCGCCCGAATCGGCGCGCTGGGAATGGCTCGAATCCCAGGTGCGCGAGCTGATGGCTCGCTATGCCTATCGCAACATCCGCACGCCGATCCTCGAACAGACCGCGCTGTTCGTGCGCGGCATCGGCGAGGTGACCGACATCGTCGAGAAGGAGATGTATTCCTTCGAAGACCGGCTCAACGGCGAAGCGCTCACGCTGCGCCCGGAGAACACCGCGAGCGTCGTGCGCGCCGTCACCGAGCATTCGATGCTCTACGACGGAGGCAAGCGCCTCTGGTACATGGGCCCGATGTTCCGGCACGAGCGCCCGCAGCGCGGCCGCTACCGCCAGTTCCATCAGATCGGCGCCGAAGCGCTCGGCTTTGCCGGCCCCGACGTCGATGGCGAACTTATCCTGCTCGCACAGTCGCTCTGGAAGATGCTCGGCCTGGCGGACGTGCGGCTCGAACTCAACAGCTTGGGCCAGCCCGCCGAACGAGCACAGCACCGCGCCGCGCTCGTCGCGCATTTCGAGAGCCAGGCCGACGTGCTCGACGAAGAGGCCAAGCGGCGCCTGCACACCAACCCGCTGCGAATCCTCGACACCAAGAACCCTGCCATGAAGGAGTTGGTCGAGGCGGCGCCGCGGCTCATCGACTTCCTTGGCGCCGAGTCGCTCGCGCACTTCGACGGTGTGCGGGCGATCCTCGAAGCCAACGGCATTGCCTACACCATCAACCCGCGGCTGGTGCGCGGGCTCGACTACTACAACCTGACGGTCTTCGAGTTCGTGACCGACCGGCTCGGCTCGCAAGGTACCGTGTGCGGCGGCGGGCGCTACGACGATCTCATTGCCCAGATCGGCGGCAAGCCGGCGCCGGCAGTGGGTTGGGCGATGGGCGTCGAGCGCGTGCTCGAATTGCTTAAAGAGCAGGGTGTCTCGACGCCCGCCCCAGTACCCGACGTCTATGCCGTGGTGCCCGACGCGGCGGCCGTGCCGACGGCGCTGCTCACCCTGGGGCAA
Source organism: Gammaproteobacteria bacterium (assembly GCA_018820395.1). GTDB lineage: Bacteria > Pseudomonadota > Gammaproteobacteria > Burkholderiales > Burkholderiaceae_C > Variovorax. The sequence continues at coordinate 14,066 of JAHJOG010000049.1, read as the reverse complement.
CTGCGCGACTGCGGCGTGCGTGCCCAGATGCACGCGGCCACGGCCGACGGCCTTGGCAGCTTCAAGTCGCAGTTCAAGAAGGCGGACGCCAGCGGCGCTGCCTATGCCCTCATCTTCGGTGCCGACGAGCTGCGGCGTGGCGAGGTCACCGTCAAGTCGCTGCGCGATGGCAGCGGCACCCAGGCACCCCGCTCGCTGGCCAACGTGGCCACCTGGGCCGCCACCCTACAATCCCCGGCTCCCCAAGACTGACCGCCAATGGCCACCCAACTCGATCTCGAAGAACAGGAACAGCTCGACCAGCTCAAGCATTTCTGGACCACCTACGGCACCCTCATCACCTGGGCAGTGCTGCTCATCGCCGGCGCCTTCGTGGCCTGGAACGGGTGGCAGTACCTGCAGCGCGACAAGGCGGCCAAGGCCTCGGCGCTCTACGACGAAATCGAACGCAGCGCCCAGGCCGGCGACGTCGCCCGCATCGAGCGGGCTCTGGCCGACATGAAGCAGTCCTTCGCCGGCACGGCCTATGCGCAGCAGGCCGGCCTGCTCGTCGCCCGAACGCTGCATGAAAAAGGCAATGCCGACGGCTCGCATTCAGCGCTCGAATGGGTGGCCGAGCATGCGGTCGATCCCGGTTACCAGGCCGTGGCCCGGTTGCGCCTTGCAGCCGAGCAGCTCGAAGCCAAGTCCTACGACGACGCCCTGAAGACCCTCTCGGCCAAAGTGCCGAAGGAATTCGAGCCGCTGGTCGACGATCGGCGCGGCGACGTCTACCTCGCACAGGGCAAGCGCGACGAGGCCAAGGCCGCCTACCAGAAGGCCTGGACCGCATTCGGCCCGCGCGTCGAATACCGGCGCCTGGTCGAGATCAAGCTCAACAGCGTGGGCGTCGATCCGAAAAGCCTGGCCGCCACCCCCGCGGGCGCCGCATCCCCAGCCAAAGCACAACCATGAACATCCCGACCTTCGCGCGCTCCCAACCGTTCCTGCGCACCGCCGCCGCCATGGCGCTGGTGGCAGCGCTGGCAGCCTGTTCGGGCACGCCCCGGCCCAAGCCGGCCGAACTGGCGCCCAACGTGGCGCTGCTCGCCATCAAGCAGGCCTGGAACGTGCGCATCCCGAAGGTCGACTTTCCCCTGTCGACCAACGTGAGCGGCGACAAGGTGGCGGTGGCCGGCGCCGACGGCACCGTGGTCGTCGTCGATGCGCGCTCCGGCCAGGAAGTCTGGCGCGCGAATGCCGGTGGGCCTTTGGTGGCCGGCGTCGGCAGCGATGGCTCGCTCGCGGCCGTGGTAACCGCCGACAGCCAACTGGTCGCCCTGCAAGGCGGCAAGGTGCTCTGGAAGCAACGCCTCACCGCTCAGGCATACACCGCGCCTCTGGTGGCCGGCCGCCGCGTGTTCGTGCAGGCCGCCGACCGCACCACCAGCGCCTGGGACGGGCAGAGCGGGCGGCGCCTCTGGTCGCAGCAGCGCACCGCCGAAAACCTGGTGCTCAAGAAGCCCGGCGTGCTCATCGCCGTCGACAACACCCTGGTCACAGGCGTCGGCGGCCGCCTGGTCGGCATCGATCCCGCCAACGGCACCTCGCGCTGGGAAGCGCCCATCGCCGCACCGCGCGGCACCAACGACGTCGAGCGGCTTGTCGACCTGACCGGCACGGTGAGCCGGCTCGGCGACACCGTCTGCGCCCGTGCCTATTTCGCGACCGTCGGCTGCGTCGATGCGGCGCGCGGCGTGCTGCTGTGGAGCAAGGCTGCGGTCGGCTCGGCCGGCGTGAGCGGCGACGATCGCAACGTCTATGGCGCCGAAGAGAACGGCACCCTGGTCGCATGGCGGCGCACCAACGGCGACAAGGCCTGGGAGTCCGACCGCCTCAAGTACCGCGAACTGACGGCGCCGCTGGCCGTCGGTCGTTCGCTGATCGTCGGCGACAGCACGGGCCTCGTACACATCCTGTCGCGCGACGACGGCTCGCCGCTCAATCGCCTCACGCCCGACGGCTCGGCCATTGCCGCAGCGCCGGTGCTCGCGGGCAACACGGTGGTGATCGTCACGCGCAACGGCGGCGTGTTCGGCTATCGGCCCGAATAGCCCGCGCACGGCCCCGCCGACCCTGGTCATGAAACCTGTCATTGCACTGGTCGGTCGCCCGAACGTCGGGAAGTCCACGCTTTTCAATCGGCTCACGCAGACCCGCGACGCGATCGTCGCGGACTTCGCGGGGCTGACGCGCGACCGCCACTACGGCAACGGACGCCAGGGCAAGCACGAGTTCATCGTGATCGACACCGGCGGATTTGAGCCCGACGCCGGCAGCGGCATCTACAAGGAAATGGCCCGGCAGACGCGCCAGGCTGTGGCCGAGGCCGATGTGGTCGTCTTCGTGGTCGACGCGCGCGAAGGCCTGTCCGGGCAGGACCACGACATCGCGAACGAGCTGCGGCGCCTGGGCAAGCCCTGTGTGCTGGTCGCGAACAAGGCCGAAGGCATGACCGACGGCGCGAAGCTGGTCGATTTCTACGAACTCGGCCTGGGCGAGGTCCACGGCGTTTCGGCCGCGCACGGCCAGGGCATTCGCAGCCTGGTCGAACTGGCGTTGGAGGCTCTGGGCGGACCCGAGCCCGAGGATGAGCCCGACGAAGACGAATCGGACGAGCGAACGCCCAAGCCGATCAAGCTGGCGGTTGCCGGCCGGCCGAATGTCGGCAAGTCGACCCTGATCAACACCTGGCTCGGCGAGGAACGGCTGGTCGCCTTCGACCTGCCGGGCACCACCCGTGATGCGATCACGGTGCCTTTCGAGCGCAATGGGCAGCGCTTCGATCTGATCGACACGGCGGGCCTTCGGCGCAAGGGCAAGGTGTTCGAGGCCATCGAGAAGTTCTCGGTGGTCAAGACGCTGCAGGCCATCGAATCGGCCAACGTGGTGCTGCTGCTCCTCGATGCCACGCAGGGCGTCACCGACCAGGATGCGCACATCGCCGGCTACATCCTCGAGAGTGGACGCGCCGTGGTGATCGCAATCAACAAGTGGGACGCGGTCGACAGCTACCAGCGGGAGCAGATCCAGCGGCAGATCGAAACGCGCCTGCCTTTTCTGAAATTCGCGGCGCTGCATTTCATTTCGGCGATCAAGCGGCAAGGGCTCGGCCCGGTATGGCAGGCGATCGCGCAGGCGCACAAGTCGGCCACGCGCAAGATGTCGACCCCCGTGCTCACCCGCCTGCTGCTGGAAGCCGTGCAGTTCCAGGCGCCGCGCAAATCCGGCATGTACCGGCCCAAGATGCGCTATGCCCACCAGGGCGGCATGAACCCACCCGTCATCGTCATCCACGGAAATTCGCTGGACCACGTGACCGACGCATACAAGCGCTTCCTAGAAGGGCGCTTTCGCAAGGAATTCGATCTGGTAGGCACCCCCCTCCGGATCGAATTCAAGACCTCGCAGAACCCCTTCGCCGACAAGTAACCGACCGACGCTGCCGGGGCCCGCGCCGAGAGCAAATCCAGCGTCCGAAGTTCCGCCATTCCAGGCCCGTTATTTTTGAAGGCCATTGGGGATTCTTGCTGCAGTGCAGTAGTGCTGTGTTAAGGTTCCTGGTCCAACAACTACTCTTGAACACGGAGAATATCGTGAGCAATAAAGGGCAACTTCTTCAAGACCCGTTCCTCAACACCTTGCGTCGTGAACACGTCCCGGTGTCGATCTATCTGGTCAACGGCATCAAGCTGCAGGGGCAGATCGAATCCTTCGACCAGTATGTCGTGCTGTTGCGCAATACCGTGACGCAAATGGTCTACAAGCATGCCATCTCGACCATCGTTCCCGGCCGTGCCGTCAACTTCTCGGCCGCCGAGAGCGACGACGCAGCAGCCTGAGCCCTGCGGGGCAGGGCGCAACCCACGCTTCCTCCAATCCGTCATACCGCTTGTCTGAACTGATCCCCCGCAAGGAAGGCTCCGTCGTCCTCGTCGGGGTCGATCTCGGGCTGCCTCACTTCGACGCAGAGCTCGAAGAGCTTGGCCTGCTCGCGCAAACGGCGGGTCTCGAACCTGTCGCCCGGCTCGTGTGCAAGCGCAAGGCGCCCGACGCCGCTCTGTTCGTCGGCAAGGGCAAGGCCGAAGAGATCCGCGAGCTTGCAGAAATGCATCGCGCCAGCGAGATCATCTTCGACCAGGCCCTGAGTCCGGCGCAGCAGCGCAACCTCGAGCGCCAGCTCGGCGTGGCGGTGTACGACCGGACCTTTCTCATTCTCGAAATTTTCGCCCAGCGTGCGCGCTCCCACGAGGGCAAGCTGCAGGTCGAGCTGGCTCGTCTGCAATACCTCAGCACCCGGCTCGTCCGGCGCTGGTCTCACCTCGAGCGGCAGCGCGGCGGCATCGGCACGCGCGGCGGCCCGGGTGAAGCGCAGATCGAACTCGACCGACGCATGATCGGCGAGTCCATCAAGCGCACCCGCGAAAAGCTCGCCAAGGTGCGGCGCCAGCGCGGCACGCAGCGGCGCCAGCGCGAACGCCGCGACACCTTCAACATCTCGCTGGTCGGCTATACCAACGCCGGCAAGTCCTCGTTGTTCAACACGATGGTCAAGGCCCGTGCCTACGCGGCGGACCAGCTCTTCGCCACGCTGGACACGACCACGCGGCATCTGTTCCTCGGAGACGCTTCGCGCAAGGTGTCCATTTCCGACACCGTCGGCTTCATCCGCGACCTGCCGCACGGGCTCATCGACGCGTTCAAGGCCACGTTGCAAGAGGCGGTCGATGCCGACCTGCTGCTGCACGTGGTCGATGCTTCGAATCCTCATTACCCCGAGCAGATGGCCGAGGTCCAGTCCGTGCTCAAGGAGATCGGCGCCGACGCGGTGCCCATGATTCTGGTGTTCAACAAGCTGGACGCTCTTGAAAGTGCCCAGCGTCCGCCTCAACTGGCGGATGAGCTGATCGTCGATGGCGTTCAGGTATCACGGCTCTTCCTGAGCGCGCGCAGCGGCGAGGGCGTTGCGGCCCTGCGCAGCGAGCTTGCTCGGCGCTCGCACTCCGGCCCCGATGTGATGACCCCGGAACACGATGCCGAATTGCATGGTGCCGCCCATTGATTGGGCACAATCGCTCCACTGACGAGAGAACAGAATCGAATGAATGCAAAGCCAGCGTGGAGACGATTTCAGGGCGTATTCAACCTGAATGACGGTCGATGGGGACGCGGAGACGAACCTCCGTCCGAGGGTGAACGCCCTGTGGCCACCCGTCCCGAGGACGAACCGGGCCGCCCGCCCGCCGGAAACAACAATCAGCGGCCGCGCGGGCAAGGCCCCAACCAGGGGCCGCCCGACCTCGACGAACTCTGGCGCGACTTCAATCGCAAGCTAGGCAACCTCTTCGGCGGCCGCGGAGGTGGCAATCGACCGCCGGGGGGCAACGGCGGCAATGGCACGGGGGGCTTCCGGCCGCCCGACATGAAGAACGCGGGCGTCGGCATCGGCCTGGTCCTGGCCGTGGCGGTGCTGATCTGGCTCGGCACGGGTTTCTTCATCGTCAACGAAGGCCAGCAAGCCGTGATCACGCAGTTCGGCCGCTACAAGGCGACCGTCGGTGCGGGTTTCAATTGGCGGCTCCCATACCCCATCCAGCGCCATGAACTCGTGGTGGTCACGCAGATCCGCTCGGTTGACGTCGGGCGCGACAACATCGTGCGTTCCACAGGCCTGCGCGAATCGGCCATGCTGACCGAAGACGAAAACATCGTCGAGATCAAGTTCGCCGTTCAATACCGTTTGAGCGATGCACGTGCCTGGCTGTACGAAAGCAAGTCGCCCTCTGACTCCGTCATCCAGGTGGCCGAGACCGCGGTGCGCGAGGTGGTCGGCAAGATGAAGATGGACGCCGCGCTCGCCGAGGAACGCGACCAGATCGCGCCGCGCGTCCGCAAGCTCATGCAGGACATCCTCGACCGCTACAAGGTCGGCGTCGATGTCGTCGCCATCAACTTGCAGCAGGGCGGTGTGCGTCCGCCCGAGCAGGTGCAGGCCGCGTTCGACGACGTGCTCAAGGCCGGCCAGGAGCGCGAGCGCGCCAAGAACGAGGCCCAGGCCTATGCCAACGACGTGGTGCCGCGCGCCACCGGTACGGCGTCTCGCCTGAAGGAAGAGGCGGATGCCTACAAGGCGCGAACCATCGCGCAGGCGCAAGGTGATGCGCAGCGCTTCGCCTCGGTTCTGACCGAGTACGAGAAGGCGCCGCAGGTCACGCGCGACCGCATGTACACCGACGCCATGCAGCAGATCTACGCCAGCACCACCAAGGTGCTGGTCGATTCCAAGCAAGGCTCGAACCTCCTTTACCTGCCGATCGACAAGCTGATGCAGATGTCCGGCCAGAACGCCGCGCCGATGCCGGCAGATGGCGCGAGCCCCAGCGTTGCGGGCACCGCGCCGCCGCAATCCTCGGTGATCCCGGTTGCGCCCAACGGTGGCGACGCCCGAGCCCGCGACGGCCGCTCGCGCGACCGCGACATGCGCTGAGGAAGCCCCCATGAACAGAATCGGATTCATCGCCTCCACCGTCCTCGTGCTGCTCGCGCTGCTGAGCTCCACGCTCTTCGTGGTCGACCAGCGCCAGTTCGGCGTGGTCTACGCCCTCGGTCAGATCAAGGACGTCATCACCGAGCCGGGGCTCAACTTCAAGCTGCCGCCGCCGTTCCAGAACGTCTCTTACATCGACAAGCGCCTGCTCACGCTGTCGAGCATCGACCCCGAGCCGATGCTCACTGCCGAGAAGCAGCGGGTCGTGGTTGACTGGTACGTGCGCTGGCGCATCAGCAACCCGTCCGAGTACATCCGCAACGTCGGGCTCGACGAAAAGGCCGGCGCCGTGCAGCTCAACCGAGTCGTGCGCAATGCCTTCCAGGAAAACGTCAACAAGCGGACCGTGCGCGACCTGATCTCGGTGCGCCGCGAAGCGTTGATGGCCGACGTGCAGCGCGAAGTGCTGGCGGTCGTCAAGGGCGCTCGCCCTTGGGGCGTGGACGTCGTCGACGTGCGCATCACGCGGGTCGACTATGTCGAGGCCATCACCGAATCCGTCTACCGGCGCATGGAAGCCGAGCGCAAACGCGTGGCCAACGAACTCCGTTCGACCGGCTATGCCGAAGGCGAAAAGATCCGCGCCGACGCCGACCGGCAGCGCGAGGTGATCGTCGCCAATGCCTATCGCGAGGCGCAGAAGGTCAAGGGTGAGGGCGACGCGCAGGCCGCGTCGGCCTACGCGTTGGCCTTCGGCAAAGATCCGCAGTTCGCGCAGTTCTATCGAAGCCTCGATGCTTACAAGCAGAGCTTCAACAAGAAGAGCGACGTGATGGTGCTCGATCCCTCTTCCGACTTCTTCCGCGCCATGCAGAGTTCGGGCACCGGCACGAGCCAGGGCTCGAGCATCGGAGGTTCGGCGTCCTCCAGCGCGCGTCGTTGAGGCGTGAGCTCCGAAGCTTTCTGGAGTGCGCTGGCGCTGGTGCTGGTGATCGAGGGCATCCTGCCCTTCGTGTCGCCAGGCACTTGGCGGCGCGGCTTCAGCCAGCTCATGCAGTTGCGCGACGGCCAACTGCGCTTCTTCGGGCTCTGCAGCATCGCGCTGGGCGTGCTGCTCCTCTGGTTCCTGGGAGACTGAGGGCCGGTAGAATCCGGATTTAACCAAGCCCCGCTCTCCATGTCCGCCTGGGTCCTTCCGGATCACATTGCCGATGTGCTGCCCTCCGAGGCGCGCCACATCGAAGAGCTTCGACGCCAGCTGCTCGACACCGCCCGTGGCTACGGCTTCGAGCTGGTCATGCCGCCGCTGCTCGAACACCTCGAGTCCCTGCTTTCGGGCACCGGTGAAGCGCTCGACCTCCAGACCTTCAAACTCGTCGACCAACTTTCCGGCCGGACGATGGGCCTGCGTGCCGACACCACGCCGCAGGTGGCTCGCATCGACGCGCACTTGCTTAACCGGCGCGGCGTGACGCGCCTGTGCTACTGCGGTCCGGTGCTTCACGCACGGCCCGACCGGCCGCACGCGTCGCGCGAACCGCTCCAGTTCGGCGCCGAGATCTACGGCCATTCCGGCCTCGAAGCCGACACCGAAGTGCTGCGCCTCGCCCTCGACTGCCTGCGCGCCGCAGGCGTGACCGAGCGCGTGCAGGGCGCGGTGATCGTCGACCTGGCGGATGCGCGCATCGTGCAGTCTCTTCTCGACGGCGTTCGATTGGATTCGGCCGTGGTTCCCCGTGTCCACGCCGCGCTGGCCGCCAAAGACCTGAGCAGCCTGCGCACGCTCACGGCCGGATTTCCGGCGACCGCGCGCGAAGGCTTGCTCGCGCTGCCGCAGCTGTATGGCGACGTCGCGGTGCTCGACGAGGCCCGCCGGGCGCTGCCCGACTCGCCAGCCCTGCGCGCGGCGCTGAGCGACCTGCGGCAGCTCGCCGGCCGTGTCGAAGGCGCCAAGGTGAGCTTCGACCTGGCCGACCTGCGCGGCTACGCCTACTACAGTGGCGTGCGCTTCGGCATGTACACCGACGGCGCGACCGACGCGCTGGTCCGTGGCGGCCGCTACGACGAAGTGGGCGCCGTGTTCGGGCGCAATCGTCCGGCGGTCGGCTTCAGCCTCGACGTGCGCGAACTGGTGGGCGTGCTTCCCGCGCAGCCCTTGCGCGCAGCGATCCGCGCACCGTGGAGCGATGCGGCGGACCTCGGTCGCGCCATTGCAGAGCTTCGCGCGCATGGCGAAACCGTGGTGTGCGTGCTGCCTGGCCACGACAGCGAGATCGACGAATTCCATTGCGACCGCGAACTCGTCGCACGCAACGGCCAGTGGACCGTGCAACCCCTCTGAATCAAGAAATCCTCATGAGCATCACCACCGGAAGAAACGTGGTCGTCGTCGGCACCCAATGGGGCGACGAAGGCAAAGGCAAGCTGGTCGACTGGCTGACCGAGAGTGCGCAGGGCGTCGTGCGCTTCCAGGGCGGCCACAACGCCGGCCACACGCTGGTCATCAACGGCGTCAAGACAGCCCTGCACCTCATCCCGAGCGGCATTATGCGGCCGGGCGTCAAGTGCTACATCGGCAATGGCGTCGTGCTCTCTGCGGCCAAGCTGTTCGAGGAGATCGAAGGCCTCGAAAAGGCCGGCGTCGAGGTGCGCTCGCGGCTTCGCATCAGCGAGGCCTGCCCATTGATCCTGCCCGTGCACGCAGCCCTCGACGTGGCGCGCGAGGCCTATCGCGAAAAGGGCGGCATCGAAAAGATCGGCACCACCGGTCGCGGCATCGGCCCTGCCTACGAAGACAAGATCGCGCGCCGCGCGCTGCGCGTGCAAGACCTGAAGCACCCCGAGCGTTTCGCCGACAAGCTGCGCGTGCTGCTGGCCTTGCACAACCATGTGCTCACCGAGGTGCTCGGCGCCCCGGCGGTCGACTTCGACGCGGTCTACGAAGAAGCCATGCGGCACGCAGTGCTGCTGCGCCCGATGATGGCCGACGTCTCTCGCGAGCTCAACGACGCCCACCGCGCCGGCGCCAACCTGCTCTTCGAAGGCGCGCAGGGCACGCTGCTCGACGTCGACCATGGCACTTACCCGTATGTCACGTCGAGCAACTGCGTGGCCGGCAACGCGGCGGCCGGATCCGGCGTGGGGCCGGGCATGCTGCATTACGTGCTCGGCATCACCAAGGCCTATTGCACGCGCGTGGGCGGCGGCCCGTTTCCGACCGAGCTCGATTGGGAAACGCCCGGCACGGTCGGCCACCACCTGAGCACCGTCGGCGCCGAGCGCGGCGTGACCACCGGCCGCAGCCGCCGGTGCGGCTGGTTCGACGCCGCACTGCTCAAGCGCTCGGCGCAGGTCAACGGGCTGAGCGGCCTGTGCATCACCAAGCTCGACGTGCTCGACAACATTCCCGAACTGCTGCTGTGCACGGGCTACCAGCTCGACGGCGAATACACCGACATCCTCCCGCTCGGCGCGGACGAGATCGAGCGCTGCACGCCGGTCTACGAAACGCTCGAAGGCTGGAAGGAAAGCACCGTCGGCGTCACTGACTACGACGAGCTGCCCGTCAACGCGCGGCTCTATCTTCAGCGCATCGAGCAGGTCACCGGCGTGCCGATCCACATGGTTTCGACCAGTCCGGATCGCGATCACACGATCATGATGCGTCACCCATACTTGCCGTGACACCCCCAGGCTTCGCGCACTTCGTGTCGCTTTCGCCGACCCCCTTGCAGGGGGCGACACCGGCAGCCCGGCGAAGCCGGATCTGCGGTGTCCACCCAACGAAGCCCCGCTTCGATCCGAGTTTTTAACGGAGACGCCTTATGTTGACCGAAGACGGCAAGCACCTCTACGTGAGCTACGACGAATACCACAACCTGATCGAGAAGCTCGCGATCAAGGTGCACCAGTCGGGCTGGGAGTTCGACACCATCTTGTGCCTCGCGCGGGGCGGCATGCGTCCGGGCGACGTGCTGTCGCGCATCTTCGACAAGCCGCTGGCCATCATGTCGACCAGCTCCTACCGCGCCGATGCCGGCACGACCCAGGGCTATCTCGACATCGCCCGCTTCATCACCACGCCCAAGGGCGAGATCGCGGGCAAGGTGCTGCTGGTGGACGACCTGGCCGATTCGGGCGAAACGCTGCATGCCGTGGTCGAGATGCTTCGCAGCAACTACAAGCCGATCACCGAGATGCGTAGCGCCGTCCTGTGGACCAAGGCGCTGTCGACATTCACGCCCGACTACTCGGTCGAGTTCTTGCCCAGCAATCCGTGGATCCACCAGCCCTTCGAGGGCTACGACTCGCTGGGCGTCGACAAGCTGATCGAGAAGTGGTCGGTGTAGCGCCTCTGCGCAGCGCTCAACCTTTTTCCAGCATCGCCGTGTAGCGGCGCTGCATTTCTTCGGGGGACAGGGCCTCGATCTCGTGCCCGACGTTCCAGCGGTGCCCGAAGGGATCGATGAACGCTCCCGCACGCTCGCCGTAGAACTGATCGCCGATCGGGATGTGAACCGTGGCGCCGGCTTTCAGCGCGCGTTCCATCACCGCATCGGCATCGTCCACGTGCAGGTGGATGGTCACCGCAGTGGCGCCGATGGTGGTGGCGCTCCGGATGCCGTACTCGGCAAACTCTTCCGACAGCAGCAGGGTCGGCCCACCGAAATCCAGTTGCGCATGGCCGATGCGGCCACTGGGCTCGGTGAGCCTGAACTTCTCGCGCGCATCGAACACCGTGCCATAGAACGCGATTGCCGCTTCGGCGTCGGTGACGCAGAGGTAGGGCAGCATTTCATGGGTTGTCATGGGGGCCTTTCATCGAATGACGGTCCACAAATTGTGGGGGACCTGAGTCTGTAAGTGAGTGTGCGTCCACGTATCATGGCGTAACTCGAAGATTCAGGGAGAAAGTGTGGGAGAGACCGACAACGTCATCGCCGTGGGCGGAATGGAGCACGTCCGGCGCGCGGCCGATCCGCCACAGGCGCTTGCCCCGAACGCCACGCTCGTCGCCTTGTGCGCGCTCGCGCGCGTCCACGCGCTCGCCGCCGATCCCGCGACGCTCGCTCACCAACTCGGACTCGGGCCAGGCGACACGGTCGACGCCCAGACCCTGCTTCGCGCCGCGCGACAACTGGGACTCAAGGCCAAGCTCACCCGCGCGTCGCTCGACAGGCTGCCACTCACGCCGTTGCCGGCACTGGCCTTCGTGCGGGACGAGACGGGCAACACGGGCAACAGGCTTCGACGACTCGCTGGACGTCGCGAAACGACTGGTGGCGGAGGCCGGTCTGGGCATCGCGCCTGGAAACGCCTTTGCCCCGGAGGCGCAGGGATGGCTGCGCTGGTGCTTCGCCTCCAGAGACCCCGAGCGCCTGGTCCTGGGCGTGGATCGCCTGAGGAAGTGGCTGGCGGCTTGAGTGCGGCGGGGCCGGAGCAGGGCGGCTCGACGCGCGCTGCGCGGCCGGACGCCGCGTCCAGCGCTCCGGGCTATAATCGACGGTTCTCCATGCCGCAAGGCGCACGGTGCGTGCAGTTCCAGCGCACACCGCAAGTCAAACATCCCGGAACAGGACACACACTCAACATGATCGCAGCCTCCATCAAGGCGGACGTCGTCAAGGACAACGCCCGCGCAGCCAACGACACGGGCAGCCCCGAAGTCCAGGTGGCACTTCTCACCGCCCGCATCAACGAACTCACCCCCCACTTCAAGACGCATGCGAAGGACCACCACGGTCGTCGCGGTCTGCTGCGCATGGTGAGCCGCCGCCGCAAGCTCCTTGACTATCTGAAGGCCAAGGACGCAGAACGTTATACCGCGCTGATCGCCAAGCTGGGTCTGCGCAAGTAAGCCGAATCGCATGTGAAAACGCCTGGGTTAGTCCGCTAGCTCAGGCGTTTTTTACTTCGCGAATCGATTCAGGAGCGTGAGAACAGAGCGAAGCTGTGTCATTCCAACGAAGTCTCGCATCGAGCTTCTCTGGAATGGCATCGTGTTCTGGGACGCACTCCATCCCCCGCGGATTCGTGGACTCCACGGTTCGATCCGCATGTCAAACAGGAGCCAAGCATGAGCCTCTTCAACAAAGTAACCAAGACCTTCCAGTGGGGCGGCAAGACCGTCGTTCTTGAAACCGGCGAGATCGCGCGGCAGGCCGGCGGCGCTGTGCTGGTCGACATCGAAGGCACCGTGGTGCTGGCCACGGTCGTTGCATCCAAGACCGCGAAGCCCGGCCAGGACTTCTTCCCGCTCACCGTCGACTACATCGAGAAGACCTACGCCGCCGGCAAGATCCCCGGCAGCTTCTTCAAGCGCGAAGCCAAGCCCAGCGAGCACGAGACGCTCACGTCGCGGCTGATCGACCGGCCGATCCGCCCGCTGTTCCCCGAAGGCTTCCTGAACGAAGTGCACGTGGTGATCCACACCCTGTCGCTCAACCCCGAGGTCGACGCCGACATCGCGGCCATGATCGGCGTGAGCGCGGCGCTCTCGGTGTCCGGCATTCCGTTCAGCGGCCCGATCGGCGCGGCACGCGTGGGCTACATCAATGGCCAATACGTGCTGAACCCCGGGCAAACCGAGCGCAAGGACTCGCAGATGGACCTCATCGTGGCGGGCACCGAAGCGGCCGTGCTGATGGTCGAGTCCGAAGCCCTCCAGCTCAGCGAAGAAGTGATGCTCGGCGGCGTCGTGTTTGGCCACGAACAGGCCAACATCGCGATCAACGCCATCCATGAACTCGTGCGCGATGCCGGCAAGCCCGTGTGGGACTGGCAGCCTGCGCCCAAGGACGAAGCCTTCATCGCCAAGGTCAAGGGCCTGGCCGAAGAGAAGCTGCGCGCTGCCTATCAGATCCGCAGCAAGCAGGCACGCACCCAGGCCCTGCGCGAGGCTTCGGCCAGCGTGCTGGCTTCGCTCAAGGAAAGCGGCGAGCCTTTCGAGGCAGGCAAGGTCAGCGACCTGATGTTCGAGATCGAAGCCAAGATCGTGCGCAGCCAGATTCTCGAAGGCGAGCCGCGCATCGATGGCCGCGACACCCGCACCGTGCGGCCCATCGAGATCCGCAACAGCGTGCTGCCCCGCACGCACGGCTCGGCCCTCTTCACGCGCGGCGAGACGCAGGCGCTGGTGGTCACCACGCTCGGCACCGAGCGCGATGCGCAGCGCATCGACGCTCTGATGGGCGAGTACGAAGATCGCTTCCTCTTCCACTACAACATGCCCCCGTTCGCCACCGGCGAAGTCGGCCGCATGGGATCGACCAAGCGGCGCGAGGTCGGCCACGGTCGTCTGGCCAAACGCGCGCTGGTCGCCTGCCTGCCGAGCAAGGACGAGTTCCCCTACACGATCCGTGTGGTGAGCGAGATCACCGAGTCGAACGGCTCCTCGTCGATGGCATCGGTGTGCGGCGGCTGCCTGTCGATGATGGACGCCGGCGTGCCCATGAAGGCGCACGTGGCCGGTATCGCCATGGGCCTGATCAAGGACGCCAACCGCTTTGCCGTGCTGACCGACATCCTGGGTGATGAAGAT
>JAHJOG010000048.1 GCA_018820395.1 Gammaproteobacteria bacterium | reverse complement strand
CACCGGCGTCCAGTGGCGCAGCGCATGCGCCTCGCTCGCGAGCACCCGCAGCACGACATCGAGCCTGCGCGTCGGCGCGTGGAGTTCGGCGCTCATCACCCAGTCGCCGCGCTGCACGTCGGCGAGTTCGAGCCGGGCCAGGTTGAGCGCGCAGCGTTCGCCGGCCGCCGCGCTCTCGGTCGCCGCGCCGTCCGCCTGGATGCCGCGCACGCGCACTTCGCGGCCGCTCGGCGACAGCACCAGTCGGTCGCCGGTTCGCACGGTGCCGTCGAACACGGTGCCGGTGACCACGGTGCCGCTGCCGGGCACGGTGAAGGCGCGGTCCACGGCATAGCGCGCGCGGCGCCCCTGCGCGGCGCGGCGGTGAATGGTGGAGGCCGCCGCGCTCAGCACGTCGCGAAGCCGCGGGATGCCCTCGCCGCTGACGCTCGACACCGGCAGGATGTCCACGCCTTCGAGCGAGCTGCCGGCGAGCAGTTCGCGCGTCTCGCGCGCGACCGCATCGATGCGCGCCGCGTCCGCGCGATCGGCCTTGGTGATCACGGCCACGCCGTGGCGGATGCCCAGGAGGTCGAGGATGCTGGCGTGCTCGCGGGTCTGCGGCATCACGCCGTCGTCGGCTGCGACCAGCAGCATGGCGAAATCGACGCCGCAGACGCCGGCCAGCATGTTGCGCACGAAGCGCTCGTGGCCCGGCACGTCGACGAAGCCCACCGTCGCGCCTTCGGGCGTGCGCCAGTAGGCAAAGCCCAGGTCGATCGAAATGCCGCGCGCCTTCTCTTGCGGCAGGCGGTCGGTGTCGACGCCCGTGAGCGCCTTCACCAGCGTGGTCTTGCCGTGATCGATGTGCCCGGCGGTCGCGACGATCACGGGCCGCCCCGAGAGCGCTGCGGCTCGGCCGGCTGCAGCTCGGCCCATTGCAGCTCGGACAGCTGTGAGGCGAATTCCTCTTCCTGCGCCGCGTCGAGGCAGCGCAGGTCGAACCACAGCGCGTCGTCGCGGATGCGGCCGATCACCGGCACCGGCAGCCGTCGGAAAGCGGTGGCCAGGCCGTCGATGGAGGTGCCGCGCCGTTCGACGGCCGACAGCCGCAGCCCTGCGCTCGCGAGCGTGTCGACGGGCAAGGCGCCGCTGCCGATCTGGCTGGCACAGGCCACGACGCGCACCTCGATCGACGTGCCGACCGCCTGCTGCACGGCCGCGCACAGACGGGTGGCCTGCTGCGCGATCTCGGGCTCGGCCCGCGTGAGAAGCCGCAGCGTGGGCAGGCGCGCCGCCAGCCGGCCGGGGTCGTCGTAGAGCGCCAGCACCGCTTCGAGCGCCGCCAGCCGGACCTTGTCGAGCCGCAGGGCGCGCTTCATCGGGTTCTTGCGCACGCGCGCCACCAGGTCTTTTCGGCCGACGATCACGCCGCACTGCGGGCCACCCAGGAGCTTGTCGCCGCTGAAGGTCACCAGGTCGGCGCCAGCAGCGATGGCCTCGCGCGGGGTCGGCTCGTGCGGCAGGCCGAAGTCTTCGAGATCGACCAGCATGCCGCAGCCCAGGTCTTCGATCAGCGGCAGCGAGCGGGCGTGCGCGATGCGCGCCATCTCGGCCGCGCCGACTTCGGCCGTGAAGCCGCGGATCTCGTAGTTGCTGGTGTGCACTTTCATCAGCGCGCCGGTCAGCTCGCCGATGGCGCCTTCGACATCGCGCGGGTGCGTGCGGTTGGTGGTGCCGATCTCGCGCAGGATGCAGCCCGAGCTGGCCATGATGTCCGGAATGCGAAAAGCGCCGCCGATCTCGACCAGCTCGCCGCGCGACACCACCACTTCGCGCCCGGCGGCCACGGTGTTGAGCGCCAGGTAGACGGCGGCCGCGTTGTTGTTCACCACCACCGCAGCTTCGGCGCCGGTGAGACGCAGCAGCCGCTCTTCGACATGGCTGTCGCGCTCGCCTCGCCCTGCGCCGTCGATGTCGTATTCGAGGTTCACCGGCCGCACCATGGCCTGCGTGGCCGCCGCGACCGCCTCGGCGGGATAGAGCGCGCGGCCGAGGTTGGTGTGCAGCACCGTCCCGGTGAGGTTGAACACCGGCCCGAGCGAGGGGCGCGCCGCGCGACTGAGGCGCGCGCGGCACTCGTCGGCCAGCGTGTCTTCATCCGGCGCGAGGGCGATCCGCTCGGCGGCAAGGCGGCGGCGCTGTTCGCCCAGCAGCTTGCGCAGGCATTCGAGGATCAGCGGCCGGCCGAAGTCGTGCACGAGCGACTCGAAAGCCGCGGTGCGCAAGAGCGTGTCGACCGCAGGAATGGCACGCCGGGCCTGGCTTGTCGAATTCAGCATGCTCGAAAGAAGGTCCGCGTCGGTCGGTCGTCAGATAATTGGCGGAAGAGAGTGGGAGTCGAACCCACACAGGATCGTCAGCGACCCACTCCGGGTTTGAAGTCCGGCCGCTCCACCGGGAGCGATTCCCTTCCAGTCGAGCGAATCGTAGGGACCGCGCGCACAGCCGCCAACCTCGCTTTGGCGAAAACACCCTTTGATTTCTTGCTGCCAAAGGCTGCGACACGGGCTCTCACACCGCATCGGGTTTCGCCTTTGGCGAATGCAGTGTTCGGCCTTCGCGCGTTGACGCGATCTGCGTGCGCACCCAGCATCCGTCTTATGCAGCCACCCCGGCTCGCCCCCTGCGGAGAACGATCAATGGATTCAGCCGACAACGAAGGCTTCTTCGAAGCGTATTGGCCGCGCGGCGCGCGCCAGGTGGCGCCGAAAGCGCTGGCCCCGCGCCTGGCGAGCCTCGAAGGCAAGCGCGTCGCCTTCCTCTGGGACTATCTGTTTCGCGGCGACCGCATCTTCGACACCGTCGAAGAAGGGCTGCGCGCTCGCTTCGCCGGCATCGGCTTCGTCGGCTGGCGCGACATCGGCAACATCCACGGCAGCGACGAACGTGCGGTGGTGGCCGCCCTGCCCGAGCGGCTTCGAACGCTCGGCGTCGACGCCGTCGTCACGGCGGTCGCGGCCTGAGGGAGCTGCACGCCCGCCGTGTTGCGGGCGAGTGCGGCGTGCGAGGCGGCGGGCATTCCGTCGTCATCGCTCGTATCGACCGGCTTCATCGGCCAGGCGAAGGCCACGCGCGTCGGCCTGGGCTATGCCGATCTTCCGTGGGCGACGCTGCCGGGGCACCCGGCCGTGCAGACGCTCGACGAACTGCATGACAACGTGCGGAACGTGACGCTGCCGCAGATCATCGACAACCTGACCGGCCGCATCGCCAGCGCTGCCGCCGCGGACGCGGAGCCGGGCCCCCGAGACGTCGTGTTTCGCGGCGGATGGGGCGCGCTCCACCAACATTTCATGGAACGCGAATGGAGCGACACGCTGCCCATCGTTCCGCCAACGCTCGAGCGCATCCAGGCTTTTCTCGCGCACACACCGCGAAGCCCCGACGAGATGCTGGGCGTGCTCCTGCCCGACAACCGCGCCGCGACGGTGTGGAACGTCGCGGTGAACGGCGTGATGGCCGGCTGCCGCCCCGAGTACATGCCGGTGCTGCTGGCGCTCGTGGAGGCGATGGCCGACCCGGACTACGGTGTAGAGCACAGCGGCAACACGCCGGGCGGCGAAACGCTTATCGTGCTCGACGGGCCGGTGGTCAAGGCACTCGGCTTCAACCACACGCAAGGCGTGATGCGCGACGGCTTCCAGGCGAACACCACGGTCGGCCGCTTCTGGCGGCTGTATCTGCGCAACGTGGCGGGCTTCCTTCCGCACAAAACCGACAAGGCCACCTTCGGCAACACCTGGCGCGTCGCCATCGCCGAGAACGCCGACGCGGTCGAGGCGCTGGGCTGGACGCCTTTCGGGGTGGAGCGAGGCTTCGCACGCGGCGACAGCACCGTCACGATCGCGCGCTACACCGGCGGCGGCATGGCGTCGTCGATGTCGGGCAGC
Organism: Gammaproteobacteria bacterium; assembly: GCA_018820395.1. GTDB lineage: Bacteria > Pseudomonadota > Gammaproteobacteria > Burkholderiales > Burkholderiaceae_C > Variovorax. The sequence goes on along the minus strand of JAHJOG010000048.1, from coordinate 2,687 downwards.
ACGCCGGAGGAGCTGTTGCCCTACCTGGCCGACGGGCTGGTCAAGCAGACCTTCTGGCAGATCATGTTCAGCGTCGGCATCGGCTGGGGCAAGCTGCGGCCGCTGGCGCTGATCACGCCGATCATTGCCGAGACCATCGCGGCGGCGGGCTGGTCGCGGGCCGACGTGCGCCAGTTTCTCTTCGAGCAGGCCCGCATCCCCGCCTGGGAATTCGAGCGGCTCCTGCGCGACTGGACGCACAAGCCGATCTGGAACCTGCAGGAAGAAGCGCAGAAGGGGAGCATTCCTGCCGAGCTCTATGCCGCATCGTCCGACCCCGAGCGCCGCGTGCCGATCGTCTGGTCGCCGGAGCACATCATGCTGGTGGTCACCGGCGACCCGCTGCGCACCAACGGCTACATGTTCGGCCACAACGGGCAGCTCGGCTTTCCGGTCACGAAGCGCATCGCGCTCTGAACGTCATCGCGTCGCGTCGCGTCGCTTCGCGGCCTGCGCGGCCTCCATCGGATGAGGGAGACGACCCGACACGGTGCGGGCCCATGTTGGCTTGCTTGTTGCGCCTGCCGAACGTATGCTCATCGCGCACGATTCGTGCACAACAGTACATAAACACTGGAGGAGCCGCCATGGGTCTATTTCTGGGGCCGGACGATCTGTACATCGGCAGTCTGCTGGAGATGCTCAATCTCATCTTCGGCAAGTACGAGCCCGACCCGCGGCTCGAAGGCGACTATGGCGACGAGCCGTTCCTGAACGGCATCGACGAGGTCCGTGCGATTCAACAGGAGTTCGGCATCTTCAAGCCGGGGCGGCCGCTGGTGGAGAGCCTGCGCGTGCTGGGCGCAGGCGGCCTGATGAGCCCCTCCGTGAAGAGAAAGTGGTATCGGCTGCTGCGCGACCTCGACAGCTACGATTCCAACGTCGGCCCCAAGGGCGGCGCCGCGATCGTCGACGCGCTCATTGCGCATCTGAAGGCGAAGGCGCCGCTCCCGGTGTACTTCAAGGCGCACTACTCTGGCGACAAGGTGCTGGGGCGCCGCGTATACATCGATACGGGCCGGCCGGTGCCCTACATGAGCCAGGAGTACCTGACCGTGTCGATCCCGATGAAACCGCGCGACGAAAAATTCGGTGCTGGGCCCGATCCCAAAGGGCCCAAAGGGCCCAAAGCGAAGCCGCCCGCCGGCAAGAGCCCCAAGAAGAAGCCCAAACCGGCCCGGTGAGCCTCGGCCCGGTCCACGCCAGCATCGCCGCCTACTACACCGAACGGGTGCGGCGCTTCGGCGCCACGCCGCTCGGGGTGGACTGGCATTCGGCACCGAGCCAGATGCTGCGCTTCGTGCAGTTGCTGAAGGGCATCGACTTCACGCAGCCGGTGTCGCTGCACGACGTGGGCTGCGGCTACGGCGCGCTGCTCGATCACCTGGCCGACCGGCATCCCGATGCGGTGCTGCACTACGTCGGCTCCGACCTTTCGCCCGAGATGATCCGCCGCGCGCGAAGGCGGTGGCGCGCCCGGCCCGACACGCGCTTCGACGTCGCACCCGCGCCCTGTCCGGACGTCGACTGGTCGGTGGCGAGCGGTGTCTTCAACGTCAACGTCGACCAGCCTGAGGCGGCCTGGGAAGAGTTCGTCGCGGCCACCCTGTCGGACATGGCGGCCCACAGCGCCTTCGGCTTCGCGGTGAATTTTCTCGACCCGGCACCGGGGTCCGGCAGCCCGCAGTTCCAGCCGCTCTACCGTGTGCCGGCCGAGCGATGGGCCGCGCATTGCGAGCGCGCATTCGGGTGCGAGGTCGAACTCATCCGCGGCTACGGCCTGCGCGAAAGCACGCTGCTGGCGCGCCGGCGTGCGCCGCCCTCATAGCTTCAGCGCCCTCGCCTGCTCGCGCGCCTGCGCCAGCATCGGCGCGTAGATGACGGCACCGGTCAGCGCCAGGAGCCGCTCGGCGTCGTCGAGCGCCTGCATCGCGTCCATGGTTTCGGCGTCGCCCGGGTGCATGGCGAGGGTCGCGACGCCATAGATCACCAGCGCGCGGAATTCTGGCAAGCGCGAGCCGCGCGAGCGCGCCAGCGCGATCGCTTCGCGCGCGACGGCGACGGCTTCGGCATGGCGCCCGGTGCGCAGCCGGCATTCCGCGAGGCTCGCCACCAGCTCGGGTTCGAACTCCATCGCCGCCTTCGACTCGCGCAGCAGTGCGAGGCTCTGCACGAAGGGGTCGATGGCCGCGGCGAAATCTTCCTCGATCGTCCGGGCGATGCCCTGGCAGGCCAGCGAGAACACGCGCAGGTAGGCGTTGGGGTGGCGCTCGGCGATGTCCGAGATGCGCGCCGCATGGCGTTGGGCCAGCGCAGGTTGACGGTAGGCCCAGGCCATGTCGAGGTAGCCGACGTGCGCGATGAACTGCACCGTCGGGTCGACCGATTTCCTCTCGAACGACAGCATGCTGTCGAAGCACAGTTCGGCCTCTGCGAAGCGCCCGAGCCGCGCCAGGATGCGCCCGCGCAGGCTGAGCGCCCAGTGCTCCACGCTGTATCCGAGGAACTGCTGGTCGAAGGAGCCGATGGCGGCGACGTCCTCGAGCGCCTTGTCGTTGGCATCGAGCGCCTCGTTGAGGAGCCCGGCCCAGCCGTAGGCGTGGCTCAGCGCGGCTTGGAGCGTGGCCCGGCGGCCACCGTCGCCGCCT
>JAHJOG010000047.1 GCA_018820395.1 Gammaproteobacteria bacterium | reverse complement strand
TGCTCTGCTCCGCGAATGTCCCCCGGCCGGCCTAGGGCCGGGCCTCCTCCTTTATTTCGCTGCGCAGAGCACCCCGTCGGCGCGATCCGTCACGGCGGTGGTGATCGACCGCCATTGCGACCACGATCGCATCCCGTGCCGAGGGCGCTGGTATCTGAGGGCACACCCCAATCGCGTCCCGTGCCGAGGGTGGTGGGTGTTCCCCGCAGCGAAGTAAAGGAGGAGCCGAAGGCGGGGGACATGAGCGGAGGGGAACACCCGCCGCCCTCGGCACGCGCCCCGAACCTCAGCGCCCGATTCTGAAAGGCCCCCACACATGCAGACCACAGACCCGATCACCCCCCGCACCACCGCGCTGATCATCATCGACCTGCAAAACGACTTCCTAGACCCGAAAGGCGCCTACGCCCGCGGCGGCGACACCAACCCGCCGGCCCTGCTGCTCCCCGAACGCGTCGCGACGGTGGCCCGCGCGCTCAAGGCCGCCGGTGGCATGGTCGCTGCGAGCCAGTTCACCTTGTGGCCCGACGCCGCCGGCCAGCCGATGGTCTCGCCGCACCTCAAGGCGCTGCGCCCCTATCTCGCCAAAGGCGACTTCGCACCCGGCAGCTGGGGCCAGGCCAACGTCGATGCATTGCAGGGCCTGATCGACGTGGTGGTCAGCAAGGTCGCGTACTCGGCTTTCTTCAACACCCAGCTCGACTGGGTGCTGCGCCGCGCGGGCATCGACACCGTCGCGGTCTGCGGCATCGTCACCAACGGCGGCGTGGCCAGCACCGTGCGCGACGCGCACATGCGCGACTACCGCACGCTGGTGCTGGAAGACGGCTGTGCGGCCTTCGGCGAAGAGCGCCACCGGACGGCGCTGGCCGACATGCGCAACGTGGCCGAAGTGACGGACGGCGCGAGTTTTATCGCGGCGCTGCGGTGAGTGGCGGTGTCGTCAGCGGTGGTGGTGTCGATGTGGGTGTCGGTGGGCGTGCCGGCGTGAGCGTGGTCGCCGGTGCAGGCACCGCATCGCCCGTGCGCCACATCCGGCGCGCACCGCGCATCGATGCCGAAACCCATGTGAGCGTGGCGATCGTCGGCGCGGGTGCCTGCGGGCTGACCACCGCGCTGATGCTGCATGACGCCGGCGTCGATTGCGTGCTGCTCGAAAGAGACGCGGTGCCCGCGGGCTCGACCGCGTTGTCTTCCGGATTCGTGCCCGCGCCGGGCACGCGCGCACAGCGTGCGCAGGGCATCGACGACGACAGTGCCGAGCGCTTTCTGACGGACATCCAGGCCAAGGCGCACGGGCGCGCAGCGGCCGAGCTGGCTCGCGCCTACGCAGGCGCGGTCGGCCCGGCCGTGGACGCGTTGGAAGCGCGCCATGGCATCGAGTGGATCGTCTTGGACGACTTTCTCTACCCCGGCCACAGCCGGCACCGGATGCACGCGCTCGCGCCCAAGTCGGGCGCGGCGCTCATGGCGGCCTTGCTCGCGGCCGTCGAATCGGCGGGCATTCCGGTGGTGACGCGGGCGGAGGTCGACAGCCTCTGGATGGACGACGCCGATCGGGCGCTCGGCATCGGCTACCGGCGTCCCGACGGCCGCGAAGAACTGCTCGGCTGCGACGTGCTGGTGCTCGCCTGCAATGGCTTCGGCGGCAATGCGGGCATGGTGCGCTCGCTGCTCCCGGAGATGGCGCACGCGGCCTTCGGCGGACACGTCGGCAACGACGGCAGCGCCATTCTGTGGGGCGAAGCGCTGGGTGCGCGTCTGCGCGACCTGGGCGGCTACCAGGGCCACGGCTCGTGGGTCACGCCGCAGGGTGCGCTGATGAGCTGGGCGGTGATGATGGAAGGCGGCGTGCAGATCAACCGCGAAGGCCGTCGTTTTCACGACGAGACGCTCGGCTATTCGGAAGCCGCCGTGCACGTGCTGGCGCAGCCGGGCGGCGTCGCATGGAACGTCTTCGACGAGCCGCTGCTCGCGCTGGCTCGCGGCTTTCCGGATTTTCGCGAGGCCGAGGCGGCCGGCGCGCTGCGTCGTTGCGAAGGCGTGGCCGAACTGGCGGCCTCCATCGGCTGCGATCCGGCAACGTTGCAGGCCACGCTCGACTCGATGGGGTCTGCGGCGCCCGCGAGCGACGGCCGGGTGTTTCGGCGCGCACTCGAGTCGCCGTACTTCGCGGTCAAGGTGACGGGCGCGCTGTTCCACACGCAGGGCGGCCTCGATGTGGCGGGGGACATGCGCGTGCTGCGCGCAGACGGATCGGCCTTTGCGAATCTGCTGGCCGCCGGCGGTGCCGCAGGCGGCGTGTCGGGCGACGCGGTGTGGGGCTATCTGTCGGGCAATGGCCTGCTCAGCGCCGTGGCAGGCGGCTATCTTGCCGCGCGCACCGCAGCGGCGTTCATCGAATCAGCAAAGGAAAATCCATGACCCCACCCACATTTCGCGAGCGGCTCGCACAGCCCACGATCGTGCTCGCGCCCGGTGTCTACGACGCGCTGAGCGCGCTCGTCGCCGAGCAGGCGGGCTTCGAGGCGCTCTACCTGTCGGGCGCGTCGATCGCGTACACGCGGCTGGGCCGCTCCGACGTCGGGCTGACCACCTTCACCGAGGTCTGCGAGACCTTGTCGAACATCACCGAGCGCGTGCGCGTGCCGGTGATCGTCGACGCCGACACCGGCTTCGGCAACGCGCTCAACACGCAGCGCACCGTGCGCGGCTTCGAACGCGCGGGCGCGGCCATGATCCAGATCGAGGACCAGGGCTTTCCCAAGCGATGCGGTCACCTCGACGGCAAAACGGTGGTGCCGACACGCGAGATGGTCGGCAAGCTGCGCGCCGCACTCGACGCGCGCGAATCGCGCGACACGCTGATCCTCGCGCGCACCGACGCGCTGGCCGTCGAAGGCATCGACGCGGCACTCGATCGCGCCGAGGCCTATCTCGAAACGGGCGTCGACGCGCTGTTCATCGAAGCGCTGCGCTCGCCGGAGCAGATGGACCAGGCCTGCCGCCGCTTCGCCGACCGCATTCCGCTCCTGGCCAACATGGTCGAAGGCGGCAAGACGCCGATCCAGGATGCCGATGCGCTGCAAGCGCACGGCTTTCGCATCGCGATCTTTCCGGGCGGCACAGCGCGCGCGGTGGCGCACACGCTGCAGGGCTACTACGCGTCGCTGCACGCGCACCGCACCACGCAGCCGTGGCGGGACCGGATGCTGGATTTCGATGGGCTTAACGGGCTGATCGGGACGCCGGATTTGATGGCGCGGGGGCGAGGTTACGAGTAGCCGGATAGCCATTCGGGCCTTGGCAACCAGCGGCGCGCATTTCGGGCCAGAAGCTGTCGTTCAACGTTGGGAGGCCTACGCCTGCTCCAGACTGGTAGCGGTCCTTGAGCCGGGACGCCCGAGCGTTGCGAACGCCGCCCAAAGCTGACTTTCGCGCGGGCTAGCGCAATGACAACTAAACGGCCTGTTCTCCCAGCGTCTAACCAAGCTTGCCGCAGACAAGGGTAGCGCACCTTCTAGCGTCGGATCATCGCGCTTGACCTCAGCTGCCAATAGATTTCACTTGTCCCGAAATTCACCGTTGAGGTGGATTGCGTTACCTGGCTACTTGGTCAGCGTTTTCTTCGCCGACGCCTTTTTGGTCAGCACCTTCTTTGGCGGAGCCTTCTTGGCTGGAGCCGGGGCGATCGCACGCTTGGTAAGGTCAATGCCGATGACCTTGATTTCTTCGACGCAGGAGTGCGCACTGGTAACCGATGCCCAATGGTCCTGGAGGGCCTGCACAAGCCCGGGGAAGTTGATCCACTTCTTATTCGGTAGCTGCCAGCGCCTCTGCACGCCGCGCCAGACCAAAAGGTAGATTCCACGGACGGACGCACGGTCACGCAGGTAGTCGCCGGCGAGTTGATTTTCGAGTCGCTCGAAGAGCTCGGAGCCTGACCAGTTGTCGGCGATCTTCAGTTCTGTCGGCACCGGGCCGCTGAAAGCAGTGCAGGTCCACCAGAGGTCGGGCCTCTTCGCATCAGGCAGCTCTAACTCTTGCGGAATCACGTATCGGCCGCGCGCACGGTCGTTGCACCACGCGCCGATCAGGTTTCGGAGGACGGTCTCTCGTTCGGCCTTGATCACCACGCTGGCAGTGCTGTCGTTGCCGTCCTCCAAGTGATGCTTATAGTCAAGCAAACGCAACACAGCCAAGTCAAAGAGCTCGCGGTGGTTGGCCGGCATGCGTTCGTACTCGGTATCGAATTCGCTGACCTGCATGGCAGTCCATAGCGGACGCTCGCTGTCCACCTCGGCCTTGGACCGGGCTCGGAGCATGAACCAAGGGCGCACGTTCGGTTCCGGGTGGCGTTCGGCGATTTCCTTGAGGCCTAGGTACGCATCGCGGCCCGGAATCTCACCCAGGATGTTCACCAGCCGTTCACGTGCGTCTTGGGCGTTGTCGCGCAGGCCGGGTGAGTAGGCGCCTTTGTTTGCGCGCGCAATGTCCTCACTGGACCGGACGTGCTCATGGACGAGGATGTACAGCCGCATCAACACCGAGGGTGTCCGGAAGGCCTTGCGCACTCGCGATTCCATGTGCTGTCTACCGAGCAGGTAGGTGACGTAGGTCATCATGAAGACGGTGCGCTTTTTCGATTCATCAAGGGCCGCAAGATGGTCCTCTAACGCGTCGATGGCCGCACCGGGATCAACGCCCGTCCACACGGCGGCCCAGAGCGCCACCTGGCTCGGGTCGCCGCCGGCCGCCAGCTTCTCAGCAGCGAGCGCGGCGAGCGACGCGTCGGGCAGGTTGGATGCAAGGACGATGTCTACCATGTGCTGGAGGCGCGCGATGCCCTTCGGCGGATGGGTGCGCAGCAGCTTGAGGATGTCGGGGGCGATACTGTCCCAGAGCCAATCACCGACCCTGCTCAGGTCGTAGATGAGGTACTGGCTGGGCGCGCCCTCTTCGTCACTTTGCAACTCGAAGGCGACCTCGGTTAGCGCCATCGACTTCACGACGTCAGGATGGGCAGACGACAGCGCCGCGAACCAGGGTGGGAACCCGTTGAGTTCCTGCATCGCGTAGCGGAACGCCACCGCAGCTTCAGCGGCGGTCAGCCGCCATGGGAGCGCCGGATCTTCCGCAGCTTCGATGGTCAGGCCAGCCAGGCCAAAGAGATCAGCGAGCGGCGTGGTGCCTTGCACGGCGCCTTCAGAGGCCAGCTTTGGCGTGTATCGGCGCCAGAAGCTGACCATGCCATCACGGAACGCACGAGGCGTCCTGGGCCCGAACTCAGGCTCCAGGTCTCGCCAGTTCCCGATGCTCCACCGTGAGCTCTTGTTCCCATCCAAGTTCCGCATCCGGTCGTACAGGTAGTACTGCGATGTGGACACGTCTGCCGGATTCTTGAAGCCTGAGTCGCGCAGCGACTCCAGCTGTGCCTCAAGCTTTGCGGGGGCTTCCAACCGTGCCTTTTCCAACCTCGCTCTGTGGGCCTCGGCCTTGCGGCTCCAGCGCCTGTTCTCGAGCTCCATGCGCTTCCAAGCGGTATCTCTCCTGGGCGGCTTCAGCAAGCCTGCCAAGCGCGCCTTGAGCGTCGCGTCTGCAGCGACTGCCGCCTTCAATTGCGCGAGGCGTTCATTCTGCTTGTCCGTCTGAAGGTAGAGCCGGTGGGCCAGTGTCAGCCCCACTTCTCTGTCGTCGGCCAGCAGTCGTTGAGTAACGGTCCGCACGGCTTCGTCGAAATGATGTAATTCGAAGTGAACGTAGGTCTGAACCGCCAGCGCCATCCAGGCATCGACAACACGCTCGCCCTTCTTCTGCTTGGTCTTACGCACCTGCGCGATGACGTGCCAGAACAGCGCCCAGTTCAACTCCGGCCACCGCTGGACGAGCTCGGCCAGGCCGAGCTTCTTCACGTCGAAGGCCCGAATGTTGTAATGCCCGTCCATCGGCAGCACGTGAAGCACCGAGAGCGCGCTTCGCGTCAGCGCCGCGGGATCACGCGCGTTGATCAGGCGTCGCACGGCCACGCCGGCGCACTGCCGCAGCCACTGGTAGCGCTTGGAGATCTCGCAGTAGGAACGCTCGATGACGGGCTGCTTCGCCAGCAACGCTTGCAGCGGAACGATGGCGCTGGCAACTATGGCAATGTCGGCGCGCTCGAAAAACTCCGACAGCTGTTCGGACAGGCCCGTGCCCTCGTATTGGTCGTACTCGACAAGCTGCGGGATGCATTCCAGGAGCCACGCCAGTGTTTGCGCGTCGGGCCTCGTGATGTGGCTGACCAACTCCGCCATGCATTTGCGGTTCAGCTGGTCGCCCTCATTCGCGAATGCGTTCCGGATCGAGACCATGTCCTTCGGCGTGCCCAATTCGGCAACAGCCCGGAACGCGGCGATCCGGGCGTACTGCCCTGCCGTCGGCGAGCGCGCCACGCTCATCACCTCTGGCAGCGCGTCGGCCAGACGCCCCTGCCAGACCATGCGCATCAGGAACGAGGCGATGTCGTCGTTGTCGGCGTGTTTCTTAGCCAGGCGGCGCACCGTGGCGATCAGATCGGGCGCGGCGAAACGCTGGATGGCAGCGAAGTCGGCCATGGAGCGTCGGGATGCACCGCTGGAGAGTTGCTTGCAAACTTGCTCGAGGATCTCGCGTCGGACGTCGACGGGCAGTTGCACCGGGTCACCGCCCTCGAAGACGATCTCCGGCGCTAGGCGGCGCACCTTCTCAAGAATCCGGCTGTCACCCATGGACATCCAGGGCAGCAATGGCCGCAGCGATGGCACCACGACCTCGAGACCGTATTGGTCCCGGAAGAACAACTCTTCGACCTTGCGGCGCGAGACTTCTTGGCCGAGCAGCTTCAGGAACCACTGCGCCGCAAGGTATTCCTTCACCGACCGGTGGTGGAAGCGCACCGTGCTGTAGATGTCCTGGCCGAACAACGGTCGTTGCAATAGCGCCCCCAGATCGGCGGGCTGCCAGCCCTTGAACAGGTCTCGCACGTCCAGGCCCTGCACGCCCTTGCCGGCATCGGGCACGCGGATGTTTTGAACCTGGGTCAGCATCATGGCGCCGGCGATGAGTTGGGCGCCTTCCAGCGCCTGGTCATCCGACAGCGCCCGTGCCTCGATCCGATCCTGGCTGGTCTCCTGGAGTCGGCGCTTGACGCTGTTTTGCATAAGCTCGAGCCGCGAACCGATCCGGCCATTGTCCTGCCAGTACTCAGTCACCTCGATCAGATCCTGGGGCCGGACCGTGAAGGACCACGCGTCGGCCCGGTCGATGTCATCCAGGAACTTCTTCGTGTCCGCGATGCCTTTCGCGCCCGCGAAGATCTCGATCTGCTCAGGCGACAGATCCTGCAGAGTGACGATCTTGAAGGGGGACTTGTCGGGCTTCGTCCGTTCGGTGGTTTGACCGCCCTCAGCGTCCTCATGGCCTGCCGTGACCTCGTTGGCAACCGGGAACAGGCTGTTGCAGAGATCCAGGTCGGATTTCGGGCGCCAAGCCGCCGCCCGCCCCGTGATAAGCAGGTGCGTGCGCTGCTTCGCCTTGGAGATACGGGCTGCGACCTTCCGGATGGCCAGTTCGAAGTCCAGCGCCGAGCGGAGCCGCGACTCGTCAACAGAGTCGAGCAGCATCCAGCCAGGTTCCGGCGACGCCAGCCATTTCTCAAACTCTGCAAAATCACCCTCAACGAAGGCGGAGTCGAAATCGTGTGCCACGTGCTCGAGGCGCATGAAGAAGGCCGCCTTGCCCTGCTCCCGTAGCTGGCGGCTCGCTTGCTGGATCTCTTCGGTCTTGCCCGAGCCTCCTTCTGACAGGATGACTACCCGGAGCTCCTCCAGGAGCACCGGCAGATGCAGGATCGCGCTGCCTGAGTAGAGGGCTTGTGTGTCGTCGGCCGGGTCCTTGATCAGCAATTCCCGGAAGGTGCGGCCCAATTGAATGTGCATGGAGGGAAGGATACGACTCCCTCGACGGCGGCATTCGATCGGAACTGACATCGGCATGAAGAGGCGTGAAGAACCCCCGTCAGCCTGATGGACATTCGACCTGCACTACGAACGACCTGTTCCTGCCGAATGCGGAAGTCTAGGGTGGGCGCTTCAGTGTCTGCAACCGCTGCGAAACGGACGTTGGATGCCGCCAGCCGAACGGCAGCTCAGGGCCCTTTCCAGACATTGCTCCCGGCGGTACGCGGCCTTTCCGCCGGACGGTCGCCATTTCAGCGTGTCGCGGGTTCGACTATCGTTGCCGACGCAAAAGACTAGCCACGAACCATCGAGAGGGTGCAATGACTAGTCGACGTGGCATTTCTGCGGCCTTGGCGGTAGACCTTGGACCCCTCGTCGATGTCACTGTGCATGACGCGGTGACAATGCGTTCTTCCAAACTGATGATGCCGGACCACCGCGACCATTACCTCCTGTTTGGCTCTTCATGGAATGGCGCAGGTGTGCGGTTGAAGTCCACCGCGCGGCATGCCAGCGATTTCAGAATGTTGTTCGACGGCGGCACCGATGTGCCGTCTGACACTCATTTCGAGCAGGACGCGACGCTATTTGATACCGTCGCCAACGCGACCGCCGCTGCGGAGAACGTCCTTTTCGCCGCCTATCTGTTGGCAGTTTTCCCATCGGTGCCCAGCCCATTTCGCAAGGCGCTCAAGCAGCCACGAGACCAGATGATCGAGCGGGTGCTTGGTGCCAGTCGGACCCATCGCCTAGGCGAGTTCTTGGGCGATTCCTTTGACAAGAAGGCGGCGAGCATGCTCTACGAGTTGCGGGACTTCCTGCTCCATCGCGGGCGCCTTTCCCGAAATCACTTTGTTGGTGGCCCCTTTAGCGGAAAGATGACCGTGGCGCGAAATGCGAAGTCGCATTCGTCGGAGTGGGAGAACGACCTCGTCTTTGGCGAAACCTTGCTGGACGAGCCATTGGACTGGCTCAAGGAGCATTGCGACGGGGCAGGCAGGCTCATGTGCAATGCGATGCCCGAGTAGCGCGAAGCGCACGATGGCTCCTTTGCTGACCAATCGTAGCAAGCTGCACTTTGCGTGTCTCCTTGTGGCCGCAAGACGACTATCTACAAACACATTCGGCAGGCCCGTCGCGACCGCCAGTGACGGACTTCGGAAAGACCGGCGACATCTGGCCACGCTTTTCCCGGGCCAGGCAAAACTCTTGGCACCGATTTTCAATCCGCGCACCAATCCAGCCCAAGCTGTGGCCCTTGATGAGGCCCGCCACCCCTACGATGATGATCGCAGCTAGAGCGAGCATTGAGCGGGAAGTAGGAATTTTCATGCGCGCGGGTTCAAATTAGGCCGAGAGAATGAAAGACAGCTTGTGGCCGCTTCCTGCCCGTGACTACCGCGACGCCACCACGCATTGCGATTTCTCGTGATCCCAAGCGCCTCCCCGATCTAAGCACTTGTCTATCGACACCTCGCTCCACACCCGAGCGGCGCCACATACGAGCACTGCCGCAACGACTAATGCGATTCCAAGGCGAAGCCGGGTTGTCATGGTGAAAGTCTGCTGATGGCCAGATGCCGGCATAGCTTCGCCACGGCTATTGCTCATAAACGAGTCGGCCGTCTATGAAGACCTTGGCCTCGTGATACGGGAAAACGTGATGGCCGCAGTGTTCCGTAAACACGGCAACCGCTTTCCTTGTATCGCTCACGATGTAGAACGCACACCTGAACTCCACCACGGAACCGTCCATCAACTCCATGCGAACCGTCTCCAAGGGAAATCTCATGACCGCGTCGGAGCGCTCGCGCACTTCGACGGCGGGGCAGCCTAAGCGAGCTCCAAGCTCTTCCGACCAGTCGCTCGCGATCTGCGCCGCCAATCGCGGCACAGGGTACTTAGAAACAGGCATGAAAGCTCCAGGTGCGGATTGTGGCCATGGCGTGTAGGCCAATCATGGCACTGTGCCGACCGGCTGCTTGTGGCCGGAAGCGGAAGTCTACGGTCGGCGGCGGCAGTGTCTGCAACCGCTGCGAAGCGACCATTCCAAGCCTCTTGTCGAATGACCGCTCGCGGCGCCACGAAAGTCATCTGCAATTTCTCGGCAAACGACCGCTTCGCGTCCGAACTGGACGTTTGCGAAGCTCTCACGCTGAGTTGTTGGCGGCCGGCCCTGGGCGCGTGTCCGCCAGACGCTGGATACGCGCGACGGCGTCTCACCGAAGCGCTCTTTGCGGCAGCATCGTCATCCTTACCGCCGCACCGCCCGCGCGCGCGAGTGCCCGGCTCTGCGCACGGGTCGATCCGCCGACCGACTGCGCCATGAATCCGGAGAACACCCGAACTCCCCACCGAACCAGCGCGTGAACGCGCTGTGCGTGCTGTAGCCCAGCATCGCGGCGACTTCGCCCAGGCTGTGGTGCGTGTTCGCGAGGTAGCGGCGCGCGAGTTCCTGCCGCACCTCGTTGATCAGCGCCTTGAAGGTGAGGGCGTTCGCGCCGAGCTCGCGTTGCAGGGTGCGCATGCTCATCCCCAGGCCGGATGCGACGGATTTGCAGGTGGCGCGGCCGGTCGGCAGCATGAGGTAGATGGCTTTGCGGACTTCCTGGTCGATGGAGCGTTGGCGGTCGCCGGGCAGGGTGGAGATCATCTTGCGCGCGTAGTCGGCCAGCACCGGGTCGGCCGTTGGGTTGGCCACGTCAAGATCGACGGCGCGAAACACCAGGCCGTTGTAGCCCGCATCGAAATCGACGGGGCACCCGAAGAAGCTGCGATGGAAGGAAGGGTCCGTCGGCGGCGCGTGCGTGAACCCTACGCGCCTGGGCAGCCACCGTTCGCGCAGCAGCGCCTGGCCCATGCGGTAGAGCACACCGATGGCCAGTTCGATGGATTGGCGTGCGGGAACCTCGATCGCCAATTCCTCGCGCAGGATCACCAGATCGCCCACGTCCTCGACTTCGATGGCCAGCTTTTCATTGAGCAGGTGCAGGTGCTCGATCAGCGTGGTGAGCACCTGCCGCAGGGTCGGCTGGTGCATGAGCAGCAGGCTGACGACGCCGAAGTTGGACAGCTGCCGCCGCGCCGCCATGCGCAAGCCGAAGGACTCGCATCGCGCGTCGCGCGCCGCGTTCTCGAACAGCCTGGCGACCCGGTCGGCGTCGATCAGCTGGTCCGGCTGGCGGGTCAGCTCCGCGCGAATGCCGGCGCTGCGCAATGCCGCGCGCGGGTCGAGGCCGAGCTCTTGCGCGACCTCGGAGAAGTTCGTCAGCGCCGCCGCGCGCACCAGGGCCGCCATCGCCAAACCTTTCAAAGCTGCCGGGAATTCTGGCACCAAATGTCAAGCGCATGACGCCAAATGCAAAGCAGGGAAAAGGGCGGACTCCTAAAGTTCAGTCACCGTCGAAGTGCCACGGGGCGACCCGCAAGACTCGGCAGGCCACTTCGAAAAGAAGGAGACAAAACCATGAAGATCGAAGCGCTGACATGCGCCCTGGGCGCAGAGATCAAGGGTCTCAGCCTCGCCGATGCCGCGCGCGACGACGACCTGTTCGCCGAAGTCAAGGCCGCGCTGCTGCGCCACAAGGTTCTGTTCCTGCGCCGACAGACTTTCAGCCGCGCCGAGCACGTCGCCTTTGCCCGGCGCTTCGGCGAACTCGAAGACCATCCGGTGGCGGGCAGCGATCCGGAGCATCCGGGCCTGGTGCGCATCTACAAGACGCCCGACGCACCCAACGACCGTTACGAGAACAGCTGGCACACCGACGCTACCTGGCGCGAGAAGCCGCCGATGGGATGCGTGCTGCGCTGCGTCGAGTGCCCGCCCGTGGGCGGCGACACGATGTGGGCGAACATGGCGCTGGCCTACGAGAAGCTGCCCGAACACATCAAGACGCTGATCGCTCCCTTGCGGGCGCGCCACAGCATCGAGGCGAGCTTCGGCGCCGCCATGCCGATCGAGAAGCGCCTCGCGCTCAAGGCGCAGTTTCCGGATGCCGAGCACCCGGTGGTGCGAACCCACCCGGAGACCGGCGAGAAGGTGCTGTTCGTCAACGGCTTCACCACGCATTTCACGAACTTCCACACGCCGGCGAACGTGCGTTATGGGCAGGACTTCGTGCAGGGCTCGTCGTCCTTGCTGCAGTACCTGCTGAGCCAGGCGGCAATCCCCGAGTACCAGGTTCGCTGGCGCTGGGAGCCCGACAGCGTGGCGATCTGGGACAACCGGGCCACGCAGCATTACGCAGTCATGGATTACCCGCCGTGCCATCGCAAGATGGAACGCGCAGGCATCGTGGGCACGGCGACGAACTGATTCGGCCGGGCCTTTTCAAGCACACGCACTCATACACACACACGGAGTCTTGCAATGAACTTTCTCGACGGTCACCTGTTTCCTGAAAACCAGCAGCCACTGGTCATCACCGCTGCGCCTTACGCCCCGTCGTGGGTGCCTTCCGACTTCCCGGGCGAAATCGCCGTGACGATGGAAGAGCAGGTGCAGAAGGCCGTCGACTGTTATGAGGCCGGCGCCACGGTGCTGCACCTGCATGTGCGCGAACTCGACGGCAAGGGCTCCAAGCGGCTGTCCAAGTTCAACGAGCTGATCGCCGGCGTGCGTGCCCGCGTGCCGGAGATGATCATCCAGGTGGGCGGCTCCATCAGCTTCGCTCCCGAGACGGACGGTGCCGCCGCCAAGTGGCTGAGCGACGATACGCGCCACATGCTGGCGGAGCTGGACCCGAAGCCCGATCAGGTCACGGTGACGATCAACACGTCGCAGATGAACATCCTCGAGCAGTTCGACGCCCGGGATATCCAGGGCACGTCGATGGAGGACCCGGCGGTCTTCAACGCCTACAAGGAAATGACCGTGCCGGCTCAGCCCGGCTGGGCCGAAGAGCACATCCGCCGTCTCTCGGCCGCCGGGATCCAGAGCGCCTTCCAGTGCTACAACATCAACAGCTTCGAATCGGTCGAGCGGCTGATGCGCCGCGGCGTCTACAAGGGCCCGCTGGTGATGAACTGGGTGGCCATCGGCGGCGGCATGGACGCGCCCAACATCTACAACCTCGCCAATTTCGTGCGCGCCGTTCCCGACGGTGCGATGCTGACGGTCGAGAGTTCGGTGCTCAATGTGCTGCCGGTCAACATGATCGGCATTGCCATGGGGCTGCACGTGCGTTGCGGTACCGAAGACAACCTGTGGAACCAGTCGCGCAGCGCGAAGATCGGCACCGTCGGCCAGATCGAGCAGCTCGTGCGCATCTCCAGGGAATTCGGCCGCCCGATCGCGACGGCGGCGCAGGCGCGCGACATCTGCAAGATCGGCGTGTTCTACCAGTCGGTCGAAGAGACGCTGCTGGCCAACGGCTTCGCACCCAATCGCAACGGGGGCCAGCAGGGCTTCCTGCGCAAGGCCGCCTGAGCGGCACCAGGAGAAGCCCATGAAGCGCCTGATCCGTATCGCCGTCCTCGCCGCGCTGGCCGCCGTGCTGGCGCCCGCACCGGCCTTCGCCTTCGCCGACAAGCCGATCAAGCTGATCGTGCCGGCGCCGCCCGGCGGCACCATCGACGTGATGGCGCGCATCGTGAGCGATCAGCTTTCGCGCGACACCGGCCAACCGGTGGTGGTCGAGAACAAGCCCGGCGCGGGCGGCGCCATCGCCATCAAGTACCTGCTGTCGCAGCCTGCCGATGGGCAGGTGCTGATGGTGACTGCCAGCAACGTGCTCACCGAGGTGCCGCATGTGCTCAAGGGTGGCTTCGACCCGCTCGCGGACGTGAAGCCGGTCTCGCTCATGGCGCGCTCGTCGCTGCTCTTCATCTGCTCGCCCCGCTTCCCGGCGAGGAATGCGAAGGAGGCCATCGCCTACGTGAAGAGCCATCCGGGCGAGGTGTCGGTGGCTTCGTACAGTGCGGGGACGGCGTCGCAGTACGCCGGCGCGATCCTGAACAAGGCGGCGGGCCTGGACATGCAGCACGTCCCTTACCCGGGCTCGGCGCCGGCGCTGGCGCAGGTGATGGGCGGCCAGGTGCCGCTCATGTTCGACGGTGCGGTGACTTCCAAACCCCTGATCGCCGCCGGAAAAGTCCGCCTGCTGGCCGTCGCGACGCCGGCCCGCATGCCGGAGTTTCCCGGTGTGCCCACCTTCGCCGAACTCGGCTATCCCGATGTGAACTTCGGCAATTGGACCGGCGTGATCGCCTCGTCCAAGACCCCCGCGGCGCTGACCGAGAAGATCCACCAGACATTGGAAAAGGTCGCCGCGAATCCGGCGGTGCGCGAGCGGCTCGCCAACGCCGGCTTCGAGCCGATGCCGCCGCGGTCGCTCGCGCAAGCGGAAAGCGAACTGCGGCAGGAATACGAGCGCAACGCTGGAATCGTCAAGACCTTTGCCATCAAGCTCGACTGAAGTTCGAGGCTGACGACAGCGACAGGAGACAAGACATGTTCAAAGCCATCCGCTTTCACGAGACGGGCGCGCCCGAGGTTCTGAAATACGAGGACGTCGAGGTCGGAGATCCGGGCCCCGGGCAGGCCCGGGTACGCCACAGCTACATCGCGCTGAATTTCATCGATGTCTACTTTCGCAGCGGGCGTTATCCGTTGGCTCTGCCCAATGGATTGGGCTCTGACGCAGTGGGCGTGGTGGAGGCGGTCGGGCCTGGCGTCACCGACATCCGCGCCGGCGACCGCGTCGGCTACCTGATGGGGCCGCAGGGCGCTTACGCGCAGGTGCGCGTGATGTCGGCCGACGTGCTGATCCCGCTTCCCGACGGCGTATCGGACAGCACGGCCGCCACCTTGATGATGAAGGGCATGACGGCGCAGTACCTGTTCCGCCAGGTCTTTCCGCTCCAGGGCGGCGAGACCATCCTGTACCACGCGGCGGCGGGCGGCGTGGGGCTGATCGCCTGCCAATGGGCACGCGCGCTCGGGGTGACGATGATCGGCACCGTCAGCACCGACGAGAAGGCGGCGCTCGCCAAGGCGGCCGGCTGCGCCCATGTCGTCGTGACATCGCGCGAGAACATCGTCGAGCGCGTTCGGGAGATCACCGACGGCAAGGGCGTGCCGGTGGTCTTCGACTCGGTCGGCAAGGACACGCTGGCGGCCTCCCTCGACTGCCTGCAGCCACGTGGCTCGCTGGTCAGCAACGGGACGTCGTCGGGCCCGGTGGTCATCGACTCGCAGCAGCTGGCGGCGAAGGGGTCCCTGTGGGTGACGCGGCCGGCGATGCTGCACTACATCCAGCCGCGCGCTCACATGCTCGACATGGCGAGAGAGCTGTTCGACCACGTGCTGGCCGGGCGAATCGTCAGTGAACCGAAGCAGGTCTTTCCACTCGCGGATGCGGCCCAGGCGCATCGCGCGCTGGAGGCGCGCCAGACCGCTGGATCGACCGTGCTGGTTCCCTGATCGAGCGCCGCGCATTGCGGCGACCCCGTCGCTGCGTTCCGGAGTGTTTCGACGAGGCGACGACGTGTCGCCAATCACTGACAACCAACGAGGAGAAGCGTCCATGAAGAAGCTCACCTGCGCGCTGTGCGCGCTCGCCGCCGCGGGAACTGCCGCTGCGCAATCGTCCGTGACGGTGTTCGGCGTCGTCGATGCCGGCATCAGTCACTACAGCACCAAGAGCCGTTCGTGGGGAGCGGCTCCACGACAGGAGCTGACCCAGAGCCAGACGGTGCTGTCGAACTCGGGCTACAACTCCAGCAGGCTCGGCTTTCGCGGCACCGAAGATCTCGGCGGCGGGCTGGCCGCCGGCTTCTGGCTGGAGGCACCGCTCGCCAGCGACGCGGGCGGTGGCATCGGTAACTTCGGCCGCCGCTCGACGCTCAGTTTGTCCGGCCCGTTCGGTGAACTGCGACTGGGACGGGACTACACCGCTTCCTTCTGGAACGACGCCGTGTTCGATCCCTTCGGCGTGAATGGCGTCGGCACCAATCTGGTTGCAGTCGTCAACAGCAATCTGGCCGCGTCGCGTGCGCTGGCGACCGGCGGCCTGCTCAATGGCGGCCTCTCGGCCGGCACCGATAGCTATCTGCGCACCAGCAATGCGGTGTCGTACTTCCTGCCGCCGGGGCTGGCAGGCGTCTATGGGCAGATCCAGTACGCATTTCATGAGAACGTGGAAAGCAGCAACCTCGGCGGCAGCCCGTCCAGGCGCGGACGCTATGCGGGTGGCCGGCTCGGCTGGACCGACAGCAAGGCCGACATCGCGCTGGGCTACGGTGAAAGCACCCTCGCCAGCACGGGGCCGGGCGCCGAGAAGATCAAGAGTCTGAACCTCGGCGGCTCCTACGATTTCGGCGCGCTCAAGGTGCTCGGCGAGTGGTCGCGCGTTTCGGATGTGCGCGACGGCGCCACCCCGTTCGCATCGAGATCGACGGACCGCTACGACGGTTTCGTCGCCGGCGTGAACGTGCCGGTCGGGCCCGGCGTGATTCGCGCGTCGTTCGCGCGGGTCAACTTCAAGAACGGCAACGGTCTGCCTGACGGCGATTCATCGGTGAACAAGCTGGCGCTGGGCTACGTGCACAACCTGTCCAAGCGCACTGCGCTGTATGCGTCGGTGGCTCGCATCCATATCCGCGACGGCCGCAACAACCCGTCGGTGATGGGCGTCACACCCCTCGTGCTCAGCCTCCCGGCCATCCTGCCGCAGCCCTCGTACGTCACCACCGGAGGCATGGAGCCACGCAGCGCCATCGGCTACGACTTCGGTATCCGGCACGCTTTCTGATCGATGGCGCGGGGCGCCGATCGGACGGTGCCGGCGCGGGCCTAAATAACGTCGTGGAATCTGGGCCTGTCTGATGGACATGAACGCTGGGCCGTCCGGCCAGTGCATGTTCGCCCGCACCCGGTGACATGCGTCACGGTCGGCGCGTCCTTGCGCACCCCACCGGCGCGGTTCCGCCCCTTTGCTCAGCCAGAATTCGCGACCATGTGTACGCCTTTTCGGGCGTGCCGATCGACGACTTCGACAAACGGGCATGCAGCACGACATCCTCCTGGTAGACGACGACCCCAGCATGATCCAGATGCTGGGCCGCGCCTTGAGCGGTACCGGGCAGCTGCGTTTTGCCACCAGCGGCGCTGCCGCGCTGCGCCAGGTGCGCGAGTTTCCGCCGGATCTGGTGCTGCTCGACGCGCAGATGCCAGGCATGGACGGCTACCGGGTGTGCGAAGAAATGAAGGCCGACCCGCTGTTGGCCAGCATCCCGATCATCTTCGTCACGGGCGAGGGCGGCCAGGAATTCGAGCTCCGCGGGCTCGAACTGGGCGCGGCGGACTTCATCGCCAAGCCCTTCAGCCCGCTGCTCCTCAAGGCGCGCGTCGAAACCCAGCTGCGCGTGAAGCGGCTGACCGACGAGTTGCGCAACATCGCCACCACGGACGCGCTCACGGGGCTGGCCAACCGGCGCATCTTCGACACCACGCTCGACCAGGAATGCCAGCGCACGGCGCGCAACGGCTCGTCGCTCTGCCTGCTGATGATCGACGTGGACCATTTCAAGCTCTACAACGACCGTGAAGGCCATCCGGCCGGCGACGAATGCCTGCGGCAGGTGGCGCGGGTGTTCTACGCAGCCGGGCAGCGCGCCGGCGACCTGGTGGCCCGCATCGGCGGCGAGGAGTTCGCGATTCTGCTGCCCGAGACGCCACCCGCGGGTGCCTTGCAGATCGGGCAGAGGGTGTTACAGGCGATCCGGCAGGCGGCCATTCCGCACCTGAGCTCGCCCACGGCCAGCCATCTCACCGTGAGCATCGGCGTCGGCTGTCTGGCGGGCACCGGCATCGTCGTTCCGGCTGGGGTGGCGCTGGCGTCCGACCCGGTGCGCCCGGCGGCGGCGGAACTGCTTCACCGTGCGGACGAGGCGCTCTATGCCGCCAAACGCGCGGGCCGGGACCGGATCGCATCGCTCGGACCGGAGGCCGCCGACGCCGCGCAGAAGACGTTGCCCGCTTCGGCCCGCCCGGCTGAGGAGTGCGTGCAGGAAGCGGTGTGAAGCGCGGCCCCCGGCTGGAATGGATCGCGGTCGCGGTCCTTCTGCTCGGGCTGCTGGCCGCCGGCGCCGCCGGGCTCTGGCAATCTCGAAGCAACGAGGCCGAAGCGGCGCGGCGCTTCGACGCGTTGGCGCAGGACGTCATCGCCGAAGTGCAGGAACGGCTTCGACTCTATGAATACGGGCTGAAAGGGGCGAGGGGTGTCGCCGTCGTTGGCGGCATGGAAGCCTTGAGCCGCGAGCAGTTCCAGAAGTACGCTGCCACGCGCGACATTCCGAAGGAGTTCCCGGGCGCGCGCGGCTTCGGGCTGATCCGTCGCATCGACGCCGCCGACGAATCCGCCTTCGTCGAAGCGGCTCGCCGCACCGGCGACGCCAACTTCTCGGTGCGGCAGATCGCACCGCACGACGGCGAGCGCTACGTCATCCAGTACGTAGAGCCGCTGGCGCTCAACCGGGCGGCGGTCGGGCTCGACATCGCATCCGAAAGCACGCGTCGGCAGGCAGCCGAATCGTCGGTGCTGCACGGCCAGGCCACGCTCACGCCACCGCTGACCTTGGTGCAGGCCACGGGCCAGCAGGCGAAGGGCTTTCTGCTGCTGCTGCCGATCTTCCGGCCGGGCGCGCCGATCGCCACACCCGAAGAGCGCCGCGCGGCCAGCTTCGGCTGGGCCTACGCGCCGATGGTGATCGACGAAGTCCTGCAGAGTCTCCGCGTCGGCCAAGGGATGTACACGCTGAGGCTCAGTGACCTGGGCGAGGCAAGCCGGCTCACCTTCTATGGCGCCGACGCCGATGTCCAAGGCGTTCCCGGCGGGCCGCGGCAGCGGATCGACCTGGCGGTCTTCGGCCGCGCCTGGGAAGCCGAGCTGGGCGCACGGCCCGCCTTCATGGCGTCGCTCGATCAGACCGATCCCCGCCGCACCGCCTGGGTGGTCGCCGGCATCGGAGCGCTGCTCTCGGTGCTGGTCTATCTGCTGGCCCACACGGCGATGCGCGCCCGGATCGCCCGTTTCGAAAAGCAGGACCGCGACGCTCGCGAGTTCGGCCGCGTGCTCGCTGCCCAGCAGGAGATGGCGCAGCTCAATGCCAAGCTGGAGCGCGTCGTCGACGAGCGCACGCAGCGCCTGGACACGGCCCTGCGCGACCTCAACGCCATTCTCGACGCGGTGCCGTCGATGATCGGCTACTGGGACAACCGGCTCATCAACCGGGTGGCCAACGAGGCCTTCGCGGACTGGTTCGGCGTCGAGCCTTCCAAGGTGCCCGGCATGCACTTTCGCGACCTGCTGGGCGAGGCGCTTTTCGCCACCAGCCTGCCGTATGTCGAAGGGGCGCTGCGCGGTGAGAAGCAGACCTTCGAGCGGACCATGCCGCGCGTCGGCGGCCGCGGTGTGCGTCATGCGCTGGTGCATTACCTGCCCGACTGGTCCGGCCACGAAGTGCGCGGCTTCTATGTGCTCGTGCACGACGTCACCGAACTGGTCGAGGGAAGGCAGCAGTTGGCGGCGGTGCAGCGCGACAACGCGGCGTTGCTCGGAACGCTCGAGAAACACGCGCTGGTGGCGGTCGCCGATCGCCACGGCGTGATCACCGAGGTCAACGACAACTTCTGCCGGGTCTCGGGCTTTCGCAGCCACGAGCTCGTCGGCGCGAACCATCGGCTGATCCATGCCGGCGTGCACGGCGACAAGCTCTGGGCCCAGATCCGACAGACGCTCGCCAGCGGGCAGTCGTGGCAGGGCGAGGTGTGCCATTGCGCCAGCGACGGGCGCCTGTACTGGGTCGACTGCGTGGTGGCGTCCTTCGTCGGCGCGAGCGGCGAGATCGAGAAATACGTGTCGATCAGCACCGACATCACCGCCCGCAAGCAGGCCGAAGACGCGCTGGTGCACGAACGCTACGTGCTCAACGCGCTGCTCGAATCGCTGCCCGACCCGATCTACTTCAAGGACGAGCAACACCGCTACATGCGGGTCAACCCCGGGCTCGTGCGCTGGCTGGGCGCGCTCGACGCGTCGGAAGTCATCGGAAGCACCGATGCCGACTTCTACGACGAGGACCATGCGCGCAAGACCGCGGAAATCGAGCAGGCCATCATGGCCAGCGGCGAGCCGGTGCTCAATCTCGAAGAGAAAGAGATCTGGCCCGACCGTCCGCCGACCTGGAACCTGACGACCAAGATGGTGCTGCGCGACCCCGAAGGCCGCGTGATCGGCACCTTCGGCATTTCGCGCGACATCAGCGCACGCAAGCGCATGGAAGACGAGGTCCGGCTGACCAACGATCGTTTTTCGCTCGCGGCGGACAGCGTCGGCCTTGGCGTGTGGGAATTCGACGTGCTGGCCGGCATGCTGGTGTGGGACGAGCGGATGTACACCCTGTACGGCCGCCGCCGCGAAGGTGCGGTCGAGCCGTACGCGATGTGGACCAGCAGCCTGCATCCCGAAGACCGGCCGGCCGTCGAACGGTCGATGCAGGAGGCCATCGACGGGACCTGCTCCTTCGACACCGAGTTCCGTATCGTCCGGCCCGATGGCGAGGTGCGGCACGTCAAGGCGGCAGCGCGCATCGTGCGCAACATCCAGGGCCAGGCGATCCGGATGACAGGCGTCAACATCGACGTCACCGACCGGGCGCGTGCCGAACTCGACCTGCGCCAGACCATGGCGCTGCTGCACGCCGTGCTCGACGCGGCCACGCAGGTGTCGATCATCGCGGTCAAGCCCGACGGCGTGATCAGCGTCTTCAACGCCGGCGCCGAGCGCCTCCTGGGATATCGCCGCGACGAGGTGGTCGACCGCAGCATTTCGCTGGCCTTCCACGATCGCGACGAGCTGGCCGAGCGCGCCGCCGCGCTCAGCGCCGAATCGGGCACTCCGGTGCATCCCGCCACGGTGCTGGTGCACCCGAGCGTGCTCGACCAGCCGCAGGAATGGACCTACCTGCGCAAGGACGGCGCCAGTTTTCCGGTGTCGCTGTCGGTGACGGCCATGAAGGACGCGGACGGCGAGCACTTTGGCTACCTCGGCATTGCGCACGACATCAGCAGCCGCAAGCAGTACGAGCAATCGCTGCGCGACGCCACGCGCGAGGCGGAGCAGGCCAATCGCGCCAAGAGCCAGTTCCTGGCCAACATGAGCCACGAGATCCGCACGCCGATGAACGCGGTGATCGGGCTGTCGTACCTGCTCGAACGCACGGCGCTCGACGTCGAGCAATCCTCGCTGCTGGCCAAGATCAAGCTGGCGAGCAAATCGCTGCTCGGCATCATCAACGACGTGCTCGATCTGTCGAAGGTCGAGGCGGCTGAAATGCGCATCGAGCGCGCGCCGTTCTCGCTGCAACTCCTCCTGAGCGAGGTGTCGAGCCTCATGACCTTCAATGCCGAATCGAAGGGCATCGAATTCACCGTGCTGAGCGACGTGGACATCCCGCCCACGCTAGAAGGCGACCCCGTGCGCATTCAGCAGGTGCTCACCAATCTGCTGACCAACGCGATCAAGTTCACCGAACGCGGCAGCGTCCGGTTGAGCGTGCAGGTGAAGCGCCGCGCGGCCGATTCGATCGGACTTCGCTTCGAGGCGAAGGACACCGGCATCGGCATGGACGAAGAGACGCTGGCACGCGTGTTCACGCCTTTCGTGCAGGCCGATTCGTCGACCACCCGCCGCTTCGGCGGCACGGGCCTCGGGCTGTCGATCGTCAAGCAGTTGGTGGCTCTGATGGGGGGCGAGGTGGGCGTGTCCAGCGAGCCGGGCAAGGGCAGCCTCTTCTGGGTCGAGCTCGACCTGCCGGTGAGCGGGGCGCAGGCTCGCCCGACCGATGGTCGGCTGCCGGGCCCTGCGCTCGACCTGGCTGCGGACGAAGGCCCGGCACTGGCGGGCGTGCGCGTGCTGGTGGTGGACGACAGCAACATCAACCTCGAGGTGGCCCGGCGCATCCTCGAACAGGAAGGTGCCGAGGTCTTCCTGGCCAGCAATGGGCAGGAAGCGGTGGACCATCTGCTCGCCGCGCCCGACTCGGTCGACGTGGTGCTGATGGACATGCAGATGCCGGTGCTCGACGGCCACGATGCCACGCGCCGCATCCGATCGGGCCTCGGGCTCACGCAGCTTCCGATCATTGCGCTCACGGCCGGCACGTCTTTCGAGAACGCTCAGCGTGCCGAGCAGGCCGGCATGAACGACGTGCTCGGCAAGCCTTTCGATCCGCCCGTGCTGATCGGCTGCATTCGCCGCTACACGCAGAACGCGGTTCGCCAGGAGTCGCCAGGGCCGGTGCGCGGCGATGCCGAGCAGCTCGCTGAGGCCTCGCCGAAGACAGCGCCGCAGCCGTTGCATCACGCGTCGCCTCCCGCGGCACCTCAAGCAGCGAGCAACGCACCGTCGAGCCCTGCGGTGGACGATGGGTGGCCCGACATCCAGGGCATCGACCGGCGCAGCGCCTCCATTCGCCTGGGTGGCGACGTGCGGCTCTTCCTGTCGCTGCTCCAGCATCTGTTCGACGAAGCGGCCGACCTCGACACGCTGGCCGGCGCAGCCGACGGCAGCACCCTGGGCGCGCGCATGCACAAGCTCAAGAGCGGTGCCGGCATGCTCGGCGCCGCCGGCGTCGAGGCGCTCGCGGCGCAGGCCGAGGCCGCCAGCCTGAAAGGGCATCTCGACGAGGCGCACGCGCTGCTCGCACGACTGATCGCCGAGGTAGGCGCACTTCGGCTTGCCGCTGCGCCGCTGCTCGACCAGGCGCTGCGTGACGACAGCGCCGATGCGCAGCACGAGCCGCTCGACGCCCGCGAGCTCACGCAGCTCCTCGAACAGCTGCGCCGATCCGAACTGGACGCGCTCGAACTGTTCGCACGCCTCGGACCGCGAATCCGCCGCTGCGTGGGCGACCGCGATCACGCGGCGCTGCAGAAGCTCGTCGACGGTCTGCAGTTCGACGAAGCGGCTGACCTGCTCGAAGCGCGACTGTCGACCGACACAGTCATGTGAGGCTCCCGCGGACATCCTGCGTCGAGCACGTTTACTTTTGATTTCATGGGAGCGAGGGCGACTGTCGTGCATGCGCGACTCGCTGCGAGCTTCTGTGACAATTGGCAACAATCATCGTTTCGGCCCATGCGCATCCAATGAAATGCGCATAGATTCAACCCCTTCGAGTGGTGCCTGCCGACACTCGCTTCATTAGGGCTTCTTCATTGACCAGCGAACTTCCCGCCAATGCGGGCCACTCCGAAGTGGAGAGCGCCTTCACGATGGCGTTCCAACCCATCGTCGACCTCGAACACCGGACCGTGTTCGCGTACGAAGCGCTGGTGCGGGGCCAGGGCGGCGAGGGTGCTGCCGAAGTGCTGGGCCGGGTGGACGACAGCCATCGTTTCGACTTTCACCAGGCGTGCCGCGTGCGGGCCATCGAACTCGCCGCCACGCTCGGCATGCAGACCAAGCTGAGCCTCAACGTCACGCCGAACGACGTCGCGGGCCAGACCGAGTGCTTTCGCACCGCCATGGATGCCGCCATCCGCTGCGGCTTCCCGGTGAACCAGTTGATGTTCGAGATCACCGAAGGCGAACGCGTGCGCGACCTGCCGGGGCTGGCGGCTTCGTTCGATTCGTTCAAGCGCTATGGCTTCTCGTCGGCGATCGATGATTTCGGAGCTGCCTATGCAGGTTTCGAGTTGCTTTCGGCGTTCCAGCCCGACGTCGTCAAGATCGACATGAGCCTGGTGCGCGACATCCACGCCAAACCGGTGCAGGTGTCGATCGTCAAGGGCTTCGTCGGCACCTGCGACGAGCTCGGCATCCAGGTCATCGCCGAGGGGGTGGAGGTCGAAGAAGAAGTGAAGGCATTGCGCAACCTCGGCGTGTCGCTGTTCCAGGGCTATCTGTTTGCACGGCCTGCGGTCGAGGCGCTTCCCCGCATCGCGTGGCCTGCACCGTGAAGTGGCGTCGATCACGTTGAAGGAGGAGAAAAGCTCTTGCGCCTGACACTGCCGACTCGCGCGGCGATCGTCACCACGTCGCTGGCGCTGCTTCTGGTGGGTGCCACCGGGGCATGGCAATACCGTGGCCTCTCCGAGCAGTACGTGGATCTCATCGAGAGCCAGCAGGAGCGGTTCGCGCAGCTCGCCGCGGCCGACATCGACTACAAGATGACCTCGCTCGCCGAGGTGCTTGCGCGCGAGACGCGCGCGGTCGACCCGGCCATCTTCTCGGACCCAGAGGCGGGCTTGCGCTTCCTGCAGCAAAGCGGGCTGCGTGGCCGGTTCAATGCCCTCGGGCTGATCTCGGTCGACGGCACCCTCACGGTCAACGACCCGCCGGGCGCGGCGGCGGTCAACGTCGCCGACAGGCCGTATTTCAAGCGCGCGCGCGACCTGGGCGAGCCCGCGATTTCCGACCCGCTCAAGACCCGCACCACGGGCCAGTCCGCCATCATCCTGGCCGCACCGGCCAAGGATGCGGCCGGACGCGTGGTCGGCGTGCTCGCGGCCGGGCTCGACCTGACGCAGTCGAACGTGCTCGGCGACCTGGCGCGCTCACGCGTCGGCGCCGAGGGCTACTACCTCATCGAGACCGGCGGGGCGCGACCCGTCTACGTGGTGCACCCCGACTCCAACCGCGTGCTCGCCGCCGTCGGGCCCCTGGCGGACGACAGCCTGATGGCCAGCGCGCCCGTCCCCACGGCAGGCTGGACGCTGCGCGTCGTGCTGCAGATC
>JAHJOG010000004.1 GCA_018820395.1 Gammaproteobacteria bacterium | reverse complement strand
CGCACCGGCACGGCCCGGATCTCGAACGGCCCTTCGACCACCGCGGCCGCGTAATTGACCGTGAGGGCCACCGGCACGCCCAGCACGTCGGGATGCTGCAGCACCGCTTGCAGCATCACCGCGGCGGTCGTTCCGCCGAAAGGGCCGACGAAGTTCCAGTAGTCGGGGCTGGTGGCGCCGGCGAAGAGGCCGGCGCTCGGGTCGCGCGAGGTGAGCGCGAGGGCCTTGTCGAGGGGATGGGTGTTCACGCTCACAGTGTGCCTTCAAGTGGAACGACGATGCAGTCGTGTGCGGGACGCCGCGCGCCGGTCTACACGCGCTCGAAGATGCCCGCCGCGCCCTGCCCCATGCCGACGCACATGGTGACCATGCCGTACTTCAGGTTCTTGCGCCGCAATGCATGCACGACCGTCGCCGAGCGAATCGCACCGGTCGCGCCGAGCGGGTGGCCGAGGGCGATGGCGCCGCCCATCGGGTTGACCTTGGCCGGGTCGAGATCCAGGGTGCGCATGACTGCGAGCGATTGCGCGGCAAAGGCTTCGTTGAGCTCGATCCAGTCGATGTCCTGCTGCGCGAGGCCGGCATGGCGCAGGGCGGCCGGAATCGCTTCGATCGGGCCGATGCCCATGATGTGCGGCGGCACGCCTTTGCTGGCAAAGCTGGCGAAGCGCGCGAGCGGGCGCAGGTCGAATCGCTTGCAGGCCGCCTCGCTCGCCAGGATGAGCGCTCCGGCGCCGTCCGATGTCTGCGAGCTGTTGCCCGCGGTGACGGTGCCGCGCGCGGCGAACACGGTGCGCAATCTGGCGAGGCCTTCGAGGCTGGTGTCGGGGCGCGCACCTTCGTCGAGATTGACTGTGCGTTGGGTGACTGCAACTTCGCCGGTGTCGAGGTCGGGCGTGCGTTCGGTGACTTCGATGGGCGTGATCTCGTCGGCGAACTCGCCGGCCTGCTGCGCGGCGAGGGCGCGTTGGTGCGATTGCAGCGCGAAGGCGTCCTGCGCCTGGCGATCGACCTTCCATTGCTGCGCGACCTTCTCTGCGGTCAAGCCCATGCCGTAGGCGATGCCGACGTCGCCGTCGCGCTCGAAGATGGAGGGCGACAGCGACGGCGCGTTGCCCATCATGGGGACCATGCTCATGCTCTCGACGCCGGCGGCGATCATGACGTCGGCCTCGCCGACGCGAATGCGGTCGGCGGCCATCTGGACGGCGGAAAGCCCGGAGGCGCAGAAGCGGTTGACGGTGATGCCGCCAACGCTGGTGGGGAGGCCGGCGAGCACGGCGGCGATGCGGGCGACGTTGAGTCCTTGTTGCGCCTCGGGAATGGCGCAGCCGCAGATGATGTCTTCGATGGCGGCGGGGTCGAGGCCGGGCGCGGCGGCGAGCGCTGCCTTGAGGGTGGTGGCGAGCAGGTCGTCGGGGCGATAGTGACGGAAGTAGCCGCGGTGCGACTTGCCGATGGGGGTGCGGGTGGCGGAGACGATGTAGGCGTCCTGGACTTGTTTCATGGCGTTCTCCTGTGGGCGTGTTTTCTTGGATTCAGCGGGCTGGATCGATTGCAAGTGGAGGGGTGCTCTGCGCCGGAAGCGGCAGTGGCGTTCGTGTTGGTGAGAGCGTCCTTGGGGCGGTGTGCGGCGTGCGTGCTCGTTGGTGGGAGCGCCCGTGGGGCAGTGTGCGGTGGGACTGCTTCACTGTGCCGGCCCTTCGGGAGCACCTGTTTGCCCCCCGGCTTTGCACTGCGCTTCGCTCCGTGTCATTCGCCACCCCCCAGGGGGAGGCCCGGCCGCCTTGGGGCGGCCCGGCGGCGGCCGGCTTGCAGTGCTCACGACAGGCGGGGTCCGCAGAACTCGCCTTCGGCTCAGACAGCTGCGGCCCTTTTTCCGCCTGTGCCTGCGCGCTTCGGCGGCACAGAGGCGCTGTCCCGCCGCACACCGCCCCACGGGCTTGGGGTGTTCGACGGTTGTGTGCACCGCTGCTGTGAGATCAACGGCTCGTTGGATAGCGCGCTGCTCGCCGGTGGGTACTGCCGAAAGTCGCGGGTGAAGCACGGGCGAGTCGAACCTGGCGCATCGACGACAGGTCAAACAACGCTTGTGCCCATCGCTCACACCGCACGCACGGGCCGAGGCAGACACAACTTCACCCCACCCACGGAGCCCGGCAGGCAGTGCGGGCTGTGCCGGCGCCTCTGCGGTGCTGAGGAACGCAGCCTTTCGCGGATCAGGGCTCGCAGCTGTCTGAGCGCAGCGAGTTCTGCGAGACCCCGCGAAAGGCGAGTACCGCAAGGAAGCCCGAAGGGCCACCGCAGTGAAGCCGGAACAGCCCGCACTGCCTGCCGGGCGCACTGTCCAGGGGACGACTAGCACAGCCTCAACCGCCTGCACCGCCTGCACCGCCTGCACCGCCTGCAGCCCGATCTTCAACGCTCCCACCACGCCCCATCGAACCGCCCCTGAAGAAACGCAACGAAGGTCGACACCTTCCCCGACACCAACCGCGGCGATGGATACACGGCGTGAATCTCCTGTTCGGCCAGCGCATGGTCCGCCAGCACCTCGACCACCTTGCCGACCGCCAACGAATCGTGTGCTACGTAGCGCGGCATCATCGCAATGCCCAACCCGTCACGCGCCGCGGCAAGCACTGCCGACACGTTGTTCGACCGCAGGCGCCCCGACACCGGCACCGTCATCGCGTCGCCCTTGGGCGTGTGCAGGTGCCACACGTCGTCGCCAACCACACTGCTGTAGATCAACGCCACATGCCCGCTCAAGTCCTGCGCCTTCTTGGGCACGCCATGGCGCTTGAGATACGCGGGAGCCGCCACCATCACCCACGGATTCATGCCGAGAAAGCGCGCGCCGAGCGATGAATCGGCCAGCTTGCCCATGCGGATCGCGACGTCGATGCCCTGCGCGATCAGGTCCACGTAGCGATCCTCGAAGCTCAGATCCACCTTCAGCTGCGGATGCCGCGCCATGAACTCCAGCGCCAGCGGCACCATCACCCGGCGGCCGAATGCCGTCGACGTGCCGATGCGCAGCAGCCCGAGTGCCTGCGACTGCCGGTGGTGCACGGCATGCTCCGCCTCTTCGGTGTCGCGAACGATCGCCTTGCACTTTTCGTAGTAGAGCGCACCCGGCTCGGTCGGGCTCACGCCGCGCGTGTTGCGGTTGAGCAGCCGCACCTTGAATCGCGCTTCGAGCGCTGCGACCTGCTTGGTCACGGTCGGCTGGGTGGTGTTGAATTCGCGCGCCGCTTTCGAGAAGCTGCCCGTCTCGACCACGCGCACGAACATCTCCATTGCCAACAATCGGTCCATCGGGCGATCGTACCCAGCTATTCGCTTTCGGAATAGCTTTTATGGCCCCGCGATGGCTTCTGCCATCGGGCGCCCGTGCCTACAGTCTTCGGACCCCACAACGATCCCGAAGCCCCATGCCCAGATTCGCCGCCAACCTCAGCATGCTCTTCACCGAGCTTCCGTTCATGCAGCGTTTCGAGGCCGCTGCCAACGCGGGCTTCGAAGCTGTCGAGTACCTCTTTCCGTACGCCTTCGACAAGAAGGATCTTGCCGAGGCCCTGCGCGCCCACCGCCTGACCCAGGTGCTGCACAACCTGCCCGCCGGGAACTGGGACGCTGGCGAGCGCGGCATCGCCTGCCACCCGGACCGCGTCGGCGAATTCCGCGAAGGGGTGGGCATGGCCATCGACTACGCGACCGCGCTCGGCTGCCCCAAGGTCAACTGCCTGCTCGGCAAGCTGCCCGACGGCGTGAGCCCCGACGCCGCGCGCGCGGTGGCGGTCGACAACCTGCGCTATGCCGCGAAAGAGCTGCAGGCCGCGGGCATCCGGCTCCTGGTCGAGCCCGTGAATCACTTCGACATTCCCGGCTTCTTCCTGACCCGCACCGACCAGGCCATCGCCCTCATCGACGACGTCGGCTCTTCCAACCTGCTGCTGCAGTACGACATCTACCACGCACAGCGCATGGAAGGCGAACTCGCCGCGACGATCACGCGGCACATGCCGCGCATCGGCCACATCCAGCTGGCCGACAACCCCGGGCGCGGCGAGCCAGGCACCGGCGAGATCAACTACGCGTGGCTTTTCAGGCATATTGACGCGGCCGGATACACCGGCTGGATCGGCTGCGAATACAAGCCACGCGGCGCCACCGCCGACGGCCTGGCGTGGCGCCAGACCCTCACCGCATGACAACCACAGGACAACACACATGACCAACGCCACGCAGAAAATCGGATTCATCGGCCTGGGCATCATGGGCGCGCCCATGGCCGGCCACCTGCTCGAAGCCGGACATACGCTGTTCGTGAACACCCGCAGCGCGGCACCCGAGCCCTTCGCGTCACGCGCCACCGTGTGCGCGAGTGCCACCGAGGTCGCCGAGCAGGCCGACATCGTCTTCCTGATGGTGCCCGACACGCCCGACGTCGAGAAGGTGCTCTTCGGCGAAGGCGGCGTCGCGGCCGGTCTCACGAAGGGCAAGATCGTCGTGGACTGCAGCTCGATCGATCCGATCGCGACCAAGGCCTTCGCCGCCCGCATCGCCGAGCTGGGCTGCGGCTACGTCGACGCGCCGGTGTCGGGCGGCGAGGTCGGCGCCAAGGCGGCGAGCCTCACGATCATGTGCGGCGGCGACGAAGCCACCTTTGCCACGGTGCGGCCGCTGCTCGAGAAGATGGGCAAGAACATCACGCTGGTCGGTGGCGTCGGCGACGGCCAGGTGTGCAAGGTCGCCAACCAGATCATCGTGGCGCTCAACATCGCCGCCGTCGGCGAGGCGCTGGTGTTCGCCAGCAAGGCCGGCGCCGATCCGGCCAAGGTGCGACAGGCGCTGATGGGCGGCTTCGCATCGAGCCGCATCCTCGAAGTGCACGGCGAACGCATGATCAAGCGCACCTTCGCGCCGGGCTTTCGGATTTCGCTGCACCAGAAAGACCTCAACCTCGCGATGCAGAGCGCCCGCTCGCTCGGCGTGGCGCTGCCGCAGACCGCGTGCGCCGCGCAGCTGATGAACGCCTGCGACGCGCTCGGCCACGGGCAGGCCGATCACTCGGCGCTGGTGCGCGCGCTGGAGGCGATGGCGCAGCATCCGGTGGCGCCCGACGCGTCCTGATCCGGCGAGCGCGGCGGGTGAGAGATTGGAGTAGCCTCTGCTTTCAGGACACACCCACAAGCAGGAGACACCATGGACCGCCACCTTTCCCCCGCCGAAGAGGCGCTGCGCGACGCGGCACGCGAATACCACCGGTCGCCCGTCAAGGGCAAGATCTCGATCACACCGACCAAGCCGCTGCTGAACCAGCGCGATCTCTCGCTGGCCTACTCACCCGGCGTGGCCTACCCCTGCCTCGACATCGAGGCCGACCCGGCCATGGCGGCCGAATACACCTCGCGCGGCAACCTGGTGGGCGTGGTCACCAACGGCACGGCGGTGCTCGGGCTCGGCAACATCGGGCCACTGGCGAGCAAGCCGGTGATGGAAGGCAAGGCCTGCCTGTTCAAGAAGTTCGCCGGCATCGACGTGTTCGACATCGAACTGGCCGAGAACGACCCGGACAAACTGGTCGACATCATCGCGGCGCTGGAGCCGACGCTGGGCGGCATCAACCTCGAAGACATCAAGGCGCCCGAATGCTTCTACATCGAGAAGAAGCTGCGCGAGCGCATGAACATTCCGGTGTTCCATGACGACCAGCACGGCACCGCCATCATCTCGGCAGCCGCGCTCCTCAACGGGCTCGAACTGGTGGGCAAGAAGATCGAGGACGTGAAGATCGCCGTGTCGGGCGCCGGCGCTGCCGCCATCGCCTGCCTCGACGTCATGGTGGGTCTGGGGGCGCGGCAGTCGAACATCTTCGCGGTCGACTCCAAGGGCCTGATCTACATCGGCCGCGCGGGCGGCTTCGACGACTCCAAGACGCGCTACGCACAGAAGGACACCGGCGCCCGCACGCTCGCCGACGTCATGAAAGATGCCGACGTGTTCCTCGGCTGTTCCGCGCCCGGCGTGGTCACGCAGGACATGGTGAAGAGCATGGCGCGCCAGCCGATCATCCTCGCGCTGGCCAACCCCGAGCCCGAGATCCGCCCCGAATTGGCCAAGGAAGTGCGCCCCGACTGCATCATCGCGACCGGCCGCTCGGACTATCCGAACCAGGTCAACAACGTGCTGTGCTTTCCGTACATCTTCCGCGGCGCACTCGATTGCGGCGCGAGCAAGATCACCGAAGAGATGAAGATCGCCTGCGTGCGCGAGATCGCCGACCTCACCAAGGCCGACATCAGCGAAGAAGTCGCCAACGCCTACGCCGGCCAGGAACTCACCTTCGGCCCCGACTACATCATTCCCAAGCCCTTCGACTCGCGGCTCATCCTGCGCATCGCGCCCGCGGTGGCCAAAGCGGCGCAGGCCTCGGGCGTGGCCGCGCGGCCGATCGAAGATCTCGAAGCCTACCGGCAGCACCTCACGCGCTTCGTCTACCAGACCGGCATGTTCATGCGCCCGGTCTTCACGGCTGCCAAGCTCGCGACCGCCAAGCGCGTGGCCTATGCCGAAGGCGAAGACGACCGCGTGCTGCGCGCCGCACAGCTCGCCGTGGACGAGGGCCTGGCCAAGCCGATCCTCGTCGGGCGCCCGGCCGTGATCGAAACGCGCATCAAGAAGGCCGGCCTGCACATCAAGCTGGGCACCGACGTCGAGTGCGTGGACCCTGAGGATGACCCGCGCTTTCGCACCTACTGGGAGGCGTACCACAAGCTCATGGGGCGGCGCGGCATCACGCCGGAGGCTTCCAAGGCGATGGTGCGGCGTTCGAACACCACCATCGCGTCGCTGATGGTCAACTTGGGCGACGCCGACGCCATGCTGTGCGGCCTGGTCGGCCGCTTCGACAGCCACCTGCGCATCCTGCAGAACGTGCTCGGCACCCGGCACGGCGCGCCCGGCTTCGCCACGCTCAACGCCCTCACGCTGCAGAAATACACGCTCTTCATCGCCGACACCAGCGTGCACGAAGACCCGAACGCCGAAACCCTCGCCAACATCGCGGTGATGGCTGCCGAAGAAGTGCGCCGCTTCGGCCTGCCGCCCAAGGTCGCCTTCCTCTCGCATTCAAACTTCGGCTCGTCCGAGCGCTCGTCGGCACGCAAGATGCGGCTCGCACGCGAACTGTTTTCCAAGATGGCGCCCGACGTCGAGTGCGACGGCGAGATGCACGGCGATTCGGCCCTGTCCGAGACGACGCGCTTCAACGCCATGCCCGACAGCACGCTGCACGGCGAGGCCAACCTGCTCATCTGCCCCAACCTCGACGCGGCGAACATCCTCTTCAACGTGCTCAAGATGACCGGCGGCAACGGCATCACCGTCGGCCCGATCCTGATGGGATCGGCCCGCCCGGCGCACATCCTCACGCCCTCTTCCACCGTGCGGCGCGTGGTCAACATGACCGCGCTCGCGGTGGCGCACGCAGCCATCGAGAAGTAGACGGCCCCCATGCTGCGGCAGCTCAACGAGCATTCGAGCGACACCGCCCACCGCGGGCCCGCCAGCGGCACGCCCGCGCGGCCCGACTGGACCATCGACCAGGGCTGGGAGCGCTACACGGCAGAAGAGCACGCCGTGTGGCGCACGCTCTTCGAGCGGCAGACCCGGCTCCTGCCCGGCCGCGCCTGCGATGCCTTCGTGCAAGGCATGAAAGACCTGCCCATCGGTCCCGCGCAGATCCCCGACTTTCGGGCTCTGAGCGAGGTGCTCGCGCAGCGCACCGGCTGGCAGGTGGTCGCGGTGCCCGGGCTGGTGCCGGACGAGGTGTTCTTCGAGCACCTGGCCAACCGCCGCTTTCCGGCAGGCCACTTCATCCGCAAGCCGCACGAACTCGACTACCTCGAAGAACCCGACGTGTTCCACGACGTGTTCGGCCACGTGCCGATGCTGATGAACCCGGCCATCGCCGACTACATCCAGGCCTATGGCGTGGGCGGACTTCGCGCGCAGAAGCTCGGCGTGCTGGACAAGCTGGCGCGCGTGTACTGGTACACGGTGGAGTTCGGGTTGGTGAAGCAGGCCGACGGGTTGCGCATCTACGGTGCCGGCATCGCATCGTCGTTCACCGAAAGCGTGTTCGCGCTCGACGACGACTCGCCCAACCGCATCGCCTTCGACCTGCAACGCGTGATGCGCACGCTCTACCGCATCGACGATTTCCAGGAAAGCTATTTCGTCATCGACGACCTCGACGCGCTGCTCGAACTCGCGCACATCGACTTCGCGCCGCTCTACGAGGCGGTGCAGGGTCTGCCGGAGCACGAGCCCGGCGACGTGCTCGCAAGCGACCGGGTGATCCATCGCGGCACCGGCCGCTACGTGTCCGAAAAGCGCGAAAGACGCGCAGGCGTCTAGCCAAGCCGCGCACGGATCGCACCGCCGAGGGGCGCCACGCACGCTTCGAGGCGCGGCGGCACGATCTCCGGGCCCGTTCGGGGGTTTGCACCATACCCGTGCAGGCACCGTTATTGCTTCAATCGTCGCACCTTCCGCCAGAGACCCGACGATGAACAAGCGACAACTGATCCAGACCTTCCTTGCCACCACGGCGCTCGCCTTCGGCATGGGCGCAGCCCACGCCCAGACCACGCCGATCAAGTTCCAGCTCGACTGGCGCTTCGAAGGGCCGGCCGCGCTCTTCCTCCACCCCGCAGCCAAGGGCTACTTCAAGGCCGCCGGGCTCGACGTGGCAATCGATGCGGGCAACGGCTCGGGCGGCACGGTCACGCGCGTGGCTTCGGGCGCCTACGACATGGGCTTCGCCGACCTCGCGGCGCTCATGGAATTCCACGCCAACAACCCCGACAGCCCGAACAAGCCGGTCGCGGTGATGATGGTCTACAACAACACGCCCGCCTCGGTGATGGCGCTCAAGAAGGCCGGCATCAGCAAGCCGTCCGACCTCAACGGCAAGCGGCTGGGCGCGCCGGTGTTCGACGCGGGCCGCCGCGCTTTCCCGATCTTCGCCAAGGCCAACAACGTGACCGGCGTGACGTGGACGGCGATGGACCCGACCCTGCGCGAGACCATGCTGATGCGCGGCGACCTCGACGCCATCACCGGCTTCACCTTCACGTCGCTGCTGAACCTGGAAGCGCGCGGCGCCAAGGCGTCCGACGTGGTGGTGCTCGCCTACCCGGACTACGGCGTCAAGCTCTACGGCAACGCCATCATCGTGTCGCCCAAGCTGCTGAAAGAGAACCCGGCGGCGGTCAAGGCGTTTCTCTCGGCCTTCCTGAAGGGCGCGCGCGAAGTCATCGCCAACCCGGCGGTGGCGATCGAGTCGGTCAAGGCGCGCGACGGCATCGTCAACAGCGAACTCGAAACGCGCCGCCTCAAGCTGGCCATCGACACGGTCATCAACAGCCCGGACGCGCGGGCCGAAGGCTTCGGCGTGGTCAACGCGAGCCGGCTGGCGCTCATGGCGTCGCAGGTGTCGGACGCCTTCAACACCAAGACGCGTGTGAACCCCGACGCGGTGTGGACCTCGTCCATGCTGCCGCCGGCGGCCGAACTCAAGATCCTCAAGTAAGGGCGGCCGCCAGCTCATGCCACCCTCCGCTGCCGAGGCCATCGACGCACCCTTCGTCGATTTCCAGGACGTCTGGCTCGCCTACAACGAAGAACTGCTGCGCGCCAACCACTTCGCGGTCGAGGCCATCGACCTGAAGGTGCGGCGCGGCGAATTCATCGCCATCGTCGGCCCCTCGGGCTGCGGCAAGTCGACCTTCATGAAGCTCACCACGGGCCTCAAGATGCCGTCG
>JAHJOG010000003.1 GCA_018820395.1 Gammaproteobacteria bacterium | reverse complement strand
CTCGGCCGCATCGAGCGAGCGGATGCGGATGTGGCCGCGCGACTCGGGCCGCAGCTGGCAGATCGACATCGTGAAGCCGGAATACGGATGCACCTTGCCGCCGGCCATGTCGGCCGACAAGGTCGCGACGTGGAACTGGATGTCGGGCGTGTCGGCCACGGGCCGCCCGTGCTCGTCGGTCAGGGCGCGCATGAAGCAGCCACCCTGGTTGATGCCGACCGCGAGCGGACCCGACCGGTGCAGCAGCCATTCCAGACCCAGCTTCGCCTGGCCGAACCAGGAGTTGAGCTGGTCGTTGGTGGTGATGGGCCGCGTGCACTCGTAGCTCAGGCGGATCTGCAGGTGGTCCTGCAGGTTTTCGCCCACGCCTGGCAGCGCCTGAACGGTGGGGATGCCGAACTTGTCGAGCAGCGCGGTCGGCCCGATGCCCGAGAGCTGCAGCAACTGCGGCGACTGGATCGAGCCGGCGGACAACAGCACTTCGGCTCGTGAGCGCGCAATCTTCTCCTGGCCGCCCTGCATGTAGCGCACGCCCGCCGCACGGCGGCCGTCGAAGACGAGGCCGGTCGCCAGCGCGTCGGTCTCGATGCGCAGGTTGGACCTCTGCTTGGCGTTGGTCAGGTAGGCCTTGGCCGTGCTGCAGCGCCAGCCCTTATAGGTCGTCAGCTGGTAGTAACCGGCGCCTTCCTGGGTGGCGCCGTTGAAGTCGTCGGTGCGCGGCACGCCGATCTCTTGCGCGCCGTCGATGAAGGCTTCGATGAGTTCATGCCTGGCGCCGATGTCGGACACCTTCAGCGGGCCGTCGCCGCCATGCAGCGGAATGGCGCCACGCTGATTGCCTTCGGAGCGGATGAAATAGGGCAGCACGTCCTCGTAGCCCCAGCCCGCGTTGCCCAGCGCAGCCCAGTGATCGTAGTCCTCGCGCTGTCCGCGGATGTAGATGAGCCCGTTGATGGCGCTCGAGCCGCCAAGCGTCTTGCCGCGCGGCCAGTAGATGCGGCGCCCGTTCATGTTCGGATCGGGATCGGTCTCGAAGCGCCAGTTGTAGGTCGGGCTCCACATGGTCTTGCCGTAGCCGATCGGCAGGTGGATCCAGAGCGAGCGATCGGGCGGACCGGCTTCGAGCAGCAGCACGCGCGTCGCAGGGTCTTCGCTCAGCCGGCCGGCCAGCACGCAACCGGCCGAGCCGGCTCCGACGACGATGTAATCGAACTCTTCATTCATTCATGGCAACCCGGTCAGTGGAACAATCGCTCCGTCCTATCGATGGTAGGCGATTGATTTTCGGAACGCAATGTTCCAATTTTAGAGGTTTACCCGTATGTCGTCCGTTTCGCGCCAGGTCGCCGCGCCACCCGTTCTGTCTGCCGAGGAGTCGGCCTCCGGTTCATCCGCGGAGCGCAGCCTGCGCTTGCTGGCGCTGCTGGCAGACGAAGGACGGGCTCTGTCGTTGGCGGATCTGGCAGCGCGGCTGGCGTTGCCCAAGGGGACCGCGCACCGCATCTGCACGCAGTTGCTGGCGAGCGGGTTCCTGGCGCGTGATGTCGGCGAAAAATCGTTCACCGTCGGACCGGCCCTCCGGCGGCTGGCGTTCGACACGCTGAATCACGGCGTGGTGAGGGGTTTGCGCCACGACGTCCTGTCGACCCTGGTGGACGAGGTCAAGGAAACCTGCAATTTCACGACGCTCGATGGTGCGCAGGTGCTCTATCTCGACCGGGTCGAGGCCCAGTGGCCGCTGCGGCTCACGCTCGACGTGGGCTCGCACGTGCCGCTGCATTGCACCGCGAGCGGCAAGCTGCTGCTGGCGCATCTGCCGCGCAAGGACCGCGACGCCTTGATCGGGCAGATCACGCTCACGCCCATGACGCCCAATTCCATCACTTCGCCCGAGGCGCTCAGGGCCGAGTGCGAGGCCATCGCGCGGCAGGCTTATTCGTGCGACCGGGAGGAGTTCATTGCCGGACTGGTGGCGGTTGCGGTGCCGGTGTTCGACGGCGAGGGCCATGTACGCGCGGCCATCGCGGTGCATGCGCCGACGGTGCGGATGTCGATGGAAGATGCGAAAGGCCGCGTCGGCGCGCTGCAGGCCGCGGCCAAGCGAATGACGGCATTGCTCTGAGGGGTGCGGCCCGCTCACTGCGAGGGGCCGGGGCTTCAGCGCCCGACCGCGTAGAACGGTCGGGCACCGAAGCAAAGGGCGCGTGAGCGCCAAGAGCGGCTCACGGGCGCCGGTAAAGCGTCACGCGCCGCGCAGCAATCCGGTGGCCGGATGGCAGTTGAGGTATTCGAAGAACTGCTCGTCGGTCTTGGCCACGGTGACCTCGTGGTACAGGCGCAGTTTGAGGTCGAAGTTCATTTTCTGCACCATCGACATGAAGCCGCCGAAGATCGCCACGTGCGTCGGGTGGCTTTCGGCCCACCGTTCGAGCTGTTCGAGGCTGCGCCAATAGCTCATGCCGAAGCTCAATTCGGTGGGTTGCAGCTTGTCGTCGACGTGCCGCATGTAGCGATTGACGTAGCAGCCGATCGAAGGCCCGTTGGCATTCAGAAAGCCCATGCCTTCGCGCAGTACGGGTTCGACTTCACCCAGGTAGATGTCGCGTTCGTTGCCTTGGGTTTGCGTCCAGTCCTGGCCGGAGCGGATGAGCGTCAGGTTCTCGTGCGGGGCGACGCGCACGCGGGCGCCGGGTGCGGGCTTTGCATCGAGGCTGAGCTTGCCTTCGGCGCGCAGCGCGTCGGTTTGCGACGAGGGCAGCCGGTCGCGCATGCCGCCCCAGTAGCCGTGTTCCTGGATGGGCTCGCTCACTTTCTCGGCCACCAGCGCCACGCCATGGCGGCTGTCCGGTGTCGAGATGAGCGTTTCGAAGTTCGCGAGCCGTGGCGAGAGCACTTCGCGGTAGCAGCCGATGTCGCCCTTGAGCCGGTCGGGGTGGTTCCACCATGCCGACGTGTCGGGCCGCGCGTCCCAGCGGCGGTAGGCGGTGACGTCGTCCCAGTAGGCGATGAGGAGGAGGTTGTCGAAGCCGGCGTCGTCCACGTAGTGGGCGAGGTCCTGGTGACCGGGTGCATCGCTGCCGCCGAGCAGGGTCTTCCAGGTGGCGATGCAGTCGAGCGCGGCTTGCTTGCCGCCCGGCGCGCGGTACTGCACGCCGAAGTAGGCCATGGCGACTTGCGTGGCCGAGTCCTTTATGCGCGCCACGAAGGCGGGGTAGGGCGGCACGTAGTCTTCGGATGCGCGTGCGGGCCGGGTGCGCGGGCAGCGCAACTGGGTGGGGATGGCTGATTCCATGGTGTTTCCTCCTGATTGAAAGCGGACTCTTCGCCGGCGAGAGCCGATGGATCCGAAGCGGCAGCGTAGTGACGAACGGGCGGCTGTTCTGTCCTCAAGCCGGTCCGCCATTTGTCTGGTTTCGGCATCGGGAAGCACCGCGTTGCATGCGACAAAAAACGAGATTTGGATGTCTCGCTTCCGCCGCAAAACGCCTTGCTGCGCGGGTTTGCCCGTAGGTACATGGTTTGCATGCGGCGATAGCGTCGATGCCTCCATTTCGAACCTCCGCCATCCGAGATCCCGCCGTGAGCAGCGCCATTCAGCCCCTGTCGTCCTCAGAACGTGGCGACCCTTCCATCGTGTCGCAGCAGCGCCTGAGCACGTCCACCGTGCCGGAGAAGGAGCGCGCCGACTACTGGATCGACCTGATCTGCTCGCTGTACGTCCAGCTCGACCTCGAAGCGCCCACCGACGACGCGATCTTCGGCGACGTGGAGTTCAACCGGATCGGAACGCTCGACTTCACGCACCTGCGTTCCAATGGCCGGCGCGTGCGCCGCACGCCCGAGCGCATCCGGCAGGGTGGCGGCGACTACTTCCTCGTCATCATCCAGCGCGAGGGGCGTGGGGCGCTGATCCAGGGCGGCCGCACGGCGTTCCTGAACCCCGGCGACTTCGTGCTCGGCGACTGCACACGCCCCTACGAACTGGTATTCGACGGTCCGTACCACGACGTGTACGTGCTGCGATTTCTTCGCAAGCAATTGATGACGCACGTGGGCAACCTGGACGACCTGTGCGCCACCACGTTGTCCGGCGGCAATGCCGTGGGGCACCTGCTGCTCTCCATGATCGACAGCGTGCGCCGTGACCTCGCCGAACTTCACCCGGCCTCTGCGCTGGGCGTGTCGGAAGCCATCACGAACGTCAT
Organism: Gammaproteobacteria bacterium; assembly: GCA_018820395.1. GTDB lineage: Bacteria > Pseudomonadota > Gammaproteobacteria > Burkholderiales > Burkholderiaceae_C > Variovorax. Next base: position 9,469 of record JAHJOG010000003.1, on the reverse strand, counting down.
CGGCGCGGGGCTGCGCACCCTGCCTGGCGCAAACCAGCGCAATCCGTCCAATCTGGCGGCCTACCATCTCGCGCGCATTCGCGCCCATGTGCAGAGCCACCTGAGCGATCCGGCGCTCTCGCTCGCGTCGATCGCCCATGCGGTCAACCTGTCGAGCGACCACATCTGCCGCCTGTTCCGCAACGAGCCCTTGCCGCTGTCGCGCCAGATCTGGCAGCAGCGCCTCGAGGCCTGCCGGCGCGACCTGGCCGACCCGCGCCTTCAGGGTCGAAGCGTCAGCGAAATCGCGTTCTCGTGGGGCTTCAACGACGCGGCGCACTTCAGCCGCAGTTTTCGCGAGCAGTTCGGTCTGTCGCCGCGCCAGTGGCGCACCGAGCAGCGTTCCTTAGGCTGCGTCAGCTGATTCGAAGTGGGGCACCAGCTTGAGCCGCTGTACCTTGCCCGACGGGCCGCGCGGCAGGTCCTGCACGAAACGCCAATGGCGCGGCGTCTTGTAGCGCCCGAGCGCCTCGACGCAAAAATCGCGTAGCTGGTCTTCGGTGCACTCGGCGCCTTCGCGCAGCACGATGCACGCGCCGATCTCCTGGCCGTAGTGCCTGTCGGGCAGGCCGACCGCCGCGGCCTCCAGCACAGCCGGGTGCTTGAGCAGCGCCTCATCGATCTCGCGCGGGGCGATGTTCTCGCCACCCTTGATGATCAGTTCCTTGATGCGGCCGGTCACGAAGAAGAAGCCGTCGGCATCGCGGTGCCCCAGGTCGCCGGTGCGCAGCCACCCGTCGGGCGTGAAGCTGGCGCGCGTCGCCTCGTCGTTCTTGTAATAGCCGAGCATCACGTTGGGCCCGCGGATGACGAGTTCGCCCGTGGTGCCGTCGGGCACTTCGGTCAGCGCGTTGTCGACGATGCGTGCTTCGCAGCCGGAAGCGCGGCCCACCGAGCCCAGCTTGCGTCGCGTCGCGTCGGGTGGGTTCGAGAACGCCGGTGCGGCGGTTTCGGTGAGGCCCATGGTCTCGATGATGCCGATGCCGAACATTCGCTCGAAGGTGCGATGGTGCTCCGGCGGCAGGGCCGCGGAAGCCGACCGGCAGAAGCGGATGCGGGCGGTCTGTTCGCGCGGCGGCGCAGCACCTTCGATCAAGTAGGACACCATGGTCGGCACCACGTTGATCCAGGTGCACTCGCTTTGCGCGGCCTGCGCCCAGAAGCGCCCCGCCGAGAACTTGGCCGGCATCGCAACGCTGCCGCCGTGGGCGATGGGCGCCATCATCGTCACCGTGAAGGCGTTGATGTGATAGAGCGGCAGCACGGCAAGCACCCGGTCCGATGGCCCGAGGCCGTGCTCTTCGCTCACGGCGCGCGCGTTGGCGGCGAGGTTGCCGTGGGTCAGCATCACGCCCTTGGGCACGCCGGTGGTGCCGGAGGTGTACATGAGCAGCGCCACGTCGTCGGGCCCGGGGCCGGGTGCGTCCGCGCCGGCCGGCGATGCGTTCTCGGCGGCGGGCCAGCCGGCGCTGTTCGGGTCGATCACGAGCAGCCCGATCGGGCGATCGATGGTCGCGAGCAGGCCGCGCACGCGCTCTTCCCATTCCGGCGCGGCGCACACGAGCCGGCAGTCGGAATGCTCCAGCACGTAACGCATCTGATCAGGTTGCGAGAGCAGGTTGACCGGATTCGCCCGCATGCCGCCATGCATGGCGCCCAGCAGCAGCAGCAGCGTCTGCAAGCCGTTGGGCATGACGAGCGACACCGTGTCGCCAGCCTGCACGCCCTGCGCGCGCAACAGGGCAGTCACGGCCCGGCACTCGCGGGCGAGTTCGCCGTAACTGATTTGCCGACCGAGCGCGCTGTCGGACTCGTCCACCGACAGCGCGTAGATCGCCTCTGGGTCGAGCGCCGCTCTGTGCGCGATCAGCTCACGGACCGTCGTGCCGGACACGGAACTCACGCCGCACCGTGCTTGGCAAAGAACGCGCCGAAGATCTCTTCTTCGCTCGGCATCTGCTCGGGAATCGGCCGCGAGATGCGCGTGATGTTGAGGTAGTGCCGGTAGTTCATGTTGTCCGAGAAGGTGTTCTTGCCCCAGGTGCCGCAGCCCATCGACAGCGAGAACGGCAGCCCGTTGTCGAAGCTGCCGCCGGTGGCGATGCAATGCGCCTGGTCGACGATCACGCGCGACACCGGCAGCTCCAGGCCGAGGCGCATGGCGCGTTCGGGCAATGCGCTGTGCAGGCCGACCGAATGTCCGGCGCCTTGGTAGTCGTAGATGCGGGTCACGATGGCAGCCGCGTCGTCGAAGTCGCGCGCGGTGTAGACGGCCAGCACCGGGCTCAGCTTCTCTCCGGAGTACGGATGGTCGGGGCCGACCGCGTGTTCCGGCACCATCAGGATGCGCGGCTCGCGCGTGGCGATCGCCAGCCATGCTTCGCGGCCTTCGGCGTCGTGTTCGGCAGCGCGGCGCGCGATCTCGGCGGCTGACTTGCCGATCACCGCGCTCGACAGCTTGCCCTCGGGCCACATCAGCGATTGCAGTGCACGCTTTTGCTGTTCGTCGAGCATGACGGCGCCGCGCTCTTCCAGCGCCGCGATGGTCTGGCCGCGCACTGCGTCGACCACCACCAGGCTGTTTTCCGACGAGCAGCTGGTCGCGTTGTCGAAGGTCTTGGAGCGCAGCACGTCGTCCGCGGCGCGCGGGATGTCCGCGGTCTCGTCGATGATGCCCGCCACGTTGCCGGCACCGACGCCGAAGGCCGGCGTGCCGCTCGCATAGGCGGCGCGCACGTTGGCCTGCGAGCCGGTGGCCACCACCAGGTCGCAGGCGCGCATGAGTTCGGCAGTCGACTGCTTGTTCACCGGCGACGGCAGCAACTGCACCAAGTCGCGCGGCGCGCCGATGCGGTCGAACTGCGCATGGATGAACTCGATCAACCTGGCCGCCGTGCTCCAACCCTTGGGCGAGGGCGCGACGATCACCGCATTGCGGCCCTTGAGCGCGTTGATGATCTTGTTGGCCGGCGTCGCGCCCGGGTTGGTCGACGGCGTGATGGCGCACACCACGCCCACGGGCCGGGCGATCTCGACGATGCCACGGGCGTGGTCTTCGGCGATGACGCCGACCGAGCGTGCTTCTTTCAGATCGCGCAAGAGCCCGAAGGTTTTGCGGTGGTTCTTGCGGACCTTGTCTTCGACGTTGCCAACGCCGGTGTCCGCCACCGCCAGCTCGGCGAGTTCGCGGTTGCGGGCCGGTTCGATGATGGCCCACCCCGCAGCCGCGACCAGTTCATCGATGCGCGACTGGTCGTAGTCGTTGGCGATGCGCTGTGCCGCGCGGGCCCGTTCGACGAGTTCGGTGACGGAAGTTGCTGCCGTCGAGGGTGCTGAGGAATGTTCCATGGGATGGGATCGAAGTGAATGAATCTTGCAGGACAGGTCCGTAAGGTCTGGCTCAGTCCACGCGGATGTTGGCAGCCTTCGTCAGCTTGCCCCAGCGCACCAGCTCGTCGGTCACGACCTTGCCGAGCGCTTCGGGCGGGCCGCCGGCGCTTTCGCCGCCCTGTGCCAGCAACTTCTCTTTCACGTCCGGTTCGTTGATGGCGGTGTTGATGGCCCGGTTGAGCTTGTCGATAGCGTAGCGCGGTGTCTTTGCCGGAACGAACATGGCGTACCACGAGTCGACTTCGAAGTCGGGCACGCCGGCTTCCTGCATTGTCGGCACGTCGGGAAAGGCCGCGCTGCGCTTGCGGGTAGACACGGCCAGCGCCTTGAGCTTGCCGGACTTGACGAACTGCGCCGCTGCGGGAATCGACACCCAAAGCAGTGGCACCTGGCCGCCCATCACGTCGGTCACGGCCGGGCCGCCGCCGCGGTAGGGGATGTGCGTCATCTCGGTGCCGGTGCGCAGCTTGAGCAACTCGCCGGCCAGATGTCCGGGTGAACCGTTGCCCACCGACGCGAAAGAGATGCTGCCCGGCTTTTCCTTGGCCAGCTTGACCAACTCTGCCACGGTGTTCGGCGGAAAGCTCTGGTTCGCCACCAGGATCTGCGGCAGCGAAGCCACCATGCTCACGGGCGCGAAGTCTTTCTCGGTGTCGAAGGGCAACTTGGAATAGATGCTCGGGTTGATGGTGTGCGATGACAGCGTGAACAGCACGGTGTAGCCATCCGGTGCCGCCTTGGACGCGATGTCGGTGCCGATGGAGCCGGCCGCGCCGCCGCGGTTCTCGATGATCATCGGTTGGCCCATCAGCGTCTGGAATCGCTCCTGCACGATGCGCGCGATGACATCGGTGCCGCCGCCCGGTGGGTAGGGGACGATGACGCGGATCGGCTTCGACGGGTAGGTGTCGGCCGATTGCGCCGTGGCCGAGATCGGTGCCGCGAAAGTGGCGGCTGCGAGCAGCGCGGTGAGGGAAGCCGTGAACATTCTCATCTAGTCTCCTAGTCTTCGTGTGAAAGAACCTGTGTGTATTCGGTGGCGTGCGCGGTGCGGTTGGACGTCGCTCACGCGGCCCGTTGCAGCGCGCCGCCGAGCGCGCGCATGATGTCGTTCGCCGTGGCGGCCAGTGCCACGCCGAGTTCGCGCTCGCGCGCCGGGCCCAGCCGGGCCGATGGGGCCGACAGCCCCACCGCGGCGATCGCCTGGCCGCGCTGATCGAAGATGGGTGCGCCCAGCCCGCTGACGCCGAGGCGCCACTCTTCGCGGTTGACCGCGTAGCCGCGCTGCCGAATGAGCTTGAACTGCGCCTTGAGCGCATCGAGATCGGCCACCGTCTTCGGCGTGTGTCGGGGCAGCGGCTGCGCCAGCGCGGCCCAAGCCATCGGGCCGCCGTGCGCGAGCAGCGCCTTGCCGGTCGCCACGCAATGGGCCGGCGCCCGCCCGCCGATTTCGGAATAGGCGCGCACCGGTTGGGGGCTGTCGATCTTGTCGAGGTACACGATCTCGGCGCCGTCGAGCACCGAAAGATGAATGGTCTCTTGGCACGCGTGCGCGAGCTTGGCGAGGTGATCGCGTGCGACCCGATGCACATCGAAGCCGTCCGCCACGCGGCAGCCCCATTCGAAGAGCTGAAGGGTGCAGCGATAGGCGCCGGTGGCGGGGTCCTGCGCGACGAAGCCCAGATGAGTCCAGGTCTGCAGGGTGCGATGCACGTTGCTTGGATTGAGGCCGGTCTTGCGCGCCAGTTCGGACACGCCGCAGGGTGCGCCCGATTGCACCAGGTGCTCCAACAGCTGCACGCCTTTGACCAGGGTCTTGTCCATTCTATTATTTGGAAAACGCTTCTAATAATTAGAATAGACCAGCGTGCCGCTCTTGTCAATCCGGTACTCCCGCGGCATCCGCAGGACCGCGGCTCCGGTGAACCGCGTGTCTTTGGTATTGAAGGTGCGTTCGGATCCGGAAAGGCTGGCCAGCCTCCTGCGCGACCAGGGCGGAATCGACCGATCGCGAGCGAATGGCGAAGGCTTCAGGCCAGAGGAGCCGGCCCGCTGGGCTCGCCGGCCCGAGACACGGCGCGCGGCGGTGCCGCCGTGTCGTGACCGGGCTTCGCGGGCGCGATCAGGCTGCGCCGCATGAGCCAGGGCACGCCCGGCACGCGCAGTCCGGCCGAGAACGCCAGGTCGCGCCAGAGCCCCTGGCCTTGCGCCTGGAAGCAGGGCGTAAGGAGGCGGCTCAGGGTCTGGAAGGCTTGCGAGCGTGCGAGGCGCCGCGACGCATACGCCGCCGACGCTCCCGCAGCGCCGTGCTGCGCCACGGCATGGGCGAGCGCGAGGGCGTCTTCCATGGCCAGCGTGGTTCCCAGCCCCAGTTGCGGGCTCATGGCGTGCGCGGCATCGCCCACCACGCACAGCGGGCCAGAGCCCATCGAGCGCGGCCAGGTGTGTCGATACATCGCGAATGCGAGGTCTTCGTGCCGCACGATCTGGCCGACCACGGCTTCTGCCTCTGGCCAGAGCGACAACACATGCGCCCGCCATGCAGCCAGGTCCGACGCACGCCACGCCGCATGGCGATCGGCGCGCAGGCTCCAGAAGAAGGACAGCCGAACGCCGCGTTGCGACATCTCGGTGGGCAGCAGGCCCATCATCTCCGAGGTGCCGCGAAACCTTTGCAGAAGCAGATCCGCTTGCGGCCAATCGGTCACCCAGAACTGGCCCCAGAGCGCGCCCCAACGATAGGTCTTCGATGGGCCCGCCAGCCCGGCACTTTCGCGCAAGCTCGACGATGCGCCGTCGGCGATGGCGAAGAGGTCGAAGTCCCGGGTTCCGGCCTTTGTCGCGGCACGTGCGCGGCCTTGCTCCACGGTGAGCGCGTCGATCGGGCAGGCGAGCGAGAACCGAACGCCGGCGGCCCTGGCCGCGCCGTAGAGAACACCGGCGAGCGCCGCACGCCCGACGGCGCGGGCGGACGATTCGCGATAGTCGATGTCGACGATGCGCCAGCCACGGTGGGTGGTTCCGAGAAGGCGCCGGATCGGCACGCTGACCTCGTCGAATTCGCGTCGCACGCCCAGTTGTTCCAGCGCACGCAGTCCTTGCGGCTGGATGAGCAGCCCCGCGCCGAGCGGTTCGAGCGTGGGATGTTTCTCGAAAACCTCGACGCGGTGGCCGAGCGCCGCCAACGCCAGCGAAGTCGCCAGACCGGCCGGGCCGGCACCGGCGATGCCGATGTCGAGGGGCTTCTTCGACATCAGTCCTGGAAGCGGCTGGCGTGCCGCAGCCAGCCATTGCACAGCAGGCATTGCGCGTCGAGGACCACGATCACTGCGGCTCCTTGTCCGTGACCTTCAAATGGCCGCGGTAGCTTGCCACCGTGCCGACGATGGGCAGCGACGCATGCACCCTGAAATGAAGCTGCTCACCGTCGCCGCTTTCCTCTGCGACCACGCTCGGGAGCAGCCAGCGCGGGCAGTGAATTCTCATGAAGCGCACGCCCTTCAAACGCATGACCAGTGTGCCGTCGGCGGTGCAAAGGTCGAAGACCAGTCGAGCGGCGCCGAGTTGCTCGATCACCTGGCGTGCATCGAGGTGCATGCGCGAGCTCATCGTCTGGTTCGGAAAATGCCGCGTCCAGGTTTCCGCTTCTGGCGCCGCGCGAAGCTCGAAGCGGATGGGGCCGCTCGTCGCCTGGAGCGGCGTGCCCAGGCAGCGTGCGAGAAGTCGTGCCGCCCGCGTCGATGGCGCATCGGTATCGACCCAACCGTGAAGCTCGCAAGAGCCGGTCAGCGTGTGAAAGCGCCGGACGGCTGCTGGGAGCTGCTCGAAGCTCCGGCCCATGGCCTTCTGGTACATCGATGCGGTACCGATGCTCCGAGCCTGGAAGTTCGGTGTGCGCGTCATTCAGGGGATCTGCCGAGCCTGCGCCGGCAGCCGGGTCGGCACAGTGTCGATGGGGATTGCCGGCGGATGCATGCGCATGGATGGCGCGAGGATACATCGTCGAGATCTGCCTACACGCGCGTCGGCTGGCTGCCTTCAAAGTCGGTTCTCCGACACTGGCGGAGCCGAGTTCGCTGGGGCAAGTTCATCGAAGGAGAGCCATTCCATGAAATTCAAGGTCATCAACGACGGACCGGAGAAAACCATTGCCCTGATCTTCGACAAGGGCGACGAAGTCCTTTCGACGCTCGAGCGTTTTGCGAAGGAACAGCGTTTGGCAGCGAGCCGGTTCAGCGCGATCGGTGCGCTGGAGGGTGCAGTGCTCGGCTACTTCGATTGGGAACGCAAGGAGTACGACCGCATCCCGGTCCCGGAGCAGGTCGAGGTGCTGTCGATGAACGGCGATGTGGCGTTCGACGGCGGTGAGCCCAAGGTCCATGCGCACATGGTGCTCGGGCGCCGTGACGGCAGCACGGTCGGCGGTCATCTGCTGGAAGCCACCGTGCGGCCCACGCTGGAAGTCCTGCTAGTCGAATCGCCGGGGTACCTGCGAAAGAAGTGCGACCCGGAAACCGGCCTCGCGCTCATCGACATTGGCGCTTGAGCGCGGTGCTTACGCGCCATCCAACCACGTTGCACCGCGCACGCTCGATACCAAGGAGGCGACATGCCGGAATTCATGTTCGACGGATGGCAACCCCTGGGCCGCACGCTCGCTTTGGGCGTGCTGGCCTATGTGGGCCTGGTCGTGATGCTGCGCGCGTCCGGAAAAAGAACGCTGTCGAAGATGAACGCGTTCGACCTGATCGTGACCGTAGCGCTGGGTTCGACCCTGGCCACAGTGTTGCTGAGCAAGGACGTCAGTCTGGCGCAGGGCTTGTTGGCGCTGGCGCTGCTGGTACTGATGCAGTTCGTCGTCACCTGGTTGAGCGTGCGCATCGAGTGGGTGCGCCGCCTGGTCACGAGCGAGCCTGCGCTTCTCGCCTACGACGGCCAATTGCTGCACGGAGCGTTGCGACGTGCGCGGGTCACGCCCGCCGAGGTGTTCGCGGCAGTCAGGGCTGCGGGCCTGGGCGATCTGTCCGAGGTCGGTGCGGCGGTATTGGAGACCGAGGGATCCTGCAGCATCGTGAAGCGTGACGCCAGCGCGGGCGAGTCGCTGCTCGAGGGAGTGAAGGGCGGACCGGAAAGGAATGCGCACTGAGGGCTGCCCAGCAGCGCTTCTGCGTCGCATGACGGGTCGGCCCGACCCTCGACGTGGCAGCGCTTAGCGCCGATGCCGCCCCGCCATCAACTCGATCACTTCGCGAAATACCGCGTTGCCGACGGAGGACGCGATGTCCAGCACGTGGCTGCGGCTGTAGTACGGGCTCAGGTCCAGCCCGACGCCGATGCCGGCGATCTCGATGCGGCCGTCCTGCTCGTGGCGCGCGACCACCTCGCGCAGATGGTGGTCGAGGTAGTGGGCGTCGTTGGCGAGGTGGGTGGCGCTGTCCATGGGCGAGCCGTCGGAAATCACCAGCAGGAGCTTGCGTGCTTCGTCGCGCGCGAGCAGCCGCGAGCAGGCCCAGTCGACCGCCTCGCCGTCGAAGCCTTCGCGGAACAGGTCGCTCTTGAGCAGTGCGGCCACGCTGTTGCGCGAACGGCGCCACGGCGTGTCGGCGCTCTTGAAGACGATGTGCGAGCGCTCGTTGAGTCGCCCAGGGTGCGCGGGCTTGCCGGCGCGCAGCCAGTCGCGCTGGGCGCGGCCGCCGTTCCATGCGCCGGTGGTGAAGCCGAGGATTTCGCTCGCCACGCCGGCCTGTTCGAGCGCACGCGCGAGCACGTCGACCAGCAGCGCGACCGACTCGGCGTGTTCCTTCATCGACCCCGAGCAGTCGATGAGAAAGCTCACCGCACAGTCGGCGAGCGGCTCCAAGCGCTCGGTGCGAAACAGCCGGCGCTCGGTGGGCGATGCGATCAGCTGGGCCAGCCGGCGGCCGTCGATGTGGCCTTCTTCCTGGCCGCCGTCCCAACCGTCGCGCTCGGGCACGGCGAGGAGGGCGCGCAGCTCGCGCGCCAGCCGTGCGATGTTGGCGCCCTGGCCGGCGATGCGGCG
>JAHJOG010000046.1 GCA_018820395.1 Gammaproteobacteria bacterium | reverse complement strand
CAAGATCCACATCATCAACCTGGAAAAGTCGCTCCCGATGTTCCAGGACGCGATGAAGTACGCCAAGCAACTCACCGCCAATCGCGGCACCATCCTGATGGTCGGCACCAAGCGCCAGGCCCGCGAAACGGTCGCCGCCGAAGCACGCCGCGCCGGTGTTCCTTTCGTCGACACCCGCTGGCTCGGCGGCATGCTGACCAACTTCAAGACCGTCAAGACTTCCATCAAGCGCTTGAAGGACATGAAGGCCCAGCAGGAAGCCGGCCTCGACAGCCTGAGCAAGAAAGAGCAGCTCACCTTCAGCCGCGAGATCGAGAAGCTCGAAAAGGACATCGGCGGCATTCAGGACATGACCGCTCTGCCGGACGCCATCTTCGTGATCGACGTCGGCTTTCACAAGATCGCAGTCGCCGAGGCCAAGAAACTCGGCATTCCGCTGATCGGCGTGGTCGACTCCAACCATTCGCCTGAAGGCATCGACTACGTGATCCCGGGCAACGACGACTCGTCCAAGGCCGTCCTGCTGTATGCCCGAGGAATTGCCGACGCGATCATCGAGGGCCGCTCGAGCGCCACCAACGACGTGGTGAAGGCCGTGGCCGAAGGCAACGGCGACGAGTTCGTCGAAGTCGAAGAAGGCGCTTCGGCCTGATTCGTACCGGCACGAGCCTGAAGAAGGGGCGGGTCGCCCCTTTTTTTTAAGCTGATTTTTGCGCGGCCCGAGATTCGGGCGCGCCATTGCAATTTGAACGGAGAAAAACACATGGCAACAATCACCGCAAGCATGGTCGGCGAGCTTCGCGCGAAGACCGACGCCCCGATGATGGAATGCAAGAAGGCGCTGACCGAAGCGGGCGGCGACATGGAAAAGGCCGAAGAGTTGCTGCGCATCAAGCTCGGCAGCAAGGCCGGCAAGGCCTCCGGCCGCATCACCGCCGAAGGCGTGGTGACTGCGTTCATCGACGCCGACGCAGGCGCGATGATCGAGATCAACTGCGAAACCGACTTCGTCACCAAGAACGACAGCTTCCTGGCGCTCGCGAACGCCGCCGCCATGCTGGTAGCCAAGCACAACCCGACCGACATCGCCGCACTCGGTGCCCTGCCGTATGAGCAGGACGGTTTCGGCCCGACACTGGAAGACGTGCGCAAGGGCCTGATCGGCAAGATCGGCGAGAACATGAGTTTCCGCCGCTTCAAGCGCTTTGCTGGCAACGGCAAGATGGTGTCCTATCTGCACGGCACGCGAATCGGCGTGATGGTCGAATTCGAAGGCGACGACGTCGCCGCCAAGGACGTGGCGATGCACATTGCCGCCATGAAGCCCGTGGCCATTTCGAGCTCGGACGTCCCGGCCGACCTGATCGAGAAAGAGCGCGCCGTGGCTGCCGGCAAGGCCGAAGAAGACCGCAAGACGGCGGAAGCCGCCGGCAAGCAGCCGCAGCCGCCGGAAATCGTCGCTAAGCGCATCGAAGGCGGCGTTCAGAAGTACCTCAAGGAGGTGTCTCTGCACAACCAGGCGTTTGTCAAGAACGACAAGCAGACGGTCGAGCAGATGCTCAAGGCTGCCAACTCGTCGATCAAGAGCTTCACGCTCTACGTGGTCGGCGAGGGGATCGAGAAGAAGGTCGACGACTTCGCCGCAGAAGTCGCAGCGCAAGTCGCTGCCGCCAAGTCCGCCACCAATTAAACTCGGTCCGACTCAACCCGAAGGAAGCCACCCATGTCAGAACCCCGTCCAGCCCACAAGCGGATCTTGTTGAAGCTGTCGGGCGAGGCGCTGATGGGGGACGACGCTTTCGGCATCAATCGCTCCACGATCGTTCGCATCGTGGGCGAGGTGGCCGAGGTCGTGAGCATGGGCGTGGAGGTTGCGGTAGTGATCGGGGGTGGCAACATCTTCCGCGGCATCGCCGGCGGTTCTGTGGGCATGGACCGCGCCACCGCTGACTACATGGGCATGCTCGCGACGGTGATGAATGCCCTGGCGCTCGCCGACACCATGAACAAGCAGGGTTTGATCGCTCGAGTCATGTCCGCCATCGCGATCGACCAAGTGGTCGAGCCTTATGTTCGCCCCAAGGCGCTTCAGTACCTCGAAGAGGGCAAGGTCGTGATCTTCGCGGCGGGCACCGGCAACCCCTTCTTCACGACCGATACCGCAGCCGCGCTGCGCGGCGCGGAAATCGGTGCGCAACTCGTGCTGAAAGCCACCAAGGTCGACGGCGTCTATTCGGCCGATCCCAAGAAGGATCCCGAAGCCACGCGCTACTCCCGGCTCAGCTTCGACGAAGCCATTGCACAGAATCTTGGCATCATGGATGCCACCGCCTTCGCGCTCTGCCGCGACCAGAACCTCCCCATCAAGGTGTTCTCGATCTTCAAGAACGGCGCACTCAAGCGCGTGGTGCTGGGCGAGGACGAAGGGACGCTCGTTCACGCCTGAGGTGCGGAGCGCAAGCAGAGCGGAAATCACACAGGAATCGCAGAGATGACGACCACCATTGCAGAGATCCGAGACACGACCGACGCCAAGATGAACCAATCCCTGGCGGCTTTCCAGAACAACCTGACCAAGATCCGCACCGGGCGTGCCAACCCGGCGCTGCTCGATTCGGTCCACGTCGACTATTACGGCTCCAACGTTCCGCTGTCGCAGGTGGCCAATGTGTCGTTGATCGACTCGCGCACATTGAGCGTGCAGCCTTGGGAAAAGGGCATGGGCGCGAAGATCGAGAAGGCGATTCGCGAAAGCGACCTGGGCCTGAACCCGGCTTCGATGGGCGACCTTATCCGCGTTCCGTTGCCGGCCATGAGCGAAGAGCGCCGCCGCGAAATGACCAAACTCGTGCGCAACGAGGGCGAGACCGCCAAGATCGCGACGCGCAATCTGCGTCGCGACGCAAACGATGCGATCAAGAAGCTCGTCAAGGACAAGCTCGCCTCCGAAGACGATCAGAAGCGCGCCGAAGCCGAGATCCAGAAGGTGACCGATCGCCACATCAGCGAGGTCGATCGGCTGGTGGCGGCGAAGGAAGCCGAGATCATGGCCGTCTGACATGAACGTGCCGCACCACATTGCGATCGTCATGGACGGCAACGGCCGTTGGGCGACCCGGCGATTTCTTCCGCGCGTTGCCGGTCACAAGCAGGGTGTGGAGGCGTTGCGGCGATGCGTCACAGCCTGCGCCGATCGCGGTGTGGGCGTTCTGACGGTGTTTGCTTTCTCCTCGGAAAACTGGAACCGACCCGTGGAAGAGGTGTCCGGGCTGATGGACCTGATGGTCGTCGCCCTGGGTCGGGAAGTCCCCAAGTTGAGCAAGGACGGCGTGCGACTCCACTTCGTGGGTGAGCGCGGCGGCCTGTCCGAGAAGATCGTCGCCGGCCTGGTGCAGGCCGAGGCCGCCACGGCGCACAACACGCGGCTGGTGCTCAACGTCTGCTTCAACTACGGCGGCCGATGGGATATCGCGCGAGCGGCAGCGCAGCTCGTCGCGCGGGGCGAACCGCTGACAGAGATCAATCTCGATCGAGCCATGGCCCTTGCGCATGTGCCGGACCCGGACCTGTTCATTCGCACCGGCGGCGAGCAGCGGTTGTCCAATTTTCTGCTTTGGCAGGGCGCGTATTCGGAATTGTTCTTCACCGATCGGTTGTGGCCCGAATTCGACGAGGCGGCGCTCGACGAAGCCATTGCCGCCTACCAGCAGCGCGAGCGCAGGTTCGGCCAGACGTCTTCGCAACTGGCGGGTGGGGCCGGGCGCGATCGCCAGGCTGCCTGAGCGCATGCTCAAACAGCGCATCATCACCGCCGTCGTGCTGCTGGCCATTCTGCTGCCGGCGCTTTTCTATTCGACTTACGTTCCGTTCGCGTGTGTGATGCTGGCGTTGATCGCGGCGGCGGCGTGGGAATGGGGTCGGCTCAACGGTTACGGTTCCGGGCTGTCTTTGTTTCTCGGAGCCGAGACGCTCGCGCTTTGCGCGTTGTCGTGGTGGCTGGGATTGCTGAATCTGCAACTGCTTCCGGTCTGGATCGGTGCCAGCGCCGCTTGGCTCGTGGGCGGCGCACTCCTCTTGCGCGCCGCGGTGCCGGGCTGGCCTCGCGTGCCGCGCGGCATACGGCTGGTGGGCGGGCTGCTGGCCCTGTGGGTCGCCTGGCTGGCTGCGGTGCAAGCCCGCATGGTCGGCATCAACTTTCTGCTGTCGATCCTGGTGCTGGTTTGGGTGGCCGATGTCTTCGCCTACTTCACCGGCCGCGCCTTCGGACTTCGGTTCACGCGGAGCAAGCTGGCCCCGACGATCAGTCCCGGCAAGAGTTGGGAAGGCGTCTGGGGCGGGGTGGCCGGCGTTCTGGTGCTGGCGGTCGCTTGGGTGGCCGCTGACGACGCTATCGCCCCTGCTGTCGCCAGTCTGTACACGCGTCTCGAGAACCGCGGCTGGTGGTTGCTGCTCGCCGGCGTGGTCTTTCTGGCCGCCATGAGTGTGGTCGGAGACCTGATCGAATCGCTCGTCAAGCGCAGCGCCGGCGCCAAGGACAGCAGCAATCTGCTGCCTGGTCACGGCGGCGTGCTCGACCGGGTCGACGCTCTGCTTCCGGCGCTTCCGATCGCCATGATGCTGGCCTACCTGTGAACCCCGCCCGACAGCGCATCACGGTACTGGGCTCGACCGGTTCGGTCGGCGTCAACACGCTCGACGTGATTGCTCGGCATCCGGATCGCTTCGAAGTCTTTGCGCTGTCGGCCTCGACCAAGGTCGACGTTCTGTTCGACCAGTGCCGGCACTTCGCGCCCGCATTCGCCGTCATGGCGAGCGCTCGCCATGCCGCGCTGCTGGAAGAAAAGCTTCGGCAGCACGACTTGCCCACGCGCGTCCTCACTGGCGACGGCGCGCTGGAGAACATCGCTGCGCACGAGTCCACCGATGCCGTGATGGCCGCCATCGTCGGCGCGGCAGGGCTTGGTGCTTGTCTCGCCGCTGCGCGGGCCGGCAAGCGTCTGCTGCTGGCCAACAAGGAAGCGCTGGTCGTGGGCGGAGAACTGTTCATGAAGGCCGTGCGGGAGGGCGGCGCGACGCTGCTGCCGATCGATAGCGAGCATTCGGCCATCTTCCAGTCCCTGCCCGAAGACCCGTCCACGTGGGCGCGCCGGATCGAAAAGATCATCCTGACCGCGTCGGGCGGCCCGTTTCGGACGCGCACCCCGGAATCGCTCGCGTCGGTCACGCCGAATGAAGCGTGCGCCCATCCCAACTGGGTCATGGGCCGCAAGATTTCGGTCGATTCGGCGACGATGATGAACAAAGCGCTCGAAGTCATCGAAGCGCGCCACCTGTTCGGCGTGGCGCCTGAGCAGATCGAGGTCGTCATTCATCCCCAGAGCATCGTGCATTCGATGGTTCAGTTCACCGATTCGTCGGTGATCGCGCAACTCGGCAGCCCCGACATGCGCGTGCCGATCGCTGTCGGCCTGGCCTGGCCGGACCGCATCGCGAGCGGCGCATCGCGGCTGGATTTCCGCCAGATGGCCGACATGACCTTCGATGCGCCTGACGACAGGCTTTTCCCCGGACTCCAATTGGCGTGGCGTGTGCTGCAGGCGGCGCCGGGCACGCCCGCCGTGCTCAATGCCGCGAACGAAGTCGCGGTCGACGCGTTTCTGGATGGGCGCCTGCGGTTCGATCGCATTCATGCCGTCAACATGGAAACTTTGGAGGCGGTGCTACCGTCCAAGCCAGGCGCGCTGGCAGACCTGATGGCCATCGATGCCACCGCCCGCGAAGCCGCCAACACGGCTGTCCTGCGCTACGCGCGCTGACGTTACTAAGGCCCAGGAGGATTCATGCTCACCATCGTTGCTTTCGTCGTTGCCCTCGGCGTGCTGATCGCGGTACATGAGTACGGGCACTACCGGGTCGCCGTGGCTTGCGGTGTCAAGGTGCTGCGCTTTTCGGTCGGCTTCGGAAAGACGCTGTATCGCTGGAAGCCCAAGCGGCAGCATCCGGGTCAGGACACCGAATTCGTGATTGCTGCATTTCCCCTCGGCGGCTACGTCAAGATGCTCGACGAACGCGAGGCGCCGGTCGAGCCCCAGGAGCGGCACCGCGCCTTCAACACCCAGCCGCTTCGGTCTCGCGCGCTGATCGTTGCTGCGGGCCCGTTCGCCAATCTCGTACTGGCGGTGTTCTTGTACGCGGTCGTCAACTGGATCGGCGTGCAGGAACCCGTCGCCCAGCTGGCGCGGCCGGTCGCAGCTTCGCTGGCGGAACAAGCCGGCTTGCGCGGCGGCGAGCGGGTGCTGCGGGTCGGCGCTGACGGCGACATGCAGGCCGTTCGCTCGTTCGAGGACCTGCGCTGGCGCATGACGCAGTCTGCGCTCGACGGCAACGATCTGACGCTCGAGATCGCCGGCGAAGGCGGCCGCCCCGATCGCGAGGTGCTGCTGCCGTTGAGCCGGATCGGCTCGAAGGAAGCCGATGCACAGATGTTCCGCAAGATCGGTGTCATCGCGCCGCTGACGCGCCCGGAGATCGGCGAAATCCTCGCAGGAAGCGCAGCAGAACGCTCCGGGCTTCGTAAGGGCGACCTGGTCCGCTCGATCGGAACGACCGCCATCGTCGACGGCCAGCAACTGCGCGAAGTGATCCGCGCCGAAGTCGATGGCGACAAGGCTCGCACCGACACCTGGAACATCGAGCGCGGCGGCGAGGCCTTGTCGCTCGCGGTCACGCCGGAGGGGCGCGAAGAGGGCGGCACCCGGGTCGGCCGCATCGGTGCTTACGTCGGTGCGCCCCCGGACACCGTGCTGGTCCGGCAAGGGCCGATCGACGGCCTGTGGCATGGCGTCGTCAGGACCTGGGAGGTCTCGGCGCTCACCGTGCGCATGATGGGCAAGATGGTGATCGGCGAAGCGTCTCTCAAGAACCTGAGCGGCCCGTTGACCATTGCCGACTACGCCGGCAAATCGGCGAGCCTCGGCATCACCCAATACCTCGTGTTTCTCGCCTTGATCAGCGTCAGTCTGGGCGTCCTGAATCTCATGCCGCTGCCTGTCCTCGACGGAGGACACCTGATGTATTATCTTTGGGAGGGGCTGACCGGCAAGGGCGTTTCCGACGCCTGGATGGAACGCTTTCAGCGCGGGGGCGTCGCGCTGTTGCTGGTCATGATGTCGATCGCACTCTTCAACGACGTGACGCGACTCTTTGGTTAACTTTCTCCTGGCCCGTACTCCGCTGGTCCACATCACAGATGAAAACAACATACAGCCGCTTTCGCATGCGCAGCATCGTCGCGTTGGTCGCCGGTGCACTCGCCGCGACAGCGGCCTGGGCGGTCGAGCCCTTCACCGTGCGCGATATCCGCGTCGAAGGCTTGCAGCGCGTGGAGCCGGGCACCGTCTTCGCGTCGCTGCCGGTGCGTGTCGGCGACACCTACACCGATGAGCGCGGCTCGGCGGCCATCCGGGCGCTGTTCGATCTGGGGCTGTTCAAGGACGTCCGGCTCGACGTGAGCGGCAACGTGTTGGTTGTCATCGTCGAAGAGCGGCCCACCATCGCCGCCGTCGACTTCGCCGGAGCCAAGGAGTTCGACAAGGCGGTGCTCCAGAAGGCGCTGCGCGAGGTCGGCCTGGCAGACGGCCGGCCCTACGACAAGGCGCTGACCGACCGCGCCGAGCAGGAACTCAAGCGGCAGTACATCAGCCGCAGCCTCTACAACGCACAGGTGGTGACCACGGTCACCCCCATCGAGCGCAATCGCGTCAACCTGACTTTCACGGTCACCGAGGGTGAGCCCGCGCGCATTCGCGAAGTCCACGTGGTGGGCAACAAGGCCTTCAGCGAGGGCACCTTGCTCGACCTGTTCGACCAGGACAGCGGCGGCTGGCTGAGCTGGTATACCAAGTCCAACCAGTACTCGCGTGCCAAGCTCAATGCCGACCTCGAGACACTGCGTTCCTACTACATCACGCGGGGCTACCTCGAGTTCCGCATCGACTCGACCCAGGTGGCCATTTCGCCCGACCGGCAGGACCTGAGCGTCACGGTGAACATTACCGAAGGCGAGAAGTTCGTCGTGCAGGACGTCAAACTCGAAGGCAACTACCTGGGCCGCGAAGACGAGTTCAAGACGCTGGTGACCATCAAGCCCGGCGAGCCGTACAACGGCGAGCAGGTCACCGACACCACCAAGGCGTTCTCGGACTACTTCGGCACCTTCGGCTATGCCTTCGCCAAAGTGGATGCGACCACCGAAATCGACCGCGCGAACAATCGCGTGTCGCTGATTCTGAAGTCGGAGCCGGCGCGCCGCGTGTATGTGCGCCGCGTGTCCATCGGCGGCAACAACCGGACACGCGACGAAGTCGTCCGCCGCGAGTTTCGCCAGTACGAAGCGTCGTGGTACGACGGTGACAAGATCAAGCTGTCGCGCGACCGCGTCGACCGCCTCGGTTATTTCACCGAGATCAACGTCGAGACGCAGCCGGTGCCGGGTTCGCCTGACCAGGTCGATCTGACCGTCAACGTCACCGAGAAGCCCACCGGTACGCTGCAGCTCGGCGCTGGTTTTTCGAGCGCGGAGAAGGTGTCGCTCACCTTCGGCATTTCGCAGGACAATGTGTTCGGGTCCGGCAACCAGCTCGGTTTCCAGGTCAATACCAGCCGATATGCGCGGACGATTTCGCTCACGACCACCGATCCTTATTTCACCAAGGACGGCATTTCGCGAAGCTTCAGCCTCTACCACACGACCACGCGTCCGTACTACAGCGTCGACGGTGACTATCGACTGGTGAACGAAGGCGGCAACATCCGCTTTGGTGTTCCCTTCAGCGAGGTCGACACGGTGTTCTTCGGGGCGGGTCTGGAGCGCTATCGCTTCGATCCGGGTAGCGGCATTCCGCTGCTCACGAGCTTCGGCCTTTTCTACTATCAGCCGACGCCGCGTTCCTATCAGAACTACTTCGGTTGCTCAGGCACAGGCAATTTTGCGAACTCGCTCACCTGCGACAACAACAGTGTGTGGGGCCTTCCGCTGACGGTCGGTTGGGCACGCGACAGCCGGGACAGTGCGCTCGTTCCCACGCGCGGCCGCGTGCAGCGCGCCAATCTCGAGGTCGGCGTAGGTGGCGACATGAAGTATGTCAAGACCAGCTACCAATATCAGCAGTTCTTTCCGATCAACAAGCAGTACACCTTCGCGATCAATGGCGAGGTCGGCTACGGCAAGGCTTACGGCAACAAGCCCTATCCGATCTTCAAGAATTTCTACGCCGGTGGTCTCGGATCGATCCGTGGCTTCGAGCAGAACTCGCTGGGCCCGCGTGACATTCCTCTGCTGGGCCAGAGCGAAGGCGCCGCGATTGGTGGCACGAAGAAGGCGATCTTCAACGCGGAGTTGAGCACGCCGTTTCCTGGCGCGGGCAACGACCGCACTCTGCGTCTGTACGGCTTCTTCGACGTCGGCAACGTGTTCGGTTCTCGCGATCCGCTGGCCACCGATGCCCAGTGGGCAGCCCAGAAGAAGCTGCGCGCGTCGGTCGGTCTGGGCATCAGCTGGATCTCGCCGCTCGGCCCGCTCCGCCTCGCCTATGCATTCCCTGTCGTCTACCAGAAGGACGACAACACCGACCCTCTGAATCCTATCCCCAAGGATAGAATTCAACGGCTCCAATTCCAGATCGGAACCTCCTTCTAATGACCCCATTGCTTCGTGCGACAGGTGCGCTCCTCATTCCCGCATTCGCGCTGCTGAGCGCGCCTGCATTCGCGCAGGAAACCTTTCGTATCGGCTTCGTCAATCCCGATCGCGTGCTGCGTGAGGCCCAGCCTGCAAAGGCTGCACAGGCCAAGCTCGAATCCGAATTTCTCAAGCGCGAAAAGGATCTCACCGCGCAGGGCGAAGCGCTCAAGGAAGCGTCTGAAAAGTTCGAGCGCGAGGCCCCCACGTTGTCGGAGAGTCAGCGCGCGTCCCGCCAGCGAGCGCTGGTCGACCAGGATCGTGACTTCCAGAGGCGCCGCCGCGAATTCCAGGAAGACCTCAACGCCCGCAAGAACGAAGAACTGCAACAGGTCTACGAGCGCGCCAATCGCGTCGTGAAGCAGGTGGCAGAGGCCGAGAAGTACGACGCCATCCTGCAAGAGGCGATCTACATCAACCCGAAGCACGACATCACCGACAAGGTGATCAGGGCGCTCAACGCGTCGTCTCCCACCAGCGGCAAGTAGCGCCGCGAACCGGCGTGTCACTCCGACTCGGCGCCATCGTTGAAACGCTCGGCGGCGATCTGCATGGCGACCCCGCGATGCAGATCGAGCGCTTGGCGCCTCTCGCCACGGCAAAGCCCGATGCTCTGAGCTTTCTGGGCAATCTCAAGCTGCGCAAGGACTTTTCCGAATCTCGCGCCGGGTGCGTGATCGTGTCACCCGAAGCGCAGGAACTGGCTGCCGAGCGCGGCGCCTACATCGTGGCGCCGGATCCCTCCCTCTACTTTGCTCGTGTCACGCAGCTCTGGAAGCGGGCTCACGCTGCGCCAGACGAGCCTCACGTGCATCCCAGCGCCGTGGTCCATCCGGACGCTTTCGTCGACCCCGAAGCGCGCATCGGCCCGCTGTGCGTGGTCGAGCGAGGCGCGCGCATCGGGGCGTCGACGGTCCTGAAGTCGAGGGTGACGGTGAGCGAAGACTGCATCATCGGCGCCCGCTGCCTGTTGCATCCGGGCGTGGTGGTCGGTGCCGACGGCTTCGGGCTGGCATCGGATGAGGGGCGTTGGGTCAAGATTGAGCAGCTCGGCGCAGTCCGTATCGGCGACGACGTGGAGATCGGTGCCAACACCTGCATCGATCGCGGCGCACTCGACGACACGGTGATCGAAGACGGCGTCAAGCTGGACAACCTGATCCAGATCGGCCACAACGTGCGGATCGGCAAGCACACGGCGATGGCCGGGTGCGTCGGCGTCGCAGGCAGTGCCAACATCGGCGCCCACTGCATGTTGGGTGGTGCGGCGATGATCCTCGGGCATCTCACGCTGGCCGACGGCGTGCACATCTCGGCGGCGTCGCTGGTCACGCGCTCGATTCACAAACCCGGCCTGTACACGGGTGCGTTTCCCATCGACGAGAATGCCAATTGGGAGAAGAACGCGGCCACGCTCAGACATCTGCATGGCTTGCGGGAGCGCGTGAAGGCGCTCGAAAAAACGAGAGTGCAGGAAGAAAAACCATGACGTTCGACATTCACCAGATCCTCAAACTGTTGCCTCACCGATATCCGTTCCTTCTGGTGGATCGTGTGCTCGAGATAGACAAGGGCAAGCGCATCGTGGCGCTCAAGAACGTGACCATGAACGAGCCGTTCTTCAACGGTCATTTCCCACATCGCCCCGTCATGCCCGGCGTTCTCATGCTCGAAGCGATGGCGCAGGCCGCGGCATTGCTGTCCTTTCATTCGATGGACATGGTGCCGGACGAGAACACCGTCTACTACTTCGCCGGCATCGATGACGCGCGGTTCAAGCGGCCTGTCGAGCCGGGCGATCAACTCACGCTCGAAGTCGAGATCGACCGCGTCAGGGCTGGCGTCTCGCGATTCAAGGGGCGCGCGCTGGTGGGCAGTGAGCTGGCGTGCGAAGCTGTATTGATGTGCGCGATGCGCCAGATCAACTGAGTGCACCTTCGGCATGACGCAGGTTCACTCGACGGCCATCGTCGATCCCCGGGCTGAGCTCGACCCGTCGGTCAGCGTCGGCCCGTTTTCCGTCGTTGGCCCGCACGTGCGAGTGGGTGCGGGCAGCACGATCGGCGCGCATTGTGTTGTCGAAGGGCGGACCACCATCGGCCGCGACAACCGCATCTTCCAGTTCTGTTCGCTGGGCGCGATTCCGCAGGACAAGAAGTACGCTGGCGAGCCCACCGAACTCGTCATCGGCGATCGCAACACCATCCGCGAGTTCTGCACCTTCAACATCGGCGTGCCAGGGGCCGGCGGCGTGACGCGCGTGGGCAGCGACAACTGGATCATGGCCTATACGCACATCGCCCACGATTGCCGCGTCGACGATCACACCACGCTCGCCAACAACACCACGCTGGCCGGTCACGTTCATCTGGCCGACTGGGTCACCGTCGGCGGGCTGACGGGCATTCACCAGTTCGTGTCGGTGGGGGCGCATGCGATGGTCGGTTTTGCCAGTGCCGTGGCGCAAGACGTTCCGCCTTTCATGCTGGTCGACGGCAACCCGCTGGCCGTGCGCGGCTTCAATGTGGTGGGTCTCCGGCGACGCGATTTTTCTGCGGCGCGGCTTGCCGCGGTCAAGCAGATGCATCGGCTCCTGTATCGCCAGGGCAAGACGCTCGATGAGGCGCGGACGGCCATCGAGGCGCTCGCGACAGAAGTCCCCGAAGCCGCCGACGACGTTGCCACGATGAGTCGCTTTCTTTCTGCCTCCACCCGGGGAATCGCGCGGTGAGCCGCAGCCGGGCCGACTCCGGCTGCGCGGCGTCGTGAGCGACGGCCTGCAAGCGTCGCCGCGCCGCTTTGCCATGGTGGCAGGCGAGCCGTCCGGTGACCTGCTGGCCAGCTTGCTGCTCGACGGCTTGCGCGCACGCTGGCCGACCATGAAGGCCGTGGGCATCGGTGGGCCGCACATGCTGGCCCGAGGTTTCGAGACGTGGTGGCCGCAGGAGAAGCTGGCCGTGCGGGGTTACGTCGAGGTACTCAGGCACTATTCGGAAATTGCGAGCATCCGGCGCCAGCTCAAGTCTCGACTGGTCCGCGAGGAGCCCGAGCTTTTCATCGGGGTCGACGCCCCGGACTTCAACCTCGACCTCGAAGCCGGATTGCGTCACCGCGGAATCCGCACGGTGCATTTCGTCTGCCCGTCGATCTGGGCCTGGCGAGCAGGGCGGGTGGATGCGCTTCGCGCTGCCGCTGACCACGTGCTGTGCATCTTTCCGTTCGAGCCCGAGCTGCTGGCGCGCGAAGACATCGCATCGACGTATGTCGGCCATCCGCTGGCCAACGTGATTCCCATGACGCCCGATCGCGCTGCGGCCAGAGCGGCTCTGGGCCTTGGCGGCGATGCACCGATCGTCGCCTTGATGCCGGGGAGCCGGCGCTCCGAGCTGCGCTACCTGGCGACACGCTTTCTGGCCGCGGCGCAGATCATGCAGGCTGCAAGACCCGAACTGCGCTTCGTGCTTCCGGCAGTGCCATCGTTGCGGCAGGACATCGACCAGGCACTGAAGACGAGCGGCATGGCGAACAAGGTGACGGTACTGACCGGCCAGTCGCACATCGCTTTGGCCGCGTGCGACGCGACCCTCATCGCGAGCGGCACCGCGACGCTCGAAGCGGCCCTTTTCAAGCGGCCGATGGTCATCGCCTACAACATGAACAAGATCTCGTGGGAGGTCATGCGGCGCAAGCAATTGCAGCCCTGGGTCGGGCTGCCCAACATCCTGTGCCGCGAGTTCGTCGTGCCCGAGCTGCTGCAGGACGCGGCCACGCCCCAGGCGCTTGCTGAAGCGACCCTCGGCTGGCTCGCCGCGCCCGAGAAGATTCACGCCTTGCAACAACGTTTTTGCGCCATGCACGATGAATTGAAGCGCGATACGCCGACACTGTGTGCCGATGCGATACAGAAAGTTCTCGAAGGCTGAGCAGGCCTCGCTGATCTGGGACGTGCCCGGGCTGCTGGCAGGCGTCGACGAAGCCGGCAGAGGCCCGCTGGCGGGGCCGGTCGTCGCCGCCGCAGTGATCCTGGACGACCAGAAGCCCATCCGCGGGCTGGCCGATTCGAAGACTCTCACCGCGCTGCAACGCGAGAAGCTCCACGACCAGATTCTTGCCAAGGCACTGTGCTGCTCGGTGGCCATGGCCAGCGTCGAGGAGATCGATTGCCACAATATCCTGCAGGCCACCTTGCTGGCAATGCGGCGCGCGGTCGAAGGGCTCCGGCTGAAGCCGATCAAGGTGCTGGTGGATGGCAACCAGTTGCCCCGGCTGGACATTCTTGCCGAGGCGGTGATCAAGGGCGACGCCCGGGTCAAGGCCATTTCCGCGGCGTCGATCCTGGCCAAGGTCCATCGCGATCGCTTGTGCCACGACTTGCACATCGAATTTCCCCACTACGGGTTCGCCGCGCACAAAGGTTATGGCACGCCGGAGCATCTCGATGCGCTCCTGCGCCATGGCGCCTGCATCCACCATCGCCGATCGTTCAGTCCGGTTGCCGCGGCGCTCATGCGGGCTTCGCAGCCCGTCACCGTGGCTGGCCCGTCCGACCCGTTCGACGCTTTGCAGGCCGGCTCGTGACAGCCACGGGCCCGACGCGCATCAGTTCGCGCGACAACCCGTTGCTCAAGCGGCTGCGCAAGCTGGCCCAGGAACCTGGCGCCTATCGCAAGGTCGGGCAGATCTGGCTGGAAGGCGACCACTTGTGCCGCGCGGCCCGCGACCGTGGCGTGCGGCCTGCCATCGCGGTTTTCGCCGAATCGCAGTGGGCCATGGCGTCGTCCGAGTGGGCAGGATCGGCCGAGCAGTGTGTGCTGATCGACGACGCGCTGCTGGCCAGCGTGAGCGGACTCGAGTCGCCGGGCAGCATGGGATTCGTGCTCGACGTTCCGCCCACCCCAAGTCTTCTAGTCGACGCGCCGACGGTGGTGCTCGACCGGCTGCAGGATGCAGGCAATGTCGGTTCCATTCTGCGCAGTGCCGCGGCCTTCGGTTTCGCCCAGGTCGTCGCGCTGAAGGGCAGCGCTGCCCTGTGGGCGCCGAAGGTGCTGCGCGCGGGCATGGGGGCGCATTTCGGCCTTCGCCTGCTCGAAGGCGTCGAATCCGAGGCGCTCGACGCGCTGGCCATTCCCTGGATCGCGACCAGCTCGCACCGGGGCGAATGGCTGCATGCCGCAAAACTCCCGTATCCCTGCGCCTGGCTGCTGGGGCACGAAGGGCAGGGCATTTCACCCTGGCTGGAGGCACGCGCGGCGCACTCGGTGCGCATCGCGCAGCCGGGCGGTGAAGAATCGCTGAACGTGGCGGCGGCGGCGGCCATTTGCCTGCACGCGAGTGCCAGCGCGGTCCTGTCGACCAACGCCGCCAGCTTATAATCAGGGGCTTTCCCGCTCACACCCCGCCCTCAGCGCACGCAAGCCAACTCCTCGACGAAAGTCGCGACGCCCGAGTCTCAACCTGGGTTCGCTTTGGGCGTCATCCACCCGGAGAACCCCGTGCTTTTGTCTCTCAAGGGAACGTCCCCGCCCGCGATCCTGGCGCTTGCAGACGGCACCGTCTTTCTCGGCAACTCGATCGGCGCCACCGGCGTCACCACCGGCGAGGTGGTGTTCAACACCGCCATGACCGGTTACCAGGAAATCCTGACCGATCCGAGCTACTGCCAGCAGATCGTGACGCTGACCTATCCGCACATCGGCAACTACGGCAGCAACGAACAGGACGTCGAGTCCGACAAGATCCACGCTGCCGGCCTGATCATCAAAGACCTGCCGCTGATCGCGTCCAATTTCCGCAGCACCGCGACGCTCGACACCTACCTCAAGCGCGGCAACATCGTTGCGATCTCCAGCATCGACACGCGCAAGCTGACGCGCCATCTGCGCACGCATGGGGCGCAAAACGGCTGCATCGTCGGATTGGCACCAGGCGAAACCATCGACCAGGCGAAGATCGATCGCGCCATCGCCGCAGCCCGGAGCGCGGCGAGCATGGTCGGACTCGACCTGGCCCAGGTCGTGTCGGTCAAGGAAACCTACGAATGGACGCAGACCGAATGGAAGCTGGTCCACGTCGACGGCAAGCCGGGTTTCGGTGTGCAGATCACGCCTCGGCACCACGTGGTCGCCTACGACTTCGGCGTCAAGAAGAACATCTTGCGCATGATCGCGCAGCGAGGCGCGCGCATCACCGTGGTGCCGGCCCGCACGTCGGCAGCCGACGTGCTCAAGCTGCAACCCGACGGTGTCTTTCTTGCCAACGGCCCCGGCGACCCGGAGCCGTGCGACTACGCCATCGAAGCCACTCGCGAGCTGATCGAAACGGGGATTCCGGTGTTCGGCATCTGTCTCGGCCATCAGATCATGGCGCTGGCGTCGGGCGCCCACACCTTCAAGATGAAGTTCGGCCACCACGGTGCGAATCACCCGGTCAAGGACCTCGACAACGGCCGCGTGAGCATCACGAGCCAGAACCACGGGTTTGCGGTCGACGAGAAATCGCTGCCAGCCAACCTGCGCGCCACGCACGTCAGCCTCTTCGACCAAACGTTGCAGGGGCTTGCGCGCACCGACAAGCCCGCCTTCTGCTTCCAGGGCCATCCCGAGGCATCGCCGGGCCCGCACGACATCGGCTATCTGTTCGATCGATTCTCGGCCCTCATGAAAAGTCACAAGGAAGGGCAAGCCCATGCCTAAGCGCACAGACATTCGCAGCGTGCTCATCATCGGCGCCGGCCCGATCATCATCGGCCAGGCCTGCGAGTTCGACTACTCGGGCGTGCAGGCCTGCAAGGCGCTGCGCGAAGAGGGCTACAAGACCATCCTGATCAACAGCAACCCCGCCACGATCATGACGGACCCGGCCACGGCCGACGTGATCTACATCGAGCCCATCACCTGGCAAACGGTCGAGAAGATCATCGCCAAGGAGCGGCCCGACGCCATCCTGCCGACCATGGGCGGGCAGACGGCGCTCAATTGCGCGCTCGATCTGTGGCGCAATGGCGTGCTTGCCAAGTACGAGGTCGAACTTATCGGCGCCACGCCGGAGGCCATCGACAAGGCCGAAGACCGCCTCAAGTTCAAGGACGCCATGACCCGCATCGGGTTGGGCTCCGCGCGCTCGGGCATCGCCCATTCGCTCGAAGAGGCTTGGGCCGTGCAGAAGACGGTCGGGTTTCCGGTCGTCATCCGGCCCAGCTTCACGCTCGGCGGCACGGGCGGAGGCATCGCCTACAACCCCGAGGAATTCGAGGTCATTTGCAAACGCGGCCTGGAGGCGTCGCCCACCACCGAACTCCTCATCGAAGAATCGCTCCTCGGCTGGAAAGAGTTCGAGATGGAGGTGGTGCGCGACAAGGCCGACAACTGCATCATCGTCTGCTCGATCGAGAACCTCGACCCGATGGGCGTGCACACCGGTGACTCGATCACCGTGGCCCCGGCACAGACCTTGTCCGACAAGGAATACCAGATCCTGCGCAATGCCTCGTTGGCCGTGCTGCGCGAGATCGGCGTCGACACCGGCGGATCGAACGTCCAGTTTTCGATCAATCCGGTCGATGGCCGCATGGTGGTCATCGAGATGAATCCGCGCGTGTCGCGCTCGTCCGCGCTCGCCTCCAAGGCGACCGGGTTCCCGATCGCCAAGGTCGCGGCCAAGCTGGCCGTCGGCTACACGCTGGATGAGCTGCGCAATGAAATCACCGGTGGTGCCACGCCGGCGAGCTTCGAGCCCAGCATCGACTACGTGGTCACCAAGATCCCGCGTTTCGCATTCGAGAAATTCCCGCAGGCCGACTCGCGCCTCACGACGCAGATGAAGTCGGTGGGCGAAGTGATGGCGATGGGGCGGACCTTCCAGGAGTCTTTCCAGAAGGCACTGCGTGGGCTCGAAGTCGGCGTCGACGGGCTCAACGAGAAGACGCAGGACCGCGAGGTGCTCGAAAAGGAACTCGGTGAACCCGGCCCCGACCGCATCTGGTACGTGGGCGATGCCTTCGCCATGGGGCTCAGTGTCGATGAGGTGTTCTCGCTGACCAAGATCGACCCTTGGTTCCTGGTGCAGATCGAAGAGATCGTGAAGATCGAACTCGAACTGGAAACCCGCTCGCTCGACGACATCGACCGCGACACGCTGCTTGCACTCAAAAAGAAGGGCTTCTCCGATCGCCGGCTCGCGCGACAACTGAAGAGCACCGACGCCGCCGTCCGCGCGAAGCGCCATGCGCTGGGCGTGCGGCCTGTGTACAAGCGAGTCGACACCTGCGCGGCCGAATTCGCGACCGACACGGCTTACATGTATTCGACCTACGAAGACGAATGCGAGGCCGACCCGACCGACCGCAAGAAGATCATGGTGCTCGGCGGTGGCCCCAACCGCATCGGCCAGGGCATCGAGTTCGACTATTGCTGCGTGCATGCCGCACTGGCGCTGCGCGAAGACGGGTACGAGACCATCATGGTCAACTGCAATCCGGAAACCGTGTCGACCGACTACGACACGAGCGACCGGCTCTACTTCGAACCGCTCACCCTCGAAGACGTGCTGGAGATCGTTGCCAAGGAAAAGCCCCTGGGCGTGATCGTGCAGTACGGTGGCCAGACGCCGCTCAAGCTGGCGCTCGACCTCGAAGCGAACGGCGTGCCAATCATCGGCACCAGCCCCGACATGATCGACGCAGCCGAAGACCGCGAGCGCTTTCAGAAACTGCTGCACGAGCTCGGCTTGCGTCAGCCGCCCAATGCCACGGCGCGCACCGAGCCCGAAGCGCTGGAGAAGGCTGCCGCTCTGGGGTATCCGCTGGTCGTCCGGCCGAGCTACGTGCTCGGCGGACGCGCGATGGACATCGTCCATGAGCAGCGCGACCTCGAGCGCTACATGCGAGAGGCCGTCAAGGTGAGCCATGACTCGCCCGTGCTGCTGGACCGGTTCCTCAACGATGCCGTGGAATGCGACGTCGACTGCATCCGCGACGCCGATGGCGCAACGCTGATCGGTGGCGTGATGGAGCACATCGAACAAGCCGGCGTGCACTCGGGCGACTCGGCCTGCTCGTTGCCGCCCTACAGCCTCAAGGCCGACACCGTGGCCGAGCTGAAGCGCCAGAGCGCTGCGATGGCCAAGGCGCTCAATGTCGTCGGACTCATGAACGTGCAGTTCGCCATCCAGGAGCGCGATGGCCGCGACGTGATCTATGTGCTGGAAGTGAACCCGCGTGCTTCGCGCACCGTCCCGTATGTGAGCAAGGCGACCGGCGTGCAGCTGGCCAAGGTGGCAGCGCGCTGCATGGCCGGACAGTCGTTGGCTTCCCAGGGCATGACGAAGGAAGTCACGCCGCCGTACTTCTGCGTCAAGGAAGCGGTGTTTCCGTTCGTCAAGTTCCCCGGCGTCGACACCATCCTGGGTCCGGAGATGAAGTCGACGGGCGAAGTCATGGGCGTCGGCAAGACTTTCGGCGAGGCGTTCGTGAAGTCGCAGCTCGGCGCGGGCACGCTCTTGCCGCGCTCCGGCAAGGTCTTCGTTTCGGTCAAGAACAACGACAAGGCGCGCGCGGTCGAAGTGGCGCGCGGGCTGGCCGCACTGGGCTTCGAGCTGATCGCCACCAAGGGCACCGCCGCAGCCATCAACGCGGCGGGCATCGCCTGCGCGGTGGTCAACAAGGTGACGGAGGGGCGCCCGCACATCGTCGACATGATCAAGAACAACGAGATCGCTCTCGTGATCAACACGGTCGAGGAGCGTCGCAACGCCATCGCCGATTCGCGCCACATCCGTACGTCGGCGCTGCTGGCGCGCGTCACGACCTTCACCACGATCTTCGGCGCCGAGGCGGCGGTCGAAGGCATGCGCTACATGGATGGACTCGGGGTGATTTCCATTCAGGAGATGCACGCACAGCTCGCGGCGGCGTAGCGATGGAGTCGCAGCTGGTCGAACTGGCGCTGGCCTCTTGGGACGAGGCCACGCCGAACGACGAATGGATCGCCGCGCTGGAGGCGGGCAAGGTCCTGTACTTTCCGCAACTGCGCTTCGAACTGTTGCCTTCCGAAACCGCGCTGCTGTCGCCGTCGATTCTTGCGCCGGACGTTCGCAACATCAGCCTCGATGCCGAGGGACGGCTGAAGGGCGCGGCCGGCGATGCGGCCATGCAGCAGGCGGTCGCGGCCATGATCGGCCGCTTCCGCTCGCAATCGCGGCAGCTCATCGATGGCCTGTTGCCGGCCTACGCGGCGCATCTTCGCCTTGCACCGACCAGCTATCGGCCCGTGGAGGTCGAGACTCGCGTGCAGTCGTGGCGTGCGGACGACCGGCGGCTGCACGTCGATGCGTTTCCTTCGCGGCCGAACCATGGGGAGCGCATCCTGCGCGTCTTCACCAATGTGCATCCTGGCGGGGAGCCGCGCGTCTGGCGGATCGGCGAATCGTTCGAGACGGTGGCGAAGCAGTTCTTGCCGCGAGCCCGGCGCTATTCCGCTTGGAAGGCCCATGCGCTGCGGACACTGCGCGTCACCAAATCGTTTCGCAGCGAGTACGACCACCTCATGCTTCAGTTGCACGACGGCATGAAGGCCGACCTCGACTATCAACAGCGGTGCGATCAAGAGACGATGCCTTTTCCCGCCGGATCGGTGTGGGTTTGTTTCTCCGACCAGACCTCGCATGCGGTCATGTCGGGACAATACATGCTCGAGCAGACGCTGCACCTGCCGGCTGCGAGGCAATACAATGCAGATTCGAGCCCGCTCGCCATCCTGAGCCGGCTGACCGGACGCACGCTCGTCTGATCACTCTCCCTTCGACCGCCGAACGGCATCGTTCGGCGGTTTCGCTTTCTGGAGCAAGCAACGTGAACACCATTCCAATTACCAAGCGCGGCGCTGAGAAGCTGCGCGAAGAGCTGCAAAAACTCAAGACCGTCGACCGCCCCTGGGTCATCAACTCCATCGCCGAGGCGCGTGCCCAGGGCGACCTGAGCGAGAACGCGGAATACGAGGTAGCCAAAGACCGGCAGGGCTTCATCGAAGGCCGCATCCAGGAAATCGAAGGCAAGCTCTCGGCCGCACAGATCATCGATCCGACGCAACTCGATGCGGACGGCAAGATCGTCTTCGGCTCCACCGTCGAGCTCGAAGACGAGGACAGCGCCGAGAAGGTCACTTACCAGATCGTCGGGGAGGACGAGGCCGATCTGAAACTCGGGCTCATCAACATCTCCAGCCCGATTGCGCGCGCGCTGATCGGCAAGGAAAAAGGCGATACGGCCGAAGTCCAGGCGCCCGGCGGCGTCAGGCGATATGAGGTCGTTGCGGTGCGCTATCGCTGAGTCTGCGGGCCCCGGCCGTTGAAAGACCGCATCGCATTGTTGCTCGCTGCCTTCTGGTGGGGCAGCCTGACTGCAGTCGGCTTCGTGGTGGTGCCCATGCTGTTTGCCCGGCTGGGCAACCCGAGCGTGGCAGGCAACATGGCAGGCGCGTTGTTTGCGGCGCAGACCTGGGTAGCGATCGGCTGTGGCCTGGCGTTGCTCACCTACTTCAGGTCGAAGATCGACCAGCGCGCCGATGCTGCCGTTCGTACCGCCATCTGGTTGATTGTTGCGGCATTGCTGCTGGCCCTGCTTCAGCAATATGCGGTCGCTCCACGCATCCTCGCGCGGGAGAATCTCAAGCTCTGGCACGCGCTCGGCAGCGTGATGTATTTCGGTCAGTGGCTCTGCGCAGGCGCGCTGCTGTGGCGCATGGGGCCGCGCGCCGCGTGATCAGGCTTTCCAGAACGAGTTGATCCAGCGCGCGGGCCGGATGAACCTGAAGGCCCGGTTGCGCCGCCCGGCAAGAGCGTCCGGCGGATTGCATTCGCCGTGGAACACCATGATCCGCGCTCCGTCCGGCACGAAAGGCTCGCGCCAGTAGTTGGTCGGCCAGGGTGGAATGCCGTGGTACTTGAAGCTCGGGCACCACGCCTCTGGCCAATAGGCGAGCTTGCCCTGACGGTGCAGAAAATCCGACAGGTAGGTCTGCTCGTTGCGGAACTCGGCCTGCACCTTGTCCATGTTCCGCCTGAAATGCTCCAGCACGTCGGGGTGGGCGCCCAACTCGAACCGGTACACCGACGAGTTGCCGGTGATCCGTCGCGACCGCCAGGGCCTGGCGTAGTCGTGGATGATGAGGAACTCGCCCGGGTATTCAAAAAACGGGTCCAGGTCTCCGACGATCACCACATCGAGGTCGATGAAGAGGGCGCGTCCACGGAGTCCATGCAAGTCCTCCTCGAAGGTGGTCAGCTTCTTCCAAGCCCTGTCGGCCTGGCCGGGCGCCAGCTCGACGTCGAGCGGCGGAATGGGCAGGCAGCGCACTTCGCTTCGGATGCCGCGGCTGTCGTCGGTCAGGCAGGCAAAGACGAAATCACCTTTGAGATAGCGGCGCACCATGGCGTACAGCCGGTTGACGTAGTCCGGCCCGTACTTGGTCCCCCACTTCATGCAGAGGATGTTGCGCTGCAGCACCCCTGCGGCCGGATCGGCGGGCGCCGCGCTCATTCGGCCTGGTTGCGCTTCTTGACGGACAGGGGCCGCTTGGCCTTGGTCCGCTTGACCGTGCCGCCGGGCGTGAGGCGCTGATTGCCGAGCACTCTCAGCGTCTTGATCTCCGGCCGCTGGCCGCCGCGTTTGCTGTACTTGATGACCTTGACGTCGCGAGGACCGGGCATGCGGTCTTCATCGATCTCGCGTGGCTTTTCAGGGATGGGACGCCACAGCACCAGCAGCTTGCCGATGTGCTGGATGGGCGCTGCGTCGAGTTCGTCGGCCAAGGTCTGCAGCATGGATTCGCGTGCCGAGCGGTCGTCGGAGAAGACGCGGACCTTGATCAGCCCGTGGGCTTTCAGTGCAGCGTCGGCTTCCTTGGTGACTGCAGGCGTCAGGCCATCGTTGCCGACCCTCACGATCGGTTGGAGGTGATGCGCATCGGAGCGGTGCTGCTTGCGCTGCGCGGGGGTCAGTCGAATGGAAGGCATCCCCGTATTATCGAACGCAATGAACGACAAACCCAAAAGCGGCAAGCCCGGCGCGAAGGTCGGCACGAAGGTCAACAAGGCCTGGCTGCACGATCACATCAACGACCCGTACGTGAAGCTGGCCACGCGGGAGGGTTATCGGGCGCGCGCCGTGTACAAGCTGAAAGAGATCGACGAAAGCCTCGGGTTGATCCGGCCCGGTCAACTGGTCGTCGATCTCGGCTCCACCCCGGGGGCCTGGAGTCAGTACCTGCGCAGCAAGCTCCTGCACGCCGGCGTGGCCACGGGCCGAACGGCTGCGTCCATCATCGCGCTCGACATTCTTCCGATGGAGCCGATCGAAGGCGTCACCTTTCTGCAGGGCGACTTCCGGGAAGAGGAGGTCCTGAGCCGCCTCGCGACCGCCATGGACGGCCGACTGGCGGACGTGGTGGTTTCCGACATGGCGCCCAATCTCTCCGGCATATCGTCGGTGGATGCGGCGGCAAGCAGCTATCTGGTGGAGTTGGCGATCGACTTCGCCCGGCAGCACTTGAAACCGGAGGGCGCTCTGGTGGCCAAGCTTTTCCATGGCAGCGGCTACGACGATCTGGTGAAGCTTTTCAAGAAGACGTTCCGGGTTGTGAAGACCGTCAAACCCAAGGCATCGAGGGACCGTTCGCCCGAAACCTTCATGGTGGGCATGGGGCTCAGATCGCCAGACACGGTTTGATACAGGCCGCGAGCGGGATTTTTCGGCTTAATCCCGTGCCCCGCCTATGGACGCAATGACTAAATAGCAAGGTCGGGCGGATTGAAAAGCCTAAAATAGGGACCAATTGCGCATCCTGGCATGACAAGCTTTTTGACTTGTCAGGCGCATCGACTGGAGTTTCGTTTGAACAATCAGTGGTTTTCTAAAGTTGCCGTCTGGCTGGTCATCGCGATGGTGTTGTTTACTGTGTTCAAGCAGTTCGACACGCGCGGTGTCGCGGGTGCCGGCGCCGTCGGCTACTCGGATTTCCTCGAAGAGGTCCGAAATAACCGCATCAAGAGCGCCACCATTCAAGAAGGTCAGGGTGGCAGCGAGATCGTGGCGATCACTAACGACGATCGCAAGATCCGCACGACGGCCACCTACCTTGACCGCGGTCTCGTCGGCGACCTGATCGCCAACAACGTCAAGTTCGACGTCAAGCCGCGCGAAGAAGGCTCGCTGCTCATGACTCTCCTTGTGAGTTGGGGCCCGATGCTGCTGCTGATCGGCGTGTGGGTCTACTTCATGAGGCAGATGCAGGGTGGCGGAAAGGGCGGGGCTTTCAGCTTCGGCAAGAGCAAGGCCCGCATGCTCGACGAGAACAACAACACCGTCACTTTCGCTGACGTTGCTGGTTGCGACGAAGCCAAGGAGGAGGTCAAGGAAGTCGTCGACTTCCTGAAGGACCCCGCCAAGTTCCAGAAGTTGGGTGGTCGGATTCCGCGCGGGTTGCTGCTCGTCGGGCCGCCGGGAACCGGTAAGACATTGCTGGCCAAGGGCATTGCAGGCGAAGCCAAAGTTCCGTTCTTTTCCATTTCGGGTTCCGACTTCGTCGAGATGTTTGTCGGCGTCGGCGCCGCACGCGTTCGCGACATGTTCGAGAACGCCAAGAAGAACGCGCCTTGCATCATCTTCATCGATGAAATCGACGCCGTTGGCCGTCAGCGCGGTGCCGGGCTCGGTGGTGGCAACGACGAACGCGAGCAGACGCTCAACCAGATGCTCGTCGAGATGGACGGCTTCGAGACGAATCTCGGTGTGATCGTGGTCGCCGCGACCAACCGGCCGGACATCCTCGACGCCGCGCTGCTGCGCCCCGGCCGTTTCGACCGCCAGGTTTATGTGACGCTGCCCGACATCCGCGGCCGCGAACAGATCCTGAATGTGCACATGCGCAAGGTGCCGCTCGGCCAGGACGTCAACCCCAGCATCATCGCCCGCGGAACGCCAGGAATGTCGGGCGCCGATCTGGCCAATCTCTGCAACGAAGCGGCGCTGATGGCTGCGAGGCGCAACGCGCGCGTCGTCGAGATGCAGGATTTCGAGAAGGCCAAGGACAAGATCTTCATGGGCCCCGAGCGCAAGAGCATGGTGATGCCCGAGGAAGAGCGCCGCAACACGGCGTACCACGAGTCGGGCCATGCACTGATCGGCAAGCTCCTGCCCAAGTGCGATCCGGTTCACAAGGTCACGATCATTCCGCGGGGACGGGCCCTGGGCGTGACCATGAGCCTTCCGGCGCAAGACCGCTACAGCTACGACCGCGAATACATGCTGAACCAGATCAGCATGCTCTTCGGTGGCCGCATCGCCGAAGAGGTCTTCATGCACCAGATGACCACGGGTGCCAGCAACGACTTCGAGCGGGCGACGCAGATCGCTCGCGACATGGTGATGCGTTACGGCATGACCGAGTCCCTTGGCCCGATGGTGTATGCGGAGAACGAAGGCGAAGTGTTCCTGGGCCGGTCGGTCACCAAGACGACCAACATGAGCGAATCGACCATGCAAAAGGTCGACGCCGAAGTCCGCCGCATCATCGACGAGCAGTACGCGTTGGCGCGTCGCCTGATCGAAGAAAATTCGGACAAGATGCACGCCATGGCTAAGGCCTTGCTCGAATGGGAAACCATCGACACCGAACAGCTCGATGACATCATGGCGGGTCGGGCACCGCGTCCTCCCAAGGACTGGACGCCGCGCATTCCGCCGTCCGGCAGCGGCGGCAGCGGCGGATCGCCGTCGGTCAAGCCTGACCCGGCACCGACTGCAGCCTGAGAGCATGCGTTCTCTGAAATCGACGGGGCCTCGGGCCCCGTTTTTTCGTCAGGGGTGCGACGGATGAACTCCTGGCAGACCACGCGATTTTCTGTTGACCTGAGCGCTCCCAGGGTGATGGGCATCGTCAACGTCACTCCGGATTCGTTTTCCGACGGTGGACAGCATTCGACGACGCACGCGGCGGTGCGCCACTGTGCGCAGCTGATCGAACAGGGCGCGGATATCTTAGACATTGGTGGGGAGTCGACCCGCCCTGGCAGCGCATCGGTGTCTGCCGCGGTCGAGTTGTCGCGCATCGTGCCGGTGCTTCGCGAAGCCGTCACTTTGGGCGTCCCGGTGTCGATCGACACCTGCAAGGCCGAGGTGATGCGGGCCGCCATCGATCTGGGCGTGGACATCGTCAACGACATCTGGGCCTTGCGCGGCGCCGGGGCGCTCGAAGCGGTGGCCGCATCCCGTTGCGGTGTCTGCCTGATGCACATGCACCGCGATCCGATGACGATGCAGGCCAGCCCGATGGAAGGCGATGCGGTGCACGCTGTGCGCGAGTTTCTCGACAGCCGACTCGGCGAATTGCAGAGTGCGGGAATTCACTTGGATCGTGTCGTGCTCGACCCGGGCATTGGCTTCGGAAAGACGGTAGCGCAGAATTTTGCGCTGCTGGCGCGGCAGGAAGCGTTGCTCGAGGCGGGCCGACCCCTGCTGGTCGGCTGGTCGCGCAAGTCGTCGCTCGGCGCGGTGACGGGTATCGTCGAGGCGTTGGAACGCAAGACACCGAGCGCAGTGGCTGCGGTCCTGGCGGTCGAGCGTGGCGCCTCGATCGTGCGCGTGCACGACGTTCGCGACACCGTGGCTGCGCTGGCCGTGTGGCGCGCAGTGCAAAAAGAACAACGAAGACAGGAGTCTGCATGACAAGAAAATACTTCGGCACCGATGGCATTCGCGGGACGGTCGGACAGGCGCCGATCACGCCCGATTTCGTGTTGCGGCTGGCACATGCCGTGGGCCGGGTTCTCAAGAAGACCGACCCACGGCCCAAGGTGATCATCGGCAAGGACACGCGCATCTCCGGCTACATGCTCGAGTCGGCGCTGGAGTCGGGTTTCAACTCGGCCGGTGTCGACGTGGTGCTCCTCGGCCCGCTGCCGACGCCCGGCGTGGCCTATCTCACGCGTGCACAGCGCGCCAGCCTGGGCGTGGTCATCAGCGCCAGCCACAACCCGTTTCCGGACAACGGCATCAAGTTCTTCAGCGCCCAGGGCACCAAGCTCAGCGACGAGTGGGAATCCGAGGTCGAAGCCGCGCTCGAAGAGCCGCCCTCGTGGGCCACCTCTGCCGAGCTGGGCAAGGCCCGGCGGCTCAACGATGCGCCAGGGCGCTACATCGAGTTCTGCAAGAGCACGTTCGCCAGCGACCTGACGCTGCGGGGCCTCAAGATCGTCGTCGATGCGGCCCACGGCGCTGCCTACCAGGTCGCGCCGCAGGTCTTTCACGAACTCGGCGCCGAGGTGGTCAGCATCGGCTGCGCGCCCGACGGCCTGAACATCAACGACGGTTTCGGTGCGACGCACCCCGAAGCGTTGATCGCAGCGGTAGCGGCCGAAAAGGCGGACTACGGTATCGCTCTGGACGGCGACGCTGATCGTCTGCAGTGGGTGGACGGCACGGGGCGGCTTTTCAATGGCGACGAACTGCTTTACCTGATGGTGATGGAGCGTATCGCTCGGGACGAGAAGCCGGCGGGCGTCGTCGGGACCCTCATGACCAACAAGGCCGTCGAGATGGCCTTGCGCAAGCAGGGCATCGAGTTCGTCCGAACGCGCGTTGGCGACCGCTATGTGCTCGAAGAACTTGAAAAGCGACGTTGGCTTTTGGGAGGCGAAGGCTCGGGCCATCTTCTGGCGCTGGACCGTCACACCACTGGCGACGGGATCGTGAGCGCCTTGCAGGTTCTCAGGGCGTGCGTGCGAAGCGGGCGCCGGGTCGATCAGATGCTGGAGGGCCTGACGCTGTTTCCGCAGGCGCTGGTGAATGTACGTCTCGCACCCGGGCAGGAATGGAAAGAAAATCAGGCACTGGCGGCGGCGACGCGTCGGGTCGAAGTCGAACTCGGTGACGCAGGGCGCGTGTTGATTCGCGCGAGCGGTACCGAGCCGCTGCTGCGCGTGATGGTCGAGGCGCCTGATGCGGCTCAAGCCGATGCCAGCGCGCGTCAGATCGCCGCTACCTTGAGCTGATGGGCGACCCGACCGCCACCGGCTCCGCGAACGTTGTCGCGGTACACAGCAGCGGGCTGCACTCCTTCTCCAAGTACACCGAGCCCGCCATACGTCTCGTCGCGGGATGGGGCGTCAAGGGCGATGCGCATGCCGGGACCACGGTCAAGCACCGATCACGTGTAGCGCGCAATCCGGCCGCCCCGAATCTGCGACAGGTGCATCTCATTCATGCCGAGCTCTTCGATGAACTGATCGAACTCGGCTTTGCCGTGTGGCCCGGTGACTTGGGCGAGAACATCACGGTGCGCGGGCTCGACCTGCTCGGTCTAGTGCGAGGAACCCGCTTGCGCGTCGGCGCCGAATCGGTGATCGAAGTGACCGGGCTTCGCAACCCGTGCAGTCAGATCGACCGTTTCCAGTCGGGCTTGTTGGCAGCGACCCTCGGCCGAGACGATGCGGGCCGCCTGGTGCGAAAAGCAGGCGTCATGGGCATCGTCCTTGCGGGCGGCGAGGTTCGCGCAGGCGATGCCATCGGGGTCGAACTTCCGGAGGGCCCGAGGCGAGCCCTGGAACCGGTGTGACGGCGTGGAGCGCTAGAAGCGCGTGATCGGCATGTCCGCCTGAGCCTTGTGGGGCGCGTACTTGCCGAGTTCCCACTTGGCGATGGCGTTGCGATGCACCTCGTCCGGACCATCGGCAAAGCGCAGCGTGCGCGCCCCTGCATAGGCGTAGGCCAAGGGAAAGTCGTCGCACATGCCGCCGCCGCCATGCACCTGCATGGCCCAGTCGATCACCTGACAAGCCATGCTGGGTGCCACCACCTTGATCATCGCGATCTCGGTCTTGGCCACCTTGTTGCCGGCCACGTCCATCAGCCATGCGGCCTTCAGCGTAAGCAGGCGCGCCATGTCGATCTTGCAGCGAGCCTCGGCGATGCGTTCTTGCGTGACGGTCTGCGACGCGACCGATTTGCCGAAGGCCACGCGCGAAGAGGCCCGCTTGCACATGAGCTCGAGTGCGCGTTCCGCCAGGCCGACCAGGCGCATGCAATGATGAATGCGGCCTGGGCCGAGGCGGCCCTGCGCGATCTCGAAGCCGCGGCCTTCGCCGAGCAGGATGTTGTCCGCGGGCACGCGCACGTTCTCGAAATACATCTCGACGTGGCCGTGCGGAGCGTCGTCGTAGCCCATGACGTTGAGCGGCCGCACGATGCGGATGCCCTTGGCGTCCGCAGGCACGATGATCATGCTCTGCTGGGAATGCCGGGGTGCATTGCCATCGGTCTTGCCCATGGTGATGAACACTGCGCAGCGCGGGTCCGCGGCGCCGGAGATCCACCATTTGTGGCCGTTGATGACGTACTCGTCGCCATCGCGTTCGATGCGGGTCTCGATGTTGGTGGCATCGCTCGACGCCACGTCGGGTTCGGTCATGGCAAAGGCCGAGCGGATCTTGCCTTCGAGCAGCGGCTTCAGCCAGCGTGCCTTGATGTCCTCGGAGCCATAGCGGGCGATGGTTTCCATGTTGCCGGTGTCTGGCGCCGAGCAGTTGAAGGCCTCGCTCGCCCACGGCACCCGACCCAT
>JAHJOG010000045.1 GCA_018820395.1 Gammaproteobacteria bacterium | reverse complement strand
GAGCCTGGCGCGGCGCGGCTGGCAGGTCACGGTCTTCGAGCGCCACGAGCCCGCAGCAGGCGCTTCGGGCTTGCCGGCAGGCATCCTGGCGCCGCATGTCTCGCCGGACGATGCCCTCCTGTCGCGGCTCACGCGCGCCGGGATCCGGATCACCTGGCAGGCGCTCGAAGAGCTGCTGGAAGAAGGCCGGTCGTGGCGCGCCTTTGGCGTGCTCGAAAGGCGCGCAGCCGATGCCATGCGGCTGCCGCCCGACTGGTCGTCCGACGGGCCCAACGAGTCGTGGGTCGCGACGCCGGCACAGCTCGCCGCTGCGGGCCTGCCCGCCGGCACCGATGCGATGTGGCACGAGCGCGCCGGATGGGTTCGGCCTGCGCATCTGGTCCGCGCCTGGCTGGCTCAACCGGGCATCCAAGTCGAGACGGGCCGGTCGGTCGCGCAGTTGGTGCAGCGAGACGCGGGTGTCGAACTGCACGATGCCGACGGCGCTCCGATCGGGGTCTTCGATCGCGTGGTGATCGCCGCCGGGCACGACAGCCGCCGATTCGCGCCGCACTGTCCACTGCAGCCCGTGCGCGGCCAGATCGCCTGGGGCCCGATGCGCGATGCGCGCGCCCTGCCCTCGACCCCGATCAATGGCGACGGCTACTTCATCGCCCTGCCCGATGCCGAAGAACCGATCTGGGTCGCCGGCGCCACCTTCGACCGTGATGCCTGCGACACCACACTGCGCGCTGCCGACACCGAAGACAACGCGCGGCGCCTGGCCCGCCTGCATCCGGCCGCGGCCGAGGCGCTCTCGGCCGAATTCTCGGCAGGCGACGCCCGGGCCTGGGCCGGCGTGCGGTGCGCCTCCGGCGACCGCCGACCCTTGATCGGACCGATCGACGCCAACGGTTCGCCCTCGATCTGGCTCTGCACGGCCCTGGGCTCGCGCGGGCTGAGCTTCGCCGCCCTGTGCGGCGAATTGCTGGCTGCGCGCTGGCATGCCGAACCCTTGCCGCTGCCCACCGCGCTCGCCCGGGCGCTCGATACCCGGCGCATCTGAAGCGACTGGAGCGCAGAATCGATCATGGCCACCCG
Organism: Gammaproteobacteria bacterium; assembly: GCA_018820395.1. GTDB lineage: Bacteria > Pseudomonadota > Gammaproteobacteria > Burkholderiales > Burkholderiaceae_C > Variovorax. Next base: position 3,232 of record JAHJOG010000045.1, on the reverse strand, counting down.
CTACGACATCCTTCACACCACGGTCTATCGCTACAACAAGCCGGTGCGCTTCGGGCTGCACCGCGTGATGTTCAGGCCGCGCGACAGTCACGACCTGCGCGTACTCGCTACCGACCTGCAGGTCAGCCCCGAAAGCCGCGTCCGCATGATCCAGGACCCGCACTCCAACTCGGTGGCGCTGGTGCAGCCGGTAGGTGAAGCCAAAGAGCTTCGGATCGTTTGCGCCTTCACCATCGAACACGTGCCGGGGCAGGAAGACCTGCTGGCGCTCGAACCGTCCGCCGAGTTCCTCCCCTTCGCCTATTCGGTCGAAGAGCGATTCGATCTCGAACACTATCTGCGTCCGCACCATGACGACCCCGCAGGCGTGCTGATCAAGTGGGCGCACCAGTTTCTTCACACCGACCGGCCCAACAGCACGCGCGAGGTGCTGGCCCACATGAACGCGCACATCGGCCAGAGCCTGAGCTACACCACGCGCCACGAAGAAGGCACGCAGACGCCGCTCGAAACCCTCGAACTCGGCACCGGCAGCTGCCGCGACTACGCGTTGCTCATGATGGAGGCTGCGCGCCGGCTGGGTATCGCGACGCGCTTCGTCTCCGGTTACTTGTACGACGCGGCGCTCGACAAGACTGGCGCCGCGTCGGGCGCCGCGGTCACCGGCGCGGGCAGCACGCACGCGTGGCTGCACGCCTACCTGCCCGGTGCCGGCTGGGTCACCTTCGACCCCACCAACAACCTCACCAGCAGCGGGCAGCTGATTCGCGTGGCGGTGGCCCGCGATCCGTCGCAGGCCGCGCCCATCAGCGGCAGCTACTTCGGCCGTTCGGAAGCCTACGAAGGCATGGAAGCCACGGTGCAGGTCACGCGCACGGCGCGCTGAGAACGCCTCGCCAGTGCACGTTGGCGCGAAAGCGCTAGCGCCGACGGTGGATGCGCCGCGTGCCGCTTCGGAGTCAGATGTCACCAAGGTGCCGCATGGGTGCGGCCCAATCGGCACATCACGGGACTCGACCACCATGTACCACGGCGAACGCTTCAACGGATACACGCACCTCCTCGGACTGATGCTGGCCACCGCAGGTTCTGCGCTCCTGATCGGCAAGACCGCCTCCGGCGGCGACCTTGCCAAGACGGCCAGCGCGCTCGTGTTCGCCATCTCGATGGTGACTCTGTACGCCGCATCCACCCTCTTTCATAGCACGCGCGGCCGAACCAAGCTGTTCTGGCAGCGCGTCGACCATTGCGCGATCTACCTGCTCATCGCCGGCAGCTATACGCCTTTCGCGCTGGTCACGCTGCAGGGCGCCTGGGGCTGGGCGCTGCTCGGCAGCACCTGGCTCGCGGCACTGCTCGGCATCGCGCGCGAGCTCCGGCCGGCCGAAGTGCCCAAGCCGTCGCTGTGGATCTACATGGGCATGGGCTGGCTCGGCGCGCTGGCCGCCGTGCCGCTCGTGGCTCGCCTCGAAAGCCCGGGGCTGGTCTGGCTGCTCGCCGGTGCGCTGGCGTACTCGGCGGGGACGGTGTTCTATCTCAATCGCAGCGGCTGGCGGCACGCGCACGGCATGTGGCATCTGTTCGTGCTTGCCGGCACGGCCAGCCACTATGTGACGGTCAGCCAGTTCGTGCTGTAGCAGTGCGGCCGCAGGGCCGGGCCGCCGTGCTGGGGGCCCGCGTGCATTCGACGAACGCGATTGGCAATGCGACGGCAGTGCGACGGCGGTGTGATGAAGGTGCGATGTCAGTTCGACCAAGTCGGCTTTGGCGCGGCTTCGCGGCGCGGCCGAGCGGCCGTGGCTAGACTGCCCGGGCCTTGCCTTTGTCGCCCCCGCCACCGCCCCCGCCCTCCGCGCCCGAAACGCCTCCCAGCCGATGGTTCGGCCGCACCCTCGGCCTGCTGGTCGCCGCCGCGCTCGCCGTGGGTGGCTGGAAGCTCCACACGGGCGAGTGGCAGATCCCGGACCGGCTGAACCCCTGGGCTCCGCTCGACGTGGCCGAGGCGCCGGGCTTTCTCACCGCGTACAAGCTGCAGCACGCCCGAGGCGATCCGGCGCGCTGCCTCGCAGCACTGGACGCGAGCGGGGTCGATCAATCGCCGGTCCCGGATCGCGTCACCGGCGAAGGCTGCGGCTTCCGGAACGCAGTTCGCCTGCGTGCGGGACAGAGCGCTTTGCTCGTCTCGCCAGTCGTGCTGAGCTGCCCGGCGGCGTTGTCCTTCGCCATGTGGGAGCGCCACATCCTCGACGCCGCGGCGGCCCGCCATTTCGGCGACGGCCGCGTGACGATCGAACACCTGGGCAGCTATGCCTGCCGCAACGTCAACACCGGCGAAGGCGCCTCCGCCGCGGGTCGTCGAAGCCGTCACGCGACGGCCGATGCCTTGGACATCTCGGGTTTTCGCATTCGCGGCGGCGCGCGCATCACGGTCGCGAGAAACTGGCCGGGTAGCGATGCGGAATCGCTCTTCCTGCGCGAGGTGCATGACGGTGCCTGCCGCTATTTCGACGGGGTGCTGGGGCCGGACTACAACGCGGTCCATGCCGATCACCTGCACCTCGAAGTGGGCGGCTGGAACACCTGTCGCTGAAGCGAACGCGCCGTTTCGCGCTGCCGGGCCTTTATCCGGAAATGGCTCCCGACCCCGCTGGAAGCCGCATGGATGCTGGCGAATAAGCTTATCCGCATAAGGCGCGAACCAAAAAATCGTTCGTTTTCGAGGGTCGAACTCCTAAATTCGCAGGACGTTGACGGGCCGTGGACGCGCGGCCTCACTTCGAATCAGCCTGACGATGTATCAATACACAGATTTCGACCGCCACTTCGTGCGCCAGCGCGCCGCCCAGTACCGGGACCAGCTCCAACGCTGGCAGTCCGGCGCCCTCCCCGAAGACGATTTCCGCCCCTTGCGGCTGCAGAACGGCTGGTACGTCCAGCGCTATGCGCCCATGCTGCGCGTGGCGGTGCCCTATGGCGAGATCTCGAGCGCCCAGTTGCGCGTGCTGGCCCGCATCGCGCGCGAATACGACGAGCCCGAAGCCGAGGTCTATCGCAATGCGTTGCAGACGCAGGGCAAGCTCGGCACCCATAAGCTGCCGACTCACTACGGCCATTTTTCGACCCGCCAGAACGTGCAGTTCAACTGGATCCCGCTGGCCAAGTCAGCCGACGTGATGGACCTGCTGGCCACTGTCGACATGCACGGCATCCAGACCAGCGGCAACTGCATCCG
>JAHJOG010000044.1 GCA_018820395.1 Gammaproteobacteria bacterium | reverse complement strand
CTGCCGCCCTTGTCCGGCTTCATCGGCAAGTTCGCCATGCTCGACGGCCTGCTGAACCAACCGCGGCTGGCGCCCGGCACCTGGATCTTCCTGGGCTTGCTGATCACCTCCGGCTTCTTCGCGCTCATCGCGCTGAGTCGAGCGGGCATCCGCCACTTCTGGACCCAGCAGCATGCCGTCATGCCCTCGATGCCCGCCCTCGAAGTGCTGCCCGTCGTCGCCTTGCTGGGGGCGTCCCTGGCGCTCACAGTGGGCGCCGAACCGGTCATGCGCCACGCTGCGGCCACTGCCGATGCACTACGATCGCCGACGGCCTACCGCGCCGCGGTAATGGGCGCGCGCCCGGTTCCGAACCCGGTCGCGCCGCGCGCCAAGGGAGGTGAGCGATGAAACGCCTGATTCCTTCGCCGCCGCTGTCCATCGCGCTGTTCGCGGTGTGGCTGCTGCTCAATCAGTCGCTGCATCCGGGCACCCTGTTGCTGGCCGCAGTGTTTGCCGTCGCGGTGCCGATCCTGACCAAGGGGCTTCGTCCGGCCACCGTGCAGATGCGGCACCCCTGGCTCGCGATTCGGCTCGCTGCCGTCGTCGTGTACGACCTCGGCGCTTCGGCCTTCGTGGTGGCGCGCCTGCTGCTCACCCGCCGGACGCCCGACATCCACGCCCATTTCGTACGAGTACCACTCGAACTGCGCGACCCCAACGCGCTGGCGGTGCTCGCCATGATCTTCTGCCTGACACCGGGCACCGCTTGGGGCGAAATTTCTTTCGACCGGTCGGTCTTGCTGGTGCATCTTTTCCACCTGGACGACGAGCCCGCCTTCATCGCGTACGTCAAACAACGCTACGAACGCCCCCTGATGGAGATCTTCGAAACATGACCCCCGTCCTTTTCTGGGCGCTGAAGTTCGCCCTTTTGCTGCTCGCGCTGGCCATGCTGTGCGCCCTGGTCCGCCTCATGGCCGGACCGACCGCGCAAGACCGCATCATGGCGCTCGATTGCCTCTACATCAACGGCATGCTCATGATGCTGGTGCTCGGCATCGTCTATGCCAGCAGCGTCTACGTCGAGGCTGCGATGCTGATCGCGCTCTTCGGCTTCGTGGGCTCGACGGCACTCGCCAAGTTCCTGTTGCGCGGCGAGGTGATCGAATGACCGAGTTCGTCATGACTCCGCTGCCGCTGTGGGCCGAAATCCTGACCGGTCTGCTGGCCATCGTGGGCGCGGCATTCGCTGCCATCGGGTCGTTCGGACTGGTGCGCCTCCCGACCTTCTATCGGCGCATCCATGCGCCGACCTTGGGCGCGACGTTGGGCGTCTGGTGCATGACGGCCGCAACGATCGTCTATTTCTCGGCGCAGGGCTTCAGCCTGTTCCTGCACACCGGGCTGATCGCCGTGTTCGTGGCACTCACCGCGCCGGTGACCACCATCTTTCTCATGCGCGCGGCGCTCTTTCGCGAACGTCAGAAAGGCGGCGAAGTTCCGTCGCCGGACCGCCCTCCACTCAACGACCGGCCAGATACTTGATGGCGACCGCCAGGGCGATTGCCAAGACCGTGTAGATGATCCATCGGCCCCAGAAAATACCGGGTTCGCGCGTGTCCTGATAGAAATCGGGCCTCGAGATCGTCGAAAAGCCAGTTTCCGGCTTGTCTCTCGCCCAGTCGTGGAAATTGTCTCGATCGGTGTTCATGTAATACATTTTATCTACAGAAATGTAAGATTTGTCATCAGGCGTCTCGAAAAGTTCGTGTAACAGTCCGGCCGATCGGACCCGCATTTCTTCTACAAGACTTCGCGCTCCGCTTACAGCGCGTTCACATGAAGGGCGCAGCATGGAGGCTCGTTCATTCAGGAGCCACCATGAAGAAGATCTGTTTCGCATTGGGTGCAGCCGCTCTGGTCAGCCTCGGCATGCTCACCGCACCGGCACATGCGCAGTACCGCGGCGACCAACGCTATCCGCACAACGTGATCGTGGTTCCCGCGCCGCCGCACCATGTGTACCGACCGCCTCCGCGGCACTGGCATGCGCCCCCGCCGCGTTACTCGCGGCATGACGGGTACCACCACCGCCGTCACGGCTGGAGAGACAACGACCGCGACGGGGTGCCCAACCGGTACGACCACCGACCGAACAACCCATACCGCCGTTGAGTTCGGGACGGCGTCAATGTGGACGCCGTACACACCGTCTGATATCGTGTCGGGATGATGTGCTTTGAAAAGTGCTTGTCCCGCCTCCCGGTGACCGGCTCGAATGCCCCGGGCGCACCCGCACAGGGGCGTCTGAATTGACCCACGCGATCGACGAACGCCGCCGTTGGGCGGCGCTCATGGTGCTCTGCCTCGGCGTGCTGATGATCGTGCTGGACACCACGATCGTGAACGTGGCCTTGCCATCCATCCGCAGCGACCTCGGGTTCTCGGAAACGTCGCTCGTCTGGGTGGTCAATGCCTACATGCTCACCTTCGGCGGCTTCCTGCTTCTGGGCGGCCGGCTCGGCGATCTCTTCGGGCACCGGCGATTGTTTCTGCTCGGCATCGCACTGTTCACGGTGGCGTCGCTGGCTTGCGGCGTCGCCAATACGCAAGGGCTGCTGATTGCGGCACGTGCTGTCCAGGGACTCGGCGGCGCGGTCGTGTCGGCCGTGTCGCTGTCCTTGATCATGAACCTCTTCAGCGAACCCGCTGGCCGCGCCAAGGCCATGGGTGTCTACGGGTTCGTGTGCGCGGGCGGAGGCAGCATCGGCGTGTTGCTGGGCGGTCTCCTCACGGATGTGCTGAGCTGGCACTGGATCTTTCTGGTAAACCTGCCGATCGGGGTGCTCGTGTATGCGCTTTGCCTGTCGCTGATCGAGAACACGCCGGCCCAGGCCGCGGGAGAGCGCCTGGATGTCGGCGGCGCAGCGGCGGTCACTGCATCGCTCATGCTCGGGGTCTATGCCGTCGTCAACGGCAACGAGGTGGGCTGGACCTCCGCACAGACCCTGCTGATGTTGGGCGCGTCTGCCGGCCTGCTGGTCGTGTTCTTCGCGATCGAGTCGCGCGTGCGCCATCCGCTCATGCCCCTGGGCATGCTCCGGCTGCGCCACGTTGCCATCGCCAACGTCGTTGGTGTGCTGTGGGCGGCTGCGATGTTTGCCTGGTTCTTCATTTCGGCGCTCTATCTGCAGTCGGTGCTCGACTTCACGCCCATGCAGGTGGGGCTCGCCTTCCTGCCGGCCAACGTGATCATGGCGGCCTTCTCGCTGGGCATTTCGGCCCGGCTGGTCATGCGCTTCGGTTACCGCTGGCCGCTCGCGATCGGACTGTTGCTCGCCGCGGCCGGCCTGGCGCTGTTCGCGCGCGCGCCCGTAGACGCGGGCTTCGTCACCGACGTGCTGCCGGGGATGGTGTTGCTCGGCATCGGCGCCGGCATGGCACTCAATCCGTTGCTTCTGGTGGCGATGAACGACGTGGCGCCGGCCGAATCGGGCCTCGCATCCGGCATGGTCAACACCGCCTTCATGATGGGCGGCGCACTGGGGCTCGCGGTGCTTGCCAGCATCGCCTCGGCCAGGACACAGGGGCTGCTCGCTTCGGGCACTGCGCTGCGTGCTGCGCTGGCCGAGGGCTACCACCTGGCCTTCATGGCGGGTGCCGCTTTTGCCGCCATGGCGGCAGCTTGCAGCGCCATCGGCGTTCGAATTGGTGCAACGCCATCGAGCGCGGATTCGGCGCCGGCCGCAAGCGCGACGCGAAATGGCTGATTGTCATGTCCAGTAGTCTTTGGCCTACAGAATTCGATGCAGCCAATGCTCAACATGAAGGCATGAACCATCCTCCGATCAAACTCGTCATCGACGAGCCATCACCCGGATCGTTTGTCTGGACGTTGCTCGAGACCGATGCTTCCGGGGCACCGCACAAGGTCGTCAAGGCGGCCGAGTACGGGGCAGACACTTACGAGGGCGCGCTGGCGTCCGGCACGCGCGCGCTCGATGCCGCGTTGCACAAGGCCGAAGCGACGCGCCGCGACAAGGTCGCGAACTGAAGTCGGCTTTCAGGGCAGGTGCTTGCGCAACGGCACCGCCGGGTCCGCGGCCACGACCGGGTCGGGGCTGAGCCCGGCCTCCAGCAACTTGCGGCTCATGATGTGATCGGTCGGCGCGTTGACCGACTCGACGCAGCGCAGGCGGCCTTGCGCATAGTGCAGCAGTGAAAAGGACGCCGGATTGGCCCCCTCGCGGCGCACCGTCAGATCGCCCTCCCCGCCCGGGGGCGGCAACAGTCCGGCCATCTGAAAACGCAACGCGCCCTGCTCGGACCAGAACCACGGAACCGCCGTGTGCGGCCTCGGCGCGCCGGTGATCGTCGCCACCGCCGTGCGCGCCTGGTCGTTGGCGTTCTGCACCGATTCCAGCCGCAACGCGGTGTTGGAATGCCGATCCGGAAAACGCGTGCAGTCTCCCACGGCGAGCACGGCCGGGTCGCTGGTCTGCATATGGGTATCCACCACGATGCCATCGGCGCATTCGAGACCCGCCGCTTCGGCCAGCGCCGTTTCGGGCACGGCACCGATGCCGACCATCAACAGGTCCACCGGGTGGGACTCGCCGTCGATCTCGAAGGACCGCAGGGATCCTTCATCGATGTTCCAGTGGCCCGTGCGAACGCCGGTGCGCACGTCGATGCCGGACGCACGATGGACGGCCAGCACGTGCTCGGACAAGGTGACGGACACGGCACGCCCGAGCAGCCGGGGCGCGCTTTCCAGCACCGTGACGGCCTTGCCCTGCGCGCGCGCCGTGCCGGCGACTTCCAGTCCGATGAACCCGCCGCCGAGCACGGTCACCTGCGCTGCGGCGGCCAACAGCAAACGAAGCTGCATCGCATCGTCCGCGGCGCGGAGCAGTGCCACGTTGCGCAAGCCCGCGAGCGCAGGCAGCCGCCGGGCACGCGTGCCTGTGGCGAGCACCAGGCGCTCCCAGCCCAGCGTCTTTCCCGAACGCAGGGTGACGGTGCGAGCCTCGCGATCGATCGCCAGGGCCGGATCACCGAGATGTAGCGTGATGCCCGCCTCGCCATACCAGGACTCGTCGCGATGCCACTGGGGCATCTCGTCCGGGCTTTTCAGGAAGGCCTTGGAGAGCGGCGGCCGATGGTAGGGAAGGTGCGTCTCTTCGCACACGAGGTGAGTGCGTGGGCCCAGCCCCGCTTCCGCCAGGCCGGCGCACAGTTGAGCGGCAGCGTGGCCGCCGCCGATGATCACGATGTCTTTATTCATGGGATGCGCGTCGAATGATTCAACGGCCCCACTCTAACCCGGCGTCCTCCAAGAGGCGCCGCGAAGGCACTAGCGCGCCGGATAGCCCATGACGTCGCGATGAAGCGGCATCTGGCCGCGGCGCTCCCCGGCGCCCTGCCGCGTGATCTGGAAAGGCACGGGCTTCGATCCGCCCTCGGCCAGGCTGGCCTCGGACATCACGTGGCCCTCGAGCGCGAAGGCGTCGAACACGAAAGGCAGTCCGTTCGAAGCCAGCGGCTCGGGCGAATCCATGACGTGAAAGTGAAGGTGCGGTGCATCGGAGTTGCCGGTGTTGCCGAGCAGTCCGAGCGGCTGACCCCGCTTGAGCGATTGGCCCACCTTCAGCGCATAAGGATTGCCGGCCTGCAGATGCGCATAGAAGGCATAGCGCCCCGATCCGATGTCCTGCACCACGTAGTTTCCACCGTATTCACCAATGGCGAGACCGGTCGGATTGGCGCCCGGAGTGCTCTCGCGCAAGGTGTTGAGCATCGCGACCACCTTGCCGTCGGCCACGGCGTAGACCTTTTCTCCGTAGGACGGGTAGCTCGACAGCCGGGTGATGTCGCCGGTGAACATGCGGCCCGCCGCATCGAGCTTGACGTAGTCGATGGCATAACGCTCGGCGGCCCACAGGTCGCCGTTGATCGGGCTCACGGCCATGCGGTGCGGCGTCATCTCGCAGCAGCTGTTGCCGTTCAGCCAGCGAGGCCCTGCGAGGGGCGGCCCGATGACGACCGGCGGCGTGCGATCGATTCGGGTGACGGCCACGACTTCTTCGAGCCTCGCAGGAACCAGCGGCGGCTTGGGCGACGCGAAGTCCAGCGTGAGCACGTGCTGGACGCGATCGGGCACTGAAGCCATGTCGGGCAGCGGCACATGGAGCCAGACCACGGCCTGCTGGCCCGGGCCGATCGTCGTTTCTCCGAAACCCTTGCCCTGCACCAGGATCCGCGGCTTCAAGGCGTCTGGGGTCAGGCTCAACAGCGCCCGAGTGCCATCGGTCACACGCAGCGAAGCGATCTTCGCGGGTTGCGAAAGATGGTTCACGAGCGCCAGTTCATAGGCAAGATGCACGCGGCCATCCGTGCCTGGAACCGGCACCGGTGCTGCCAGCACTCGCGCCGTGACCGGTGTGTATTGCGTGTCGATGGCGGGCGGTGCTGGCGGGATGTCGGCCGTGGCCGGCTCGCGCGGCATGCTGCATGCCGACAGCGCGGCGACGGCAGCGAGACACAGCGCCAGGACGATGGAGTGGGGTCGTGGGGTCATCGGAAAAATGTACGGTCGCCCCCCAGGACCTTCCATACCGCAGTCGTCGCATATTGGTTTCGCCCGGCAACGGGTGCGCCGCACCGGTGCGGCCGCGCACAGCCAGCGAAGCGCCCGAAGCGCTACGCTGCCGCAGACTTCGCGACCGCGACTTCGGTCTCGCGCGGCAGCCTCACGGCATTCTTCACCGCAAGGATCTCGGCCATCACGCTCACCGCGATCTCGGGCGGCGTCTTGCTCCCGATGTAGATGCCGATCGGCCCGCGCAGCCGCGCCAGCGATGCGTCGGTCTGCTCGAAGTGTTCGATCATCCGCTCGCGGCGCGACTGCGCATTGCGGCGCGAGCCGATCGCGCCGACATAGAAGGCGTCGCTCTCCAACGCCTGGAGCAGCGCGAGATCGTCGAGCTTCGGATCGTGCGTGAGCGCGACCACGCAGCTGCGCCGATCGGGCCGGAACGCGATCACCGCGTCGTCCGGCATTTCGGTGGTGATCGCGACGCCCGGCAGCGTCCAGGCCGTGCGGTACTCCGATCGAGGGTCGCACAAGGTGACGGCGAAGCCGCTGAACTTGGCCATGGTCGCCAGGTACTCGGCCAGCTGCCCGGCGCCGATGAGCAGCATGCGGTATTCGGGCCCGAAGGTGTTGGCGAGCGAGTGCTCGTCGATGCTGAGCTCGGCGGGCGAGTCGGCTGCGGCGATGTCGACGGTGCCGTCGGCCAGCGCCACCGTGCGCCGCATGAGTTGTCCACGTTCGAGCGCTTCCACGAGCTTGCCGAGCGCTTCGGCGTCCGGGTCGAATTCGAGCAGCAGCTCGAGCGTGCCACCGCACGGCAGCCCGAAGCGGTGCGCCTCGTCGGCGGTGACGCCGTATTTGACCAGGGTCGGTGGGCCGGACGGCATGTCCTCGCTGGCGCCATGCGCCCGGCTGTAGCGGGCGATGAGGTCGTCCTCGATGCATCCG
>JAHJOG010000043.1 GCA_018820395.1 Gammaproteobacteria bacterium | reverse complement strand
CCCCTTCCTGTTCTCGGGCACCGTCGCGAGCAACCTGCGCTTCGGCAAGCCCGACGCCACCGACGACGAGCTGTGGGCGGCGCTCGAGATCGCGCAGGCCGCCGACTTCGTGCGCGCGATGCCCGAGCAGCTCGAGGCACCCATCGCGCAGGGCGGCACGACCGTCTCGGGTGGGCAGCGCCAGCGCCTCGCCATCGCGCGGGCGCTGATCGTCAATCCTCGGGTGCTGGTGCTCGACGAGCCGACCAGTGCGCTCGACGTGACCATCCAGAAGCAGGTCCTCGGGCTGCTGCAGCGGCTGCAGCGCGAGCGCGGGCTGAGCTACCTGCTGATCACGCACGACGTCGAGGTGATCCGGGCGATGGCGCACGACGTCATCGTCATGAAAGACGGCGCCATCGTCGAGGCGGGCCGTGCCGAGCAGGTGCTCGACGCACCCGCGCATCCCTACACGCGCACGCTCGTGGCGGCGGCCATGGCGGTCGATCCGCCCGCGGAAGCCTGACGGTGGCGACGATCGCGAACGACCGTCGCGGCGCTTGGCGCGCGGCTCTGGCGTGCATGGTCACGCTGGGCGTGGCCGTGGGGCTCGGCCGGTTCGCCTTCACGCCGATGCTTCCGGTCATGCTGGGCGAGGGGAAGCTCGATCTCCAGGCCGGCGGGCTGCTGGCCTCGCTCAACTACCTCGGCTACTTCATCGGCGCGCTCTCCTGCGCGGCCATTCGTGCCAAGCCGGCGACGATGATGCGCGGCGCCTTGCTGGCAACGGCCGCTCTGCTGTTCGGCATGGGCTTGCTGTCGGGCCTGACCACCTGGGGCGTGCTGCGCACGCTGGCCGGCGTGGTGAGCGCCTGGGCCTTCGTCTTCGCGTCGGGCTGGGGCCTGCGCCGGCTGGCGGAAACCGGCGCACCCGCGCTGGGCGGGGTCATCTACGCGGGCCCGGGCTTCGGCATTGCCGTCACCGGCCTTCTGGGCGGCACGGTCGGGCGCTGGGGCTCGCAGGTCGGGTGGATCGGCTGCGGGGTGCTGGCGCTGGTTCTGATCTCGACGGTGTGGACGTTGCTGGGCGATCAGGCCGCGGAGCAACCCGCCACGGCCGGCGCCGCGCCGTCGCTTGGCGCCGCGCAGGGCCCGACCCGAAGCGACGCGCTTTGGCTGGTTTCGCTCTATGGCCTGGCTGGTTTCGGATACATCATCACCGCCACTTTCTTGCCGGTGATCGCCCGCCAAGCCTTGCCGGGCTCGCCCTGGCCCGATCTTTTCTGGCCCATGTTCGGCCTGGCGATCGTTCCCGGGGCGCTGATCGGGGCGCGCGCCCCGATCGAGTGGGACAACCGCTTGCTGCTCGCCGCCGGCTATGCGCTGCAGGCGACGGGGGTGATCCTTTCGGTGATCTGGCCGACCATCGTGGGCTTCATGCTCGGCAGCGTGCTGCTGGGCATGCCCTTCACCGCCATCACCCTGTTCGCGGTCAGGGAAGCGCGCCGCCTGCGCGGCAACGCGTCGGCCGGCCTGATCGGGTACGCCACCGCGTCCTATGGCGTCGGCCAGATCGCCGGCCCCTTGTTCGCCGCGCCGCTCGCCCAGCGAAGCGGCTCGTTCGCCGTGCCCTTGCTCGCCGCGGGCGCGGTGCTCGGCTTCGGCGGGCTGATGTTCGCCCTGGTGTGGTGGCGTGCGCGCCAGGCGCGCAAGGCCTCCCATGTCTGAAGCCCCTTTATTTGTCACGCGATTGGCATATAATTTGAGGCTCACGACCAAACGGGCGGGTACCAACCGCCCGTTTTTTATTGGTCGACGCATTTCGATGCCGCAACGACTGGGCAAGGCGCACAAGGCGCACTTGTCATGGGGGCTGGTCAGGCGGCGTCAGGCAACAGCAAGAAGGCGCTTAAAGACACGTGGCATTGCAGCAGACTGTGGAACAAACCGTTGCCGGCCTTGGCTATGAACTCGTCGAGATCGAACGCTCGGCGGGTGGTTTGCTGCGTGTCACGATTGATCTTCCCTGGAAAGGCCCCATCTCTGAAGGCGAAACCATTGCGTTGGTCGGCGTCGAAGACTGCGAAAAGGTCAATCGCCAGCTGCAGTTCGCCCTGGAGGTCGATGGTGTCGACTACAAGCGCCTCGAGGTGTCGTCCCCGGGCATCGACCGGCCGCTGCGCAGCGAACAGGATTTCGAACGCTTCGCCGGCGAGTTGATCGACATCACGCTCAAGGCGCCGATGGGGGCCGCGGCGGCGGGGCAGGTGTCTGCCAGCCGCAAGAAGTTTCGCGGCACGTTGGAGCGGGTGGTGGGCGCGGACGGCACCCAAGGCTGGCAGATCGTGTGGAGCCAGGAACCCGAGGGCCGTGCGGCACCCAAACCGGGCCAGAGAGTCAGCAAGAAGCGACCCCCCGCGCCGATGCAGGCGCTGGGTTTCACTTTGGACGAGTTGCGTGAAGCGCGGCTCGCCCCGGTGGTGGATTTCAAGGGCCGCAGGGCCAAAGCAGACACTGCGGTGTCGGACTGAACGAGGAGAGTGGTGGCATGAATCGCGAAATGTTGATGTTGGTGGATGCGATCTCGCGCGAGAAGAACGTCGAGCGCGACGTCGTGTTCGGCGCGGTCGAGTCGGCCTTGGCGCAGGCCACCAAGAAGCTCTATCAGGGTGACGTGGACATTCGCGTCGCCGTCGACCGCGACAGCGGCGATTACGAGACTTTCCGCCGTTGGCATGTGGTGCCCGACGAAGCCGGCCTGCAGCTGCCCGACCAGGAAATCCTCCTGTTCGAAGCCAAGGAAGAAATGGCCGACATCGAGGTCGACGAATACATCGAAGAGGCTGTCGACTCTGTGCCGATCGGCCGCATCGGCGCCATGGCCGCCAAGCAGGTCATCCTGCAGAAGATCCGCGATGCAGAACGCGAGATGCTGCTCAACGACTTCATGTCGCGCGGCGAGAAGATCTTCACCGGCACCGTCAAGCGGCTCGACAAGGGCGACATCATCGTCGAGGCAGGCCGCGTCGAAGGCCGCCTGCGCCGCAGCGAGATGATCGCCAAGGAAAACCTGCGCAACGGCGACCGCGTCCGGGCCATGATCATGGAGGTCGACCTCACGCTGCGCGGCGCGCCGATCATCCTGTCGCGCTCGGCGCCCGAGTTCATGATCGAGCTGTTCCGCCAGGAAGTGCCCGAGATCGAGCAGGGCCTGCTGGAAATCAAGAGTTGCGCCCGCGACCCGGGCTCCCGCGCCAAGATCGCGGTGCTGTCGCACGACAAGCGCGTCGACCCGATCGGCACCTGTGTCGGCGTGCGCGGCACGCGCGTCAACGCGGTCACCAACGAACTCGCCGGCGAGCGCGTCGACATCGTGCTGTGGAGCGAAGACCCCGCCCAATTCGTGATCGGGGCGCTGGCGCCCGCCAATGTGTCGTCGATCGTGGTCGATGAAGAAAAGCACGCGATGGACGTCGTGGTGGACGAGGAAAACCTCGCCATCGCCATCGGCCGCGGCGGTCAGAACGTCAGGCTGGCCTCCGACCTGACCGGCTGGAAGATCAACATCATGGACGCCAACGAGTCGGCCCAGAAGCTGGCCAACGAGACGGACGCGAGCCGCAAGCTCTTCATCGAAAAACTCGACGTCGACGAGGAAATCGCCGACATCCTGATTTCCGAAGGCTTCACCAGCCTGGAGGAAGTGGCTTACGTTCCGATCTCCGAGCTGCTCGAGATCGAAAGCTTCGACGAAGACACCATCAACGAACTCCGCTCCCGCGCCAAGGATGCGTTGCTCACGATGGAAATCGCCAAGGAAGAAGATGCCGGAGGCGTGTCGCAGAACCTGCGCGACCTCGAAGGGCTCGACGTCGAGCTCATTCCCAAGCTGGCCGAAGCCGGGGTCCACACACGTGACGACCTGGCCGACCTTGCCGTCGACGAACTTACCGAGATCACCGGCCAGAGCGCCGATGAAGCCAAGCACCTCATCTTGAAAGCCCGCGAACATTGGTTCGCCGGCCAAGAGTGACGGTCATGGAGGCACGAAACCAATATGTCCAGTACCACTGTCGCCGAGTTCGCGAATGAACTCAAAAAGACTCCCGAAATCCTTCTTGATCAGCTGAAGAGCGCTGGAGTGGCCAAGGCCGCTCCGACCGACGCTCTCACCGAAGCCGACAAGCAGCGCCTGCTCGGCTTCCTGAAGGCAAGCCACGGCAGCGCCGAGCCCGAGCGGAAGAAGATCACGCTCACGAAGAAGTCGACCAGCGAGATCAAGCAGGCCGACGCCATGGGACGCGCGCGCACCATCCAGGTGGAAGTGCGCAAGAAGCGGACCTTCATCCAGCGCGACGAGGGCCATCCCGCCACCGCCGAAGCGGCGCAACCCGCGCCCGCTGCGGCTGCTGCGCCCGCCGCCGCGCCGCGCATCGACGAAGCCGAACTGGCTCGCCGCGAGGAAGAGGCGCGCCGCCAGGCCGAACTCATTCGCCGCCAGGAAGAAGAGCTCGCCGAGCGACGCCGTCTGCGCGAGGAAACCGAGGCACGCGACCGCGAAAAGGCCGAACGTGCGGAGCAAGCCGAACTCGAAGCCAAGGCCGCGAGCAAGAAGGCCGCGGCCAAGGCATCTCCGGTGACCGAAGGCGCGCCCGATGCAGCCGACGACGGCGCTGCTGTCGAAGCCAACCGCAAGGCGGAAGCCGAATCGGCCGCGAATCGCGCCAAGGAAGACGCCAAGGCCAAGGCAGCTGCCGAATCCAAGGTCAAGTCCGACGAAGAAGCCGAACGCGCCCGTGACCTCGACGAGCGACGCCGCAAGGCGCTGGCCGAGGCCGAAGCCATTCGCGAGATGATGAATGCTCCGGCACGTGTGCTGGTTCCGCACAAGGCGCCCGAAAAGCCTGCGCCGGAAGCGAAGGCCAGCGTCAAGGGCACATTGCATAAGCCGGCGGCTCCGGCCGCGCGCACGGCGGCGCCTGGCGCACCCGGCGCCGCTCCGGGCTCGGGCAAGGAAGTCAAGTCCGCCAAGCTGTCGTCCAGCTGGGCCGGCGACACCGCCAAGAAGAAGGAAATCAAGACTCGCGGCGACGCCAGCGGCGGAGTCGGACGCGGTAACTGGCGCGGGGGCCCGCGTGGGCGCCGCGGCAACGACCGTGGAGGTCAGGAAGAGCGCGTGCAGGCCGCGCCGGTCGAAATGCGCATCATCGAAGTGCACGTGCCCGAAACCATCACGGTGTCGGAGCTCGCGCACAAGATGGCGGTCAAGGCCTCCGAAGTCATCAAGCAACTGATGAAGCTGGGGCAGATGGCGACCATCAACCAGTCGCTCGACCAGGACACGGCGATGATCATCGTCGAGGAAATGGGGCACAACGCGGTCGTGGCCGCGCTCGACGATCCGGAAGCGTTCACCGACGAAGACGTGTCGGCCCAGACCGCCGAGGCGATGCCTCGCGCACCGGTCGTCACGGTGATGGGTCACGTCGATCACGGCAAGACCTCGCTGCTGGACTACATCCGCCGCGCCAAGGTGGCGGCGGGAGAAGCCGGCGGCATCACGCAGCACATCGGCGCCTATCACGTCGAGACCGAACGCGGCATGGTGTCCTTCCTGGACACCCCCGGCCACGAGGCCTTCACGGCCATGCGTGCCCGTGGCGCCCAGGCGACCGACATCGTGATCCTCGTGGTCGCGGCGGACGACGGCGTCATGCCACAGACCAAGGAAGCGATCAAGCACGCGAAGGCGGCCAACGTGCCGATCGTCGTGGCGATCAACAAGATCGACAAGCCCGACGCCAACCTGGACCGCGTCAAGCAGGAACTCGTGGCCGAAGAGGTCGTGCCCGAAGAGTACGGCGGTGACGTGCCTTTCGTGCCCGTGTCTGCCAAGACCGGACAGGGCGTCGACGACCTGCTCGAACAGGTGCTGCTGCAGGCCGAAGTGCTCGAACTCAAGGCGCCGATCGATGCGGCTGCCAAGGGCCTGGTGATCGAAGCTCAACTCGACAAGGGACGCGGTCCGGTCGCGACGGTGCTGGTGCAGTCCGGCACGCTCAAGACCGGCGACGTGGTGCTGGCCGGCTCGACCTACGGCCGCGTTCGCGCCATGATCGACGAAGACGGCAAGCCCATCAAGACGGCGGGTCCGTCGATTCCGGTCGAGATTCAGGGCCTCACCGAAGTGCCCCAGGCGGGCGACGAGTTCATGGTCATGAGCGACGAGCGCAGGGCGCGCGAAATCGCGACCTACCGTGCCGGCAAGTTCCGCAACACCAAGTTGGCGAAGCTGCAGGCCGCGAACACGCAAAGCATGTTCTCCGACCTCACGGCCGGCGAAGTGCAGACGTTGCGCATCATCGTCAAGGCCGACGTGCAGGGCTCGCAGGAAGCACTCGCGCAATCGCTCCTCAAGCTCGCGACCGAAGAGGTCAAGGTGCAGATGGTGTATGCCGGGGTGGGTGGCATCAGCGAAAGCGACATCAACCTGGCGATCGCTTCGAAGGCGATGGTGATCGGCTTCAACGTGCGTGCCGATGCCGGTGCGCGCAAGCTGGCCGAGAGCAACGGCGTGCAGTTGAGCTACTACAGCATCATTTATGACGCGGTGGACGAGATCAAGGTCGCCATGTCCGGCATGCTGGCACCCGAGCGTCGCGAAGAAGTCATCGGCTCGGCCGAGATCCGCACGGTGTTCGTGGCTTCCAAGATCGGGACGGTCGCGGGTTGTATGGTCACTTCGGGGTCGGTCAACCGCAGCGCGCATTTCCGCCTGTTGCGCGACAACGTGGTGATCTACACCGGCGAGATCGATTCGCTCAAGCGCATGAAGGACGATGTGCGCGAGGTGCGCGAAGGGTTCGAGTGCGGTATCAAGCTCAAGAACTACAACGACATCAAGGAAGGTGATCAGCTGGAGTTCTTCGAGGTCAAGGAAGTGGCGCGCACGCTGTAAGCCATGCCCCGCAAAGCGTCTTCCACCCCCAACCGCGGCTTTCGCGTGGCCGACCAGATCCAGCGCGATCTGGCCGAGCTGATCGCGCGCGAACTCAAGGACCCGCGGGTGGGCATGGTGACGATCAACGCGGTGGAAGTCACGCCCGACTACGCGCATGCCAAGGTCTTTTTCAGCTTGCTCACCGGCGATGCAGATGAGACCCTTCAAGGTCTCAACACGGCGGCGGGATTTCTGCGCAGCGGCCTTTTCAAGCGCCTG
>JAHJOG010000042.1 GCA_018820395.1 Gammaproteobacteria bacterium | reverse complement strand
TGCGGCTGTCACTTCCCTCACAGGTATCGGATTCCAACCGGTGTGCGTGAGCCTGCATGCAACCAAGGTTCTCGGGATTGGCGAAGGCGGCGCGATCTTTTGTGCGGATCCGGAATACAACGCCAAAGCCACTGCGATGACGGGCTTCGGATTTCTTGGTGCCGAACGAGTTTCTTCCTTGCGGGGCGGAAACTATCGCATCTCCGAATACGCGGCAGCCGTAGGACTTGCGGTGATGGACCGACTGGAGACGCACGTCGAGACCTTGCGGGAAATCACGGCGGCCTACGCGCAACGGCTGGAGGGCAAGGCTGCGCAGCTGCAAGAGGGGGTGGGAGTCGACTGGGTGACCATGACGCTCAATGTGATCCTGCCCGCTCGCGACGTCGATGCGACCACACAGCGGCTGGACGACGCAGAGGTGGAATGGCGACGCTGGTGGGGGCTGGGTTGCCACCACCACCCTGCGTTCGCCAACGTGCCGAGGACCGAGTTGCCCGTGACCGACGTGCTTGCGCCGTGCGTCATCGGTCTGCCGTTCCACGACGAACTCTCGCCGGAAGATATCGACCGCGTCGTCGCCTGCTTGCCGTGAGTACCGTTCCGATGAGCAAGCGCCCTCTTCTTTCGTACATTGTTCTTTCGTACAACTACGAGCGGTTGATCGGCCAGACCCTGCAAAGCATCATCAGCCAGACGGTGCAGGATTTCGAGATCGTGGTCGTCGATGATCATTCGACCGACGGCTCGGTCGCCGTCGTATCGGGCATCACCGATCCGCGCATTCGCCTGTTCATGAACGAAAAGAATATCGGTGGGGCCGCCAGCTACAACCGCGCCGTGCAGGAAGCACGTGGCGAATGGCTGGTCAACCTGGACGCCGATGATTGGATTGCGCCGAACAAGGCGGAATTGCAACTTGCAGCGGTGAACGCCGACCCTGGCCTCGACATCATCGGGACCTACGTGTCGGTCTTCGACGAAAACGATGCGCCGCATCCTTCGGCTGACGCGCTCAGCGCAATTTTCAGCAGCCCGCACAACTTCAATCTCACCGACACATGGGTCGGAAGCAACCACCTGTGTCGCTCATCCACGATGGTCCGCGCGTCCGCCCACCATGCGATCGGCCTCGACGATCCGGACATGGTCCGCGCGCCGGACTATGAGTTGTGGACACGGGCCCTCTCGCGCGGACTGCGGATCGGGGTGGTTCCAGACCACCTCACATTCATCCGCATGCATTCGCGCGGCGTCACGCACGCCGACCCGATCGGCAGCTTTCTCGAAATGAGTTTCGCCATGCTGCGCAATCTTGTGCCGTTGTGCGAATCACGAGCGCTCTATCCGACCTTTTCCAGGATCCTCACTTGGGTGGGCCAGCATCCATCTCTCGGATACCTGCTGCCGAGCGAGCGCTATCGGCTTCTAGGCATGTTCATGGAAGCGCTGCCGGTAGAACGTTTTGCGGATTTCAAGTCTCTGATGTCGAGCCCGGAGCGCCTCCCGAATCTTGCCGAGATCGGCAGGCGTGCGCTGGCTCTCGTGAATCCCGGTGCGGCCCCCTATCAGGAAATCAGCAAACTGAGGACGGACGTCTTGCTGTATGTCGAAGCCCGCGACTATTGGCACGCGCGCAGCGATCGGTGGGAGCAGCTCTATACGGAACTCAGCGCCTCGACGGCCGCTGCATTACCACCACCACAGGAGGCATCGACCCCTCCTGCCGAGCAGCCATCGGCCCCGCAGGGAACCGGCGATGCGGCAAAGCGCCTTCTCAAGCGTGTGTTGAACAGGGTGACCCGATGAGCAAGAGCGACCGAAATGTGCTGGCGTTGCTTCCGTTTCTCGTCAAGGGAGCGCTTTCGATAGAAATCTTCCGCGCGATGCCGACCCGTGGGCTGGA
Source organism: Gammaproteobacteria bacterium (assembly GCA_018820395.1). Taxonomy (GTDB): domain Bacteria; phylum Pseudomonadota; class Gammaproteobacteria; order Burkholderiales; family Burkholderiaceae_C; genus Variovorax. Next base: position 35,095 of record JAHJOG010000042.1, on the reverse strand, counting down.
TATCACGGTGGCTTACTCTGAAGACACTTCCGCCCTCTACCCAGCCGACGATATGGCGGACTTTCAGGAAAGAAATCGCCTGGTCGACCTTTCAACGCACAGCGTGCCTGCCAAGCTGGAAGTCATCAATGATCTGGTCCGCACGCGCGAGATCGACCTGATCGTGCAGGTGGGGGCACACGATCTCTACCATCATCTGGGAAGGTGGAAAGAGCAGACGCCTTCGCTTCGGATTGCCGACATCCTCTACAACGAATTCGGACATACGCAGAATCACTTTCTCTACGAACGCTGCATCGATGGCGTCATCGTCGAGAGTGAAAGCATGCGTGAGTACGTCGTGCGGGCATCGTCACGCTCTTCGCCACCCGTTCGAATCGTGAGAAGCGGAGTCGACCTTGAGTGGTTTGCGCCTCTGCCCGACCGAGACACCTCGGGCGCCTCGCTCACGCTCGGCTTCATCGGACGAATGTCGCCGGAGAAGAACCCACTGGGCTTCGTCGATCTTGCAGAAAGATTGCTGCCCCTCGATCCGTCCCTGCGCTTCCGCATGTATGGCGGGGGCGACCAAGCCGATGCGGTCCGCCAGCGGCTCGCAGGTAGCCCCTCGAAGGACCAGATCGTGTATGGCGGGTTCATCGAACATTCGCGCAAGGCCCTGCACGAGTTCGACGCGCTCGTCCTTCCATCCAAGTTCGACGGTCGCCCGGCCATCATCATGGAGGCCAACGCCTGCGGAGTGCCCGTGATCGCTGCGCCCGTGGGAGGTGTCCCCGAACTCATCGAGGAAGGCATCAACGGCCACTTGATCGCGCCGACAGACGTTCGAGCCATTCATGCCTTGCTGACACGTTGGAAGCACGATCCGAATGCGCTCGCCGCGCTCAAACAGTCCTCCCGCGAACATGCCGTGCAACGTTTCGACCGCGCCCGGATGCTCGACGACTATGCAGAAGCCTTCAAAGCCATTGCGGGCGCTCCGTCGAGTTGGCCAACGCCCGATGGAGTCCATCGAGAAACCTAGGACCCAGGGCCTGTGGGTGTGGGCGGTAGCGGTCGCGGCCTGACTTATCGCTGAGCCGGCCTCTCGATCACGCGGAACTCAATCGGATCGCTGTTGAGTCTGCTCGAACAGCAACGCGTTGGTTTTGCGCAAGTCGTCGTAGTCACGGTTGAGTTCGCCCCATGCCGCCTCCCAGTTCGCCGCCTGCTGGGCGTACCAGACGGCATTGGCGCGTTCGTTGAGAGAGTTTTCGGCGGCGACCCTGTCCGCATGCCAGAGCTGCGCGAGTCGCTTGGTCAGGTTGACGCTGTTGGCACGTTCGATCAATGCGGGCAGGGCCAGAATGCGATCCGCAGTGACGTTGAACGAATGCACCACGTTGTAGGCCAGGTTGATGCTGGCCTCCTGCGCGGGGAGGCCCAGCGGAGAGGCAAGCACCATGGCTTCGAAAAGTGTCCCGACGCGTTCGAACGCTTCGGGGTGACGTGCGGCCACGCCGATGTAAGTCGAGCTGTACCCGGCAATCTCGGATTCGAACCCCATGAACCGATAGTCCGGAAACTGCTTGAACAGCTCCTCCAGGCCTCGGACGGTCGGATAGAAGACGTGCTCGTACGACGCATTGAGCCAATCCTTGTTGTCCCTGGTATCGGACAGCAAAGGCACTTCGAAGATCATGACTCCCTCGTCGGCCAACAAGCCGAGGGAGACTTCGAACGCGGCCTTGAAATCGTTCACGTGCTCGAACGTCGCAATGGACGTGATCACTTCGAAGCGGCCAACGCGCCCTTCCGACAGCGCCGCGTCGAAGACGTCGGAGCCGACGATGTCGACCCCGCGTTGTCGAGCGACGTCGGCGGCGGTAGCGTTCACCTCGATGCCAAAGCGCTGATAGTCACCGCTCAAGCTGCGCAGAAGGTGGCCGTTCGCGCACCCGATGTCGAGCACCCGACCTGAGGGGTACAGCGCTTCGATTGCGAGGCGTACCCACAGAAGGCTGTGGTCGGCCGTGAACTCGTAGTCGTGATAGCCGACCTCTTCTGCCCCGCTCGCCCCGTAGTAGGTGTCCTCATAGAAAACGCTGGTGTCTTCGGGAATGTTCTCGATGACGCCCATGTCGCATCTGGAACAGAAGAGCACTTTGACGCCATCGCCGCGCACGAGCACACGGCCGCTTGTCGAGCAGCCGCAGACATTGCATGTAAAACTCATCGGGGTAGTCCTTTGATGTATTCGGCCGCAGCATTCCGTTCTGACGCGATCAGACCGCGCAGCTTTTGCTCGTACGCATCGAGCATGCCAAGAATATCGAGACGGCGTTCGGCCCAGCTTCGCGCTTCGCGCTTGAAGTCTTCCAGGCGGGTCCGGTCACTGGCGAGTTCGGCGATGCGCTTCGCAAACTCATCGAAATCACCCGGCGTGCACAAATAGCCCTGTACGGTGTCCTCGAACATCTCGGGAAGGGCCCCGACGCGCGAAGCGACGATCGCGACGCCGCTGGCCAGCGCTTCCATGATCACGTTGGGACGCCCGTCGAGTCTGGACGGAAGGACCAGGATGTCGCAAGCGCGTAGGTACGGCGAGACATCGGGCACCGCGCCCTTGAGGTTGAAGCGCCCGGGTGCAAATCCCGCAGCATCAATCGCCCGGCGGAGCTCGCCTTCCAACGGGCCAGCCCCTGTCATGACGAACGTGACGTCGAGGTCGGGTGATACCCGTCTGGCGATCTCCACGAATCCGAGCGGGTCCTTTTCTTCGGACCATCTGCCGAAGAACCCGACGATCACGCCGGTGGCCGGCAATCCGCACAATTCGCGCACATCCTCGTCGCGGGTCGCTGGCCGACTTTCTGCAAGGTCGACGCCGCTTTCGATGAGGCAGATGCGTTCGGCGGGCTCTCCCACTGCCAGGAGCCAATCCCGAACCTGGGTGTTCTCCACGAAGATCAAGTCCAGGCAGTCGGCGTATCGCCGGTTGTTCGTGGTGTGCCCGACCGTGTTGAAGAGCAAATCTGCAGCACGCAGCGATGGATAGCGCAACCGCAGCCGGGGAAGATGCTCATAGAAGAACGCGCTTCCCACGACCCAGGCCAAGTCGATTCTGCGATTCGAAAACAGGTAGTCGACGAAGTCCTTCCAATGTTCGGCGTCCAGGAAGCGCGGCAGATGAAAGATCTCTTGCGAAGCGCTTTCGAACCAGGAAGTCGTATCGCCATGCGAGCCATCGATCGGCACGGTGGTCACGATGACGACGCGCCAACCTGCTTTGGCGAGATGCCTGACCACCGCACTCAGGAGTCTTTCCGCCCCTCCGAGAATCAAATACGGCATGGCCAGCAACAAGGTCGGTCCCGCCGACGGCTGTGGTTCATGGCGACGCGCCGACGGGTTGAACGATAGCGGCGGTCGTGCGGGCGGCCCCGCGAAGGCGCGCGCGTTCGCCAGAGCTTCGGGTGTCAGAACGTCCTGATTGAAGTGACGAACCAGCGACACCTGGTCGTCGTGTGCGAGGACCGACTCGCTGTTGCTCAGCGTCTGGCCATGGCTGCGATAAAGAAGCAACGGCTCTCGCAAGTTGATGAAACGCGCACCCAATGCAGCCATCCGAACCCAGAAGAGCCAGTCTTCGTGAACGTGCCCCGTCTTCGGGTCGGAGTCTCTGTAGCCCCCTGAGCGCGTCCAGAAGGTGCGCCGGAACACAGCGGACGTCAGAACCTGGTTGGCCTCGAGCAACTTGTCGAGCGTGGGATGAGGGTCGGGCGCCCAGACCTCCGACCTGTCGCCAAAGAAGCGCAGTGAAGCCGAGACAGCGTCGTACCCCAAGTGCTCGAGCATGAACACGGCTTTCTCGATGTACGTCGGCGCAAGCCGATCGTCCGCATCCAGACAGCAGATGAACTTGCCGCGTGCACGACTGATGCCCGCATTTCGATTGGCGCCAGCACGGTGTGGCCTGTCTTGCCAGATGACGCGAAAGCGCGGAGAGGTAGCGGCACGCGCCACCTCGGCAAGTTGCTCTCGTGACTCCGGTCGACTCGAGCCACCTTCGACAACAATGATTTCGATGTCCTCGAACGTCTGCTCCTGAACGGATCGGATGGCGTCCGCCACAAGATGTCCGTAGTTGAAACACGGAATGACGACGCTCACCAACGGCCTGTCGATCGGCCAGGGACCGGTCGTCGGCAGATCGACTTCGCCAGGCACCACGCCCGTTTCCGAAAGAAGTTCGACGTCAGCGCGGGTGGCGCTCTGCTCGGTGGGCCTCGTGTCTACGTTGGAGCTCTGTTCAGCGCGCGCGCTCGCCTCGCGCCGACGTCTGAACTCCCGGATGTGGTCGAGCAAGGTACCGTTGACAGTCCACCACACCAGCTTGGCAAACTGCCTCGACCGTTTGGCCAACGTCGGCCACCTCTGCCCCATGCGTCGCAAAGGTTCGGTGGCGCGCCATAGTGTGCTGGCCTCCATGGCGCCGATTCGATGTGTGAGAGCGGCAGCGTGCGCCTGCAGCGCGCGCATTTCATTGGCGACCTGCTCTGAACGCTCGGCAACGGCTGCTGCCGTGGCCGTCGCTCGTGCGGCATTGGCGGTGGCCTCGTGGGCTTGCGCCTCGACCCGCGCTGCATGTCGTCTGCCGGACTTCAACTCTTCGAGATCACGCGTCCAAAACTTGCCGAGGCTGCTCATGAGCGACATTGGCACTTCAAGAGTCGCAAGATCGCTTGTCCCCGGCAAACCGGGGCCATCGCGAAAGGACGCATCGACCACCCGCTCGAACATGGCTTCCAACTGCATCGACCGCGATGCACTCCGTGAGACAAGACCGAGCAAGGCTTTGCATGATGGCCCGCGCCACGCCACCTCCCTCGCCAGGAGGCGCGCGCCGAGCCCGGTCTCGACCAGATAGCGAACGGAAGATGCCGTCGGATAGAAGGCGGCTTCGGGCAATGCCTGGACGTCTTCCGAATCGCAGGGAGTCGAGGACAACAGCGGCAACTCGAAGAGCAGGATGCCTTCTTCGTCGAGGAGGTTGATTGCAGCCTCGAAGCTTGCCTTGAGATCCCGAGAAGACGCGATCGCCTCGCTCACCACGACCACATCGAAGCCACTGTCGTTCTCCACCGTCGATGCCAAAGTGAGGGCTTCGATGCTGCGCGAATCGAACGCCGATCCGAGACTCGGCGCCAGCGATGACTGCGCACCGTCAACGATGAGCACGCGCCCTTTTCGATAGACCAAGGCAGCCATCACCATCGACCACACTGACTGGTTCCACTTAGGCGATCCGGGGATCATTCCGCTTGATCTCGCCTTCGGGCCGCTTCCAGAATCCTGCCAAGAAGCAGATCCACGTCGAACGGCGTGGGGTCGAATCCGAGCGAGCGCAGGCGCGAGGGATCGCCGATGAACGACCGCACGCTGCTGTTGCCAATGCGTGAACTGTCGTGGGCATGGGCAACGGGCAAACGCGAAACCGCAATCAGGCGCTGCGTCAGCTCCAGGAGCGTCCGGCCTTGTCCGGTGCAAACGTTCACGATCTCTCCCCCACCGTGGTGTCGCAGCGCGATCTCGACCAATGCTTCCGCTGCAACGTCCACATCGATGAAATCGCGAACCACGTCCAAATCGCCCGTGCGCAGGATTCCGCCTTCCGCACCCATGCGAGCGATCTGCGCGGCAAAACTGCCCAGGGCAAGAGACTCGGGCATGCCTTCCCCGATCGGATTGAACAGCCGCGCCACGGTGACCGGCAAGCCTCGCGCTGCCGCCACAGCGGCATGGTGTGTTTGCGCAAGTTTGCTGATGCCATAGACGGTATTGGGCCGACAGTGAAAGTCTTCCGTCACCGGCAGTTGCGACTCCGGCACCGCGCCATATTCCGCGGCGCTTCCTACCAGCAAAACTCTCGGGGCACGGTCCATCGAAGACGCGGCATCCATCAGGTTTGCGGCGAAGACGACGTTGGCCTGGTACAGCTGCGCATAAGAGCTTGCCGACGAACTGCCTGCAAGATGCATGACGATGTCCGGCGCAATGGCCTGGACCGCCTGACGAACCGCGTCCGCGCTCTCCGGGTGCTCGAGGACCACCGAGTGTCCTTGCGAGTCGGCAAGTGGCCGGCGGGCAACTGCAAAGACCTCCAGACCACGAGCATGCAATTGGCGGCGAACGGCGCGCCCGACAAACCCGCTGGCGCCGGTCACGAAGATGCGCATCGCTTACCCAGGCAGGAACAGCTCGCGCTGCTCTTCGAACATCTTCTGTGCGGTCGCGTAGTCTTCAGGGCGGCCGATATCGAGCCAGAAGCTTTCCGCCTGCCGGTGGCACTGCACCTTGCACCCCGAATCGCGAAGTTTCAACAGCAGGTCAGGCATGTCGAGATGAACGCCCGGCGACACATGCGGCGCGACCGCATCGCGACGCAGAACGTAAAGTCCCATGCTCACGAGGTGTTTGCTCATCGGCTTTTCAAGGTAGCCTTTGAGATTCATGTCCGAGTCGACTTCGATGAGGCCGAAGTCGATCTTCAGCTCGCGCTCGTACACGCAGATGGTGGCGTCCGACCCACGATCGAGATGTGTACGGATCAGGGCCGCGATATCGAAAGTCGTGAGCAAGTCGCCATTGGTCACGATGAAGTCGTCACCCATGTTCGCCAGAAGCCCGCCCAATGGGCCCGCGGTTCCCAGAGGACTGTCTTCGAGGCTGTAGTTGATGGACAACCCGAACCTGGACCCGTCGCCGCAGAACGCACGAATCAGGTGGTGCAGATGATTGACCGCAAGATAGACCTCATCGACTCCCGCTCGGCGCAGTTGATGCAGCAGAAGCTCGAGCACCGGCATGTCGCCGAGAGGCATGAGTGGCTTGGGAAAGGATGCCGTGAAAGGCTGGAGACGGGTGCCTTTTCCGCCCGCCATGATGACTGCTTTCATGAGTGCCTCCTCAAACGTTGTAGATCCCGGGCCGATACAGGTTGAGATTGTTCCGGATGAAATCGATGGTTTGCCGCAGACCTTCGTCGAGGTCCACCTGCGGGGTCCACCCCATCGCGCTTGCCGCAAGTGAATTGTCGGAAACGAGCTTGAGAACTTCACTCTTGTCCGGGCGCATGCGCGATGCATCGGGCACGATCTCCTTTTCGACGCCCATGAGGCGAAGGATGCGCTCGGCGAAGTGGCCGATCGTGTAGGTGGACCCCGTGCCGAGGTTGATGGTCTGACCTTCTATGCCGACAGTGGTCGACGCGGCCACGAACCCTGCCACCGTGTCTGTGACGAAGGTCATGTCACGCTCCGGAGTCAAGGACCCGAGCTTGATCGTTTCCTGAGTGAGCGCCTGCGAAACGATCGTCGGAATGAAAGCCCTGGCGGATTGGCGAGGCCCGAAAGTGTTGAACGGCCGCAGTGTCACCACACCCGTGTCGAACGATCGGTAATAGCTCTCGGCAATCTTGTCCGCGCCGATTTTCGAGGCCGAGTAAGGTGACTGCCCTTGCAAAGGATGCGTCTCGTCGATCGGTACCCGCATGGCCGTTCCGTAAACCTCCGACGTGCTGGTATGAACCACTCGGCGAACCGACAGTCGGCGAGCGGCCTCCATGACGTTCAGGGTCCCCTCGACGTTCGTGCGGACGTAACTAAGAGGAGCCACGTAGGAGTAGGGAATGGCGATCAGCGCAGCCAGATGGCAAACCACGTCGATACCCTGCATCGCATGCCTGACGAAATCACCGTCATCGATGTTGCCGGCGATCACGGCAAAGTGGCCTCTCACCTCCTCATCGACGTATTCGAGGTTTCCCCAGCTCGCGGAAGAGCCGTACCGGATCATGGCGGTCACATCGGCTCCAGCGCGAACCAGCGCTTCGACAAGATGGCTGCCGATGAAGCCCCCGGCTCCGGTGACGAGATACTTCTGACCGTTCAAAGTCTTGCTTGTTGGTTGCATGGCGGATACTTTTTTTGACGAAATCAATTGGACCAAGAAGAAATCTCCTAAATGGAAATCCCCTCCTTGAGGAGACGACTGAGGTATTTGCCGTAGCCACTCTTCACGAGTGGCGCCGCGAGGCGCTCGAGTTGCTCGTTCCCGATGAACCCGTGACGCCACGCGATCTCTTCCGGACAAGCGATCTTCAACCCCTGCCGATGCTCCAGCGTCGCGATGAACTGCCCCGCTTCGAGCAGGCTTTCATGCGTGCCGGTGTCCAGCCACGCGTACCCGCGCTGCATGATCTGCACGCTGAGTTGGTCGCGGTCGAGGTAGGCCTGGTTGACGGCGGTGATCTCGAGTTCGCCGCGGGCGCTGGGCTTGACGTTCTTGGCGATGTCGACGACCTGGCGGTCGTAGAAATAGAGGCCGGTCACCGCGTAGCTGCTCTTGGGCTTCTGCGGCTTTTCTTCGATGCTGCTGGCCTTGCCGGCCGCGTCGAAGGCGACCACGCCGTAGCGCTCCGGATCGTGCACGTGGTAGGCGAACACCGTGGCGCCGTCGGTCTTTCGGTCGGCGCTGTCCAGCAGCTGCTGCAGGTCGTGCCCGTAGAAGATGTTGTCGCCCAGCACCAGTGCACTGGGCGAATCACCGATGAACTTGTCGCCGATGATGAACGCCTGTGCCAGCCCGTCCGGGCTCGGCTGCACCGCATATTGCAGGTTCATGCCCCACTGGCTGCCGTCGCCCAGAAGCTGCTGAAAACGCGGCGTGTCCTGCGGCGTACTGATGATGAGGATGTCTCGAATCCCGCCGAGCATCAGCGTGCTCAGCGGGTAATAGATCATGGGCTTGTCGTACACGGGCAGCAATTGCTTGCTCATGGCCAGCGTGGCCGGGTGCAGCCGGGTGCCGGAGCCGCCGGCCAGGATGATGCCTTTGCGTTGCGTCATGTCAGTGGGGGTCTCTAAAGATCACGGTCAGGTTTTCGGGGCGAGCGTCTGGCACGACGGACAGCGGGATGCCTCGGTCCAAGGTCACGAGTCGTCCGCCATGGCGGTGGGCCAGCGAAAGAAGATAGACATCAGTGAGATGCCGACCCGTCAGCAAGTTGTCCCATTTCAGAGCACCGGGCGTCAGCAAGCTGAATGAATCGGGCCAGAACTCGTGACGCGAATCGGCCGCCGCTTCGGCCAGTATCTCGGCAACCACGGCCGCTGGAGCCTGATTGGCGTACGCGGGCTGCGAAAGGATTCGGATGCAGCCGTTCTGCGTCAACGGGCAAGTTGCCCAGCCGAATTCGGCATTGTCGGCAAACCACTGCGCGACATCCACATGATGAACGTGCTCGGAGTCGAACAGGGCGATCAGCACGCTGACATCGAACAATGCGCGCATCAAATACCTTCTTGTTCCCTGATCGCATTGACGTGGTCATTCGTGACCACATGGCCGCGCCGAGGAATCGTTCGAAAGCCTGCCAACGAGCGACCATTGTGATTTCCGCCGGCGGTCAGCGCTTGCCGTGCCAGACGCGAGATCACCTCGCCTGCCGTGCTGTTTTCCAGCCGGGCAAGTTCCTTGGCCGCAGCCAACACGTCTTCGGCAACATCGATCGTCGTTCTCATGGGACCTCAAAGATGCAGTGATGCGGTGATTCTATTTCATCAGACGGTTTCGCGAAGCATCCGCGAAACGCCCGCTTGCCACTGCGGCAGCCTGAGGCCAAAGGTCGCTTCGAGCTTGGCTGTGTCGAGCCGCGAGTTGTGCGGCCGAGTGGCGGGCGTCGGAAACGCGCTGGTCGGCACCGGATCCACCGCCTCGGGCGAGGCCTTGAGCTCGACGCCGGCCGCCGCGGCCTGCTCCAGCACGAAGCGAGCGTAGCCATGCCATGTGGTCTCGCCGCCGGCCACGAGGTGATAAAGGCCGACCTTGGCCTCGTCGCGCAAGGTGTCGCGGATCGCATGCGCCGTGACGTCGGCCAGCAGCTCTGCGCCCGTGGGTGCGCCGTGCTGGTCGTCGATGACGGTGAGCCGCTCGCGCTCCTTGGCCAGCCGCAGCATGGTCTTGGCGAAGTTGCCGCCGCGCGCCGCGTAGACCCAGCTGGTGCGAAAGATCAGGTGCCGCGGGCAATGCCGGGCCACGAGCTGTTCGCCTTCCAGCTTGGTCCGGCCGTAGACGCTGAGCGGGCCGGTGGCATCGTCTTCGTGCCAGGGCGCATGGCCGCTCCCGTCGAACACGTAGTCGGTGGAATAGTGAACCATCAGTGCGCCCACCTCGGCGGCGGCCTCGGCCACCACGCCGGGCGAGGTGGCGTTGAGGGTGCGCGCGAACTCGGGCTCGCTCTCGGCCTTGTCGACGGCGGTGTGCGCAGCGGCATTGACGATGACGTCAGGCCTGACGCTCCGCACGGTCTCGGCCAACTGCTCCGGCCGGGCGAAGTCGGCATGGAACTCGGTGCTGTCGAAGTCGAGCGCCACCAGTTCGCCCAGCGGCGCCAGGCTGCGCTGCAGCTCCCAACCGACCTGCCCGCCCTTGCCGAACAGCAGCAGCTTCATGCGCGCACCTTCGCGGGCGCCGCGTCGTACTGCTTTTCGACCCACTCGCGGTAGGCGCCGCTCTGCACGTTGCGCACCCAGTCGCCGTGGGCGAGGTACCACTCGACGGTCTTGCGAATGCCGGTGTCGAAGGTTTCGTCGGGCTTCCAGCCCAGCTCGCGTTCGAGCTTGCGTGCGTCGATGGCGTAGCGACGATCGTGGCCGGGGCGGTCGGTGACGTAGCTGATCTGATCGCTGTAGGGGCGGCCGTCGGCGCGCGGGCTCAGCTCGTCGAGCAGCGCGCACACGGTGCGCACGATCTCGATGTTGGGCTTTTCGTTCCAGCCGCCGACGTTGTAGGTTTCTCCGAGCCGCCCGGCTTCGAGCACGCGCCGGATGGCGCTGCAATGGTCCTTGACGTAGAGCCAGTCGCGCACCTGCATGCCGTCGCCGTAGACCGGCAGCGGCTTGCCCGCGAGCGCGTTGACGATCATGAGCGGGATCAGTTTTTCCGGAAAATGAAAGGGCCCGTAGTTGTTCGAACAGTTGGTGGTGAGCACCGGCAGGCCGTAGGTGTGGTGCCAGGCCCGCACCAGGTGGTCGCTGGCGGCCTTGCTCGCCGAATAGGGGCTGTTGGGCTCGTACTTGTTGTCTTCGGTAAATGCCGGGTCGGTGGCCGAGAGCGACCCATAAACCTCGTCGGTCGACACGTGCAGAAACCGGAACGCCGCCTTCTCGCCTTCGCCCAGCCCGCTCCAGAATCCGCGCACCGATTCGAGCAGCCGGAAGGTGCCCAGTACGTTGGTCTGCACGAAGTCTTCCGGGCCGTGGATCGACCGGTCGACATGCGATTCGGCCGCGAAATTGAGCACCGCGTGCGGCCGGTGTTCGGCAAGCAAGCGGTCGACCAGGGCGCTGTCGCCGATGTCGCCCTGCACGAAGATGTGCCTGGGATATCCTGTGAGCGACGCGAGGGTTTCGAGGTTGCCGGCGTAGGTCAGCTTGTCGAGGTTGACAACGGGCTCGTCGGAGCGAGCCGTCCATTCGAGGACGAAATTGGCTCCGATGAATCCGGCGCCGCCGGTGACGAGGATCATGTGTTGTTACTCCCGCAGGGTTGTCCGAAGCGGTGCTCACCTTGCGCAGTCTCACACCAGCGCGGCATTATCCCATCCGCAAACATGTATCAAGACGAAGCGGACAAACGCTCTGGACTGCTTTCGCCATCCCGCTAGAGTAGGCGCATTCATCCCAACGAAACACCCGGAGCCTCCCATGGCAGACAAAGACGACGACAGCGACAAGGCCGCCGACCGCATGAAGGACTCGGCGCAGCAGATCTGGCTCGCCGGCCTCGGCGCGTTCGCCAAGATCCAGGAAGAAGGCAGCAAGGCCTTCGAGGCGCTGGTGAAGGACGGCACGACGGTGCAGAAGAAGACGCAGCAGGCGGCGGAAGAGACTCTGGCGCAGGCGCAGGCGCGGATGTCCGGGTTCGCCAGCGGATTCGGCAACAAGGCCGCGGGCAGCTGGGGCAAGCTCGAAACACTGTTCGAGGAACGTGTGGCCCGGGCGCTCGAAAGGCTGGGGATGCCGTCCGCCAAGGAAGTCGCGGCGCTGCAGGCGCGGGTCGACGCTCTCGAAGCGCAGTTGCAGAGCCAGAAGTCGGCACATGCGCCCTCCCCCTCACCGGCGCCTCGGCCGGCGCGCAAGTCCGCGGCGCGCAAGCCTGCCGATTCGGCGCCGCGGCCTTCTCAGCGCCGCAAACCCCAGTAGGCTCCCCGGCGCGGCGCAGTTGCGCTAGAGTCCGGCAAGGAGACAACCGGGGGCTCAGCTCATGGCCAAGAAGGCGCCGCGCCGCACTGCACAACGCATCCTCGAAGCGGCATTGGACCTGTTCAACCGTTTCGGGGAACCGAACGTGTCGACGACCCTCGTGGCGGCCGAGCTTCGCATCAGCCCCGGCAACCTCTACTACCACTATCCCGCCAAGGACGAGCTGATCAACCGGCTCTACGAGAGTTACGAGACCGAGCTGAACGAGCTGCTGCACGCGAGCAGCGGCGTCCACGACGTCGAGGACGCATGGTTCTTCATGCACAGCCTGTTCGAGCTGATCTGGCGCTACCGATTTCTCTACCGCGACCTCAACGACCTGCTGAGCAAAAACCGGCACATCGAGACGCACTTCCAGCAGGTCCTCGAAGACAAGGCCACCGCGATCCGCGCCATCATCGCGGGCATGGCCGAGGCCGGACATCTTCAGTTGGACGAGCGCGAAGTCGACCCGCTGGCCCAGAGCATGGTGGTGGTGCTGACCTACTGGCTCAGCTACGAATACGTGCGCAATCCGCGCCAGGCGCTCGAACCCGGCCCTGCGCAGGGCGCGATGCTGCGCGGGGCGCACCACACGCTGCACCTGCTCGCCCCCTACCTCGCCAGCGAACAGCGCCTGCACTTGCTGGCTCTGAGCAATGCCTATGTCGGCGAGCCAGAGCTCGAGCCGGCCTGATGCCAAACCCCTGATACCGATGGACGATCCGGCCCTCGACCCATTCCCGCCGGCCTCGGTCGCCCTGTCGCCGGCCAACCGGCCGTGGACGCGCATGCCCTACGAAGACGCGCCGCATTTCGAGGCACGCACGCTGGCCGCGCACTGGGACCGGCTGCACGCCGGCCAGGGCCTGCAGCCGCCTGCGCCCGGCCCGTTGGCCGAGGGGTGGGCCGCCTATCACAGCGGCGACTTCGAACGAGCCGCCGACATCGGGCTGCAGCATGGCCGCGAAGGACAGGCACTGGCCGACCAGGCCACGGCCATCTATGCCGACTATCTGGAGCCGCGCGAGACTGTGCGGCTGTCGCTGTTCAAGACGGTCTTCGAGCGCGCTGCCGCCCTGAGCACACGAGAGCCCGACAACTGCCACGCGCTCTTCTGGCAGGCCTATGTGCTCGGCCGCTACAGCCAGGGCATCAGCGTGGCGCGGGCGCTGGCGCAAGGGCTCGGCGGCAAGGTCAAGGCCGCGCTCGAAAGGGTGATCGAGTTGCAGCCGGGCCACGCCGACGCGCACATCGCGCTGGCCGCCTTCCATGCCGAGGTCATCGACAAGGTCGGACCGCTGGTCGGACGCATGACCTATGGCGCCAGGACCGAAGTGGCGGTCGAACTGTTCGAGCGTGGGATTCAGCTCAGTCCGCAGTCGGCGCGCGGACTCATCGAATACGGACGCGGGCTGTTGATGCTTTATGGCGATTCGCGCATGGCCGAAGCCACGCGGCTCTATCAACGCGCGGCCTCGTTACCGCCGAAGGATGCGCGCGAACGCCTGGACATCGAACTCGCGCGCGCCGGCCTGTCCGACTGAGCGCGGCGGCATCTCCTAAGATGCCGATTTGTCCAAGAAACCTGCTCCATGTCCGATGACCTGAACGCCCGATTCGAAACCGCCCAGGCCGATTCGCGCCTGCTCCCCGAGCGTCCCGACAACCCCACGCTGCTCAAGATCTACGGGCTCTTCAAGCAGGCGACCGCAGGCGACAACACCGAGAAGAAACCGAGCTTCAGCGACGTCGTGGCGCGTGCCAAGTGGGAAGCCTGGACCGCACAGAAAGGCGTGTCTTCCGACCAGGCCAAGCAGGGCTACATCGAGCTGATCGAGTCGCTCAAATAGGCGCGTTGCCGGCGCACTGCCTCAGGCCCAGTCCTTGTCGTTGTAGGCGCCGTCTTCCGGGTCGCGTGCACCGAGCATCGCGTCGAGGTTTTCCTGCAGCCGCTGCTCGATCTGCCCACTGAAGCTCCCATAGAGAAAGCCGAGCGTCGCGTGCAGCTTGAAGTGCTCGGCGCTCACTTCGACGCTGCCGTCGATGCCGGCCCGGGTGAATTGCGCGACGTCCACGGTGTCGCCTTCGGTGTAGGCGCATTCCATGCCGTAATCCCGCTCGGCCTGCTGCAGCCAATTGCGGGCGGTTTCGCGGGCGGCCGGCAAGCCCAGCGTGTGGCTGCGTTCGATGTGAATGTCAGGCAACAGGGCCTCCATAGGGTTGTTGGCAGGGTTCCCGCGGCGACTCGCGCTCGGTGGTGGCCGGTGCGGCAGGCGTCTCGAGCGCCCGGTGGCGTTCTTCCTTGGGCAGGGCCGCCAGACGCTTGACGGCGGCATAGAAGCGGGGCCAGTCGCGACCTTCGCGCTCGAAGAGCGCTTCGAATCCCGGCACCAATTCGTCGTAGGCCGCCTGCGCGCCGAAGCTCGCGTTGTTGGCGCCTGCCACCCAGGGATCATAGGCGCCCTGCCGAGGGCCGGACCAAGTCGAGCGCAACCTGGCGTAGCACTGTCGGAAGTCGTCCATGGCCAGTCGCTTCATCGCATCGACCGACTTCCAGTCCTCTGCCTGCGCTTCACGTGAAGCGTAGACGGCAGCGAGCGCGCGGCGGGTTCGGTTGGTCAACGCGCGAAACTGGCGCCGGCGTGCATCGAAGTCGGCGTATTCGCGCCGCGCAGCCTCGTCGGCCTGCGTGAGCAACCAGCGCTCACCGCCGATGCGCTCGACCGCCGTTGCGTAAGACTCGTTGAACACCGTGTCGCCCGACACGTAGAGCACCTGGTGCGCCAACTCGTGAAAGACGATGCGCGCGAGTTCGCCTTCGGGGTAGCCGATGAAGGTCGACAGCAGCGGGTCGCCCCCGGCCCAGTTCATCCAGCCCAGCGTCGAATAGGCCGGCACGGGATACACCAGGGTCTCGAGGCCCAGCGCATCCTGCGCGGCCGCCTCGGACTTGGCGTCGGCCTGCGCGTAGTAGCCCCGATAGCCGACGCAACCCGCCACCGGAAAGCACCAGGTCTTGAGCGTGAGCGAATGCGGCGGTGCGGCCACCACGTTCCACACCGCCGCCGGACGGTGCAGGTCGGCATAAGACGTGTAGCTTGGATTGTCGGGCAGGTGCAGCTCGTCGACCGCGTAGCGGCGGATGCGTTGCGCGAGCGCGAGCTTGGCCTTGAGCGCCGCCGATGCCCGAGGATCGTCGAGCCATTCCGGCACCGGACGCGCCGCATGCATCAACGCCAGGTGCCCGCTGGCCGACTGCCAGTAGTAGCCGACTTCGGCACAGCCGCTGAGCGCGACGCACGCGAGACTGGCCACCGCGACCCGGACGATGCAGCGCCGCAGGCCCATCAGCTGCGCTCGGCGCAAGGCCCGACCTCCACCCAGCAGTCGTAGAAGGTCGGCCCGCGGCCGATGTCCGTCAGGCGCTGGCTGGTCAGCTGGTTGACGTTGGTGCCCTCGATGCCGAGCTTGCGCCACCAGATGCCCAACCCGTGCACGACACCGAGCCGGGCCCGGCGCGAGACGGCCGCACGGCAGATGTATTCGCCGCGCTGGTTGTGCACGCGCACGACGGCACCGTCCACGATGCCGCGCGCTTCGGCATCGGCCGGGTTGATTTCGAGCAGCGGCTCGCCCTCGATCGAGCGCAGGCTGCGCACGTTGACGAACGAAGAGTTGAGGAAGTTGCGCGCCGGTGGAGAAATCATGGCGAGCGGGAATTCCTTCGACGCCCCGGCCGGCTCGTAGTTGGGCACGTGGTCGGGCAAGCCGTCCTGGCCGCTCGCCGCCAGGCGCTCGCTGAAGAATTCGCAGCGGCCCGACGGCGTCGGAAAGTTGCCTTCTGCAAACGGTGCTTCGGGCAGGTCGAGGCTGGCGAATCCCTGCGTTGCCAGCTGCTCGAAATCGACCACGCCGGGCGCGAATGCGGCGCGGCACAACGCCAGGTCGTCGTCCGCGAAGCACGGGTCGTCGAAGCCCATGCGCGCTGCGAGCTCGCGAAAAACCTGCGCGTTGCTGCGCGCCTCGCCGCGCGGCGCCACCGCGGGTCGATTGAGCAGCACGTCGGTGTGGCCGTAGCTCACGTGGATGTCCCAGTGTTCGAGCTGCGTGGTGGCCGGCAACACATAGTCGGCGAAGTCGGCGGTGTCGGTCTGGAACTGCTCCATCACCACCGTGAAGAGGTCTTCGCGCGCAAAGCCGGCAACGACCCGGCCCGACTCGGGTGCGATCGCCACGGGGTTGCTGTTGTAGACCACCACTGCCTCGATGGGCTTCGAGCGGTCGAGCAGCGCGTCGCCGATGGTGCTCATGTTGATGGTGCGCGGTCGGCGGCCACCCATGAGATCGGGCCGCTGCAGCACCGCGCGATCGACCGGAAAGTGCCCCGAGCTGCTCAGGAGCAGCCCGCCCGCGCGATCGCGCCAGGCGCCGACCAATGCGGGCAGGCTCGCGATGGCGCGCGCCGCATTGCCGCCGCCGCGCACGCGCTGCATGCCGTAGTTGAGGCGAATGGCCGCAGGCCGCGTAGTCGCATAGGCCCGTGCGAGCTCGACGATCTGCGCTTCAGGCACGCCGCAGACGGCTGCCGCACGCCCCGGCGGCCACTGCAGGGCGCGCTCGCGCAGCGCCGCCCAGCCGAGCGTGTGGCGCTCGATGTAGTCGTGGTCGAGCCCATCGTTGACGACGAGCTCGTGCATCATCGCGAGCGCGAGAGCACCGTCGGTGCCCGGCAGGAGCGCGATGTGCTCGTCGCACTTGTCTGCGGTTTCGGTACGTCGCGGATCGATGCACACCAGCCGCGCACCCGCCCGGCGCGCCGTCATCGCATGCCGCCAGAAGTGCAGGTTGCTCGCGATCGAGTTGCTGCCCCAGATCAGGATCAGCTTGGCCTCGGCGAAGAATTCGACCCGCATGCCGACCTTGCCGCCCAAAGTAAAACTTAAGCCTTCAGCCCCCGCGGTGGAGCAGATCGTGCGGTCGAGCAGAGAGGCGCCGAGCTTGTGGAAAAAACGACGATCCATCGATTCGGCCTGCACCAGACCCATGGTTCCGGCATAGCTGTACGGCAGAATCTTTTCCGGGTCGTCGTCGGCGATCTTCTTCAGGCGGCGAGCGATGTCGTCGAGTGCAGCCTCCCAGGTCACCGGCTCGAACCGGCCGCTGCCCTTGGCGCCGGACCGCTTGAGTGGTTGCACGAGGCGCTCGGCGTGGTCGTTGCGTTCGATATAGCGCGAGACCTTCGTGCACAGCACGCCGGCGGTGTGCGGATGCGCAGGGTTGCCCTGCAGCTTGACCGCCACGCCGTCCTGCACGGTGGTGACGAGCGCGCAGGTGTCGGGGCAATCGTGCGGGCAGGCGCCCAGCACCAGGTTTCGGGGAGTCATCGAAAGAGTCTGCGGAGCAAGGCCGTTTGGCATGTTCACGAAGTCCGGGTTGAGGCGCTCGAATCGCGCCTGAGGATTTTGACCATGATCGATCGCAGGCGTTTCTCGGGTTTTTCAGTGCTGGCCGGAGCCGCGGCCGTGGGTGGATTCGGCATCGCCCGGGCACAGAGCGACATTCCGCTCATTCTCGGCCAGTCGGCCGCGTTCAGCGGGCCGGCTGCCCAGCTCGGCATCCAGTTCTACCAGGGTGCGAAGCTGATGCTCGATCAGTACAACGCGCAGCCCGGACGCCGCGAGGTCCAGATCGCCAAGCTGGACGACGGCTACGAGCCCGACCGCTGCACGGCCAACACGCGCAAGCTGATCGCCGACGATGCGTTCGCACTCTTCGGCTACATCGGAACGCCGACCAGCCTGGCTGCGCTTCCGCTGGCGGTGGACGCCAAGATCCCTTTCATCGCGCCGTTCACGGGCGCGATGGCGCTGCGCGAACCATTTCACAAGAACGTCTTCCACCTGCGAGCCTCCTACGACGACGAAACCGCGCTGATCGTGCGGCAGCTCACCAATCTGGGCCTGAAGAAGATCGCGGTCTTCTACCAGAACGATTCGTACGGCAAGGCCGGGCTCGACGGCGTCAACGGCGCGCTCGCCAAACAGAACCTGCGCCCCGTGGCTCTGGCCACCGTCGAGCGCAACTCGGTCGATGTGGCGGCGGCCGTGCAGACCATCTGCTCGCAGCGCCCCGACGCGGTGGTGCAGATCAGCGCCTACAAGTCGTGCGCGGCCTTCATCCGGCAGGCGCGCAAGGCGGGCTACGGCGGCACCTTCTTCAACGTGTCTTTCGTCGGCACGCAGGCCCTGTCCGACGAACTCGGCAAGGACGGCGCCGGCGTGGTGGTGTCTCAGGTGGTGCCGTCTCCGTACAACCCGGCCAACGCGATCACGCGCGAATTCACCGAGGCGATGCGCAAGGCCGGCGGCGACCTCCAGGCGAATTTTTCGAGCCTCGAAGGCTATCTTGCGGCCAAGGTGCTGCTCGAGGGCCTGCGGCGCACGCCGGGCAAGCCGAGCCGCGAAGGCCTGATCGCCGGACTCGAAAGCATCGACCGCCAGCAGTTCGGCGGCTTCGACGTGCAGTTCTCGCCGCGCAATCACGTCGCCTCGAATTTCGTCGAGCTGTCGATGATCACTGCGAACGGACGGATCCGCACCTGAATCGCGCGAGCCTCAGGGCGCGCTGAGGCCGTCGACCGCCTGGAACAACGCCTGCCGCGCCTGGCTGATGATCTGGCCGCGCCAGGCATCGGTGTCGGTGTAGAAGGCGTCCTTCATGCGCGTGCGGATGGCCTGTGCCAAGCCCTCGTCCGCTTCCGGATGGTTGTGCAGCCAGTGGTCGCCGCGCAGCGCGGTCATCACCTCGAGCATCGGCACGGTGCCGTATTCGAGTGCGATCGAGGTGTACTCCGAATCGGGGCATTCCTCGTAGATCGAATTGCACATCAGGCCGGTCAGGAAAGCCGAGGTGGACGATCCGTCATAGATCGACGTGACAGGTGCGGCCGGCGTTCCCCACCATGCGTTGGCCCGTGCGTAAGCGGCCTTGTCGTCGCGGCAGGCGAAGATGCGCTCGCCGATGCCGTTGGGGCCGAGCCCCGTGTGCAGGTCGATCCACGCGACGCGACGCGTTCCGCGCACGTGGCTCTGCAACACCTCTCGCAAGGTCAGGTTGCTCCACGTCGGCGCGTTGCCGCCGAAGAAGAGCCCCTCCGGAAACTGGTATTGCCCCCGCGAAATGGCCGCCTGATAGAAAGCCATGCCGTCGCGCTCGATGCGCGCGCCGATCGCGGCCTGGTTGGCCTCGGAAGGCGGCCACTCGTCGGGCAGGAGCAGCGGATGCAGGCTCGCGTAAGGCTCATTGACCGGCAGCGGCTGCGAGAAGTCGAAGAAGTTGCGGTTGAGGTCGACGTTTTCCTGCGTCACCCGGCGCCCGTACGAAAAGCCGTGCGGATTGAGCGCATGCAGATAGAGCACCGCAACGCCCTGCGCACGCGCCTTGTCGCGCCACTCGGCATCGTGCAGCGCAAAGGTCTGGACGCCGCTGCCGCAGTAGCCCTCGATGCCATGGCAGCCGCTCGTGACGATGAGCAGCTTGTCGGCGCCGGCCTGTCCGTCGAGCGCCACGTCGAGCGCCAGTTCTTCGCCTTCGCGGCCCTTGAGAGGATGGACGCGCGGTCGCACCGCGAGCCCGGCGGCGGCGCAACCCCGCAGAAAGTTCTGTCGGGCCAGGGCATAGCTCGGCGCGAAGGCCTCGGCGATCGCGATCATGCTGCGCCGCCTTTCGTCGCCGGGCTCGCCGCAAGGAACTGCTCGGCGATCTGCACCCAGCAGGTCGCGCCCAGCGGGATGAGTTCGTCGTTGAAGTCGTAGCTCGCGTTGTGCAGCGTGCAGGGACCGGCGCCGTGGTGCAGGTCGCGGTGGGCGCCGTCGCCATTGCCGATGAAGGCATAGGCGCCCGGCTTCTCGAGCAGCATGAAGGCGAAGTCCTCGGCCGTCATGGCGGGTTCCTGCACCAGCACGTTGTCTTCGCCGACGATGCCGGCCATCACGCGGCGGGCGAAGTTCGCCTCGGCAGCGGAATTGATGGTCGGCGGATAGTTGCGGCGAAAGCTGAAGTCGCACTGCGCGCCATGCGCGGCGCACACGTGCTCGGCCACCTGCTTCATGCGCGTCTCGATGAGGTCGAGCACCTCGAGCGAGAAGGTGCGCACCGTGCCCTGGAGTTCGCAGGTGTCCGGAATCACGTTGCTTGCTTCGCCCGCATGGAACATGGTGACCGAGATCACGCCGGCGTCGGTCGGCTTCTTGTTGCGGGTAAGGATGGTCTGGAAGGCCTGCACCATCTCGCAGCCGATCGTCACCGGGTCGATGCCGGTGTGAGGCAGCGCCGCGTGGCCTCCCTTCCCGCGAATGGTCACCACGAATTCGTTGCTGGACGCCATGGCCGGCCCCGGGCTGACGGCGAACTGGCCGGCTTTCATGCCCGGCCAGTTGTGCATGCCGAAGACGGCGTCCATCGGGAACTTGTCGAACAGCCCCTCCTTGATCATCTCGCGGGCACCGCCGCCGCCCTCTTCCGCCGGCTGGAAGATCAGGTAGACGGTGCCGTCGAAACGGCGGTTCGTCGCGAGGTGCTGCGCGGCCGCCAGCAGCATCGCGGTGTGCCCGTCGTGGCCGCAGGCGTGCATCTTGCCCTGGTGCTTGCTGGCATGGGCGAAGGTGTTGAGTTCGGTCACGGGAAGCGCGTCCATGTCGGCACGCAGGCCCACGGCGCGGGTGCCGCTTCCGTTTTTGACGATGCCGACCACGCCGGTGGTGCCGAGCCCGCGATGGATGGGAATCCCCCATTCGGTGAGCTTGGCCGCCACCACGTCGGCGGTGCGGACCTCCTGATAGCAGAGTTCGGGGTGGGCATGCAGGTCGCGTCGCACCGCTGCGATGCCGGCAGCCTGGGTGACCAGGGAATCGATGAGTTTCATGGCGCCAGTCTAGGCTTTGCAGGTCAACGCCGCAAAGCGCAGCAAAGACCGTGCCGAATCGTCCGACTTCCCGGAGAATGGCCCGGATGCCCCTCGTGATATCCCCGCGCTCCCTGGAATTCGCCCAGACGCTGGTGCGCATGAACACCGTCAGCGCCCACAGCAATCTCGAACTGATCGACTTCGCCCGCGAGCACCTGGGCACGCTCGGGGTGCGCAGCCGCATCACCTACAACAAGGACCGGACCAAGGCCAACCTGTTCGCCACGCTCGGCGAAGGCAAGCCTGCGGGCGTGATCGTCTCCGGCCACACCGACACCGTGCCGTGGGACGGCCAGGCCTGGAGCGTCGACCCGCTGTCGGCCGTGGTGCAGGACTGGCCGCAGGACAACGACGACGCCGAAGCGGCGCGCACCGAGCCCCGGCTCTACGGGCGCGGTTCGGCCGACATGAAGAGCTTCATCGCCATCGCGCTGGCCAACGCCGAGCGCTTCGTGGAAAGCGACTCGCCCTTTGCCGTCCATTTCGCCTTCAGCTACGACGAGGAGGTCGGCTGCTTCGGCGTGCGCGAGCTGATCGCCGACATGAAGGAGCAGGATATCCGCCCGCTCGCCTGCATCATCGGCGAGCCGACCTCGATGATCCCGGCCATCGCGCACAAGGGCGTTTACCGCTACAGATGCTGCGTGCGCGGCAAGGAAGCGCATTCTTCGCTCACGCCGCAGTCCGTCAACGCGATCGAGATGGCTGCGCGGGTGGTCGGCAAGGTGCGCGACATGGCCGAGGCCTTCGAGCGCAGCGAGCCGCGCTACGAAGGATTCGACGTGCCCTTCAGCACCGCCAGCGTGGGCCAGTTCCACGGCGGCATCGCCGACAACGTGGTGCCGCGCGACGCCGAGTTCCGCTACGAGTTCCGCAACCTGCCGACCTCCGACGTGCAGAAGATGCAGCGCGAAGTGACCGCCTACGCCGGCCGCACCGAAGAGGCCATGAAGAAGGTCGCGCCTGAAGCGGGGTTTCGCTTCGAGACGATCTGCGAGGTGCCCAGCTTCCTGAGTTCCGACAGCGAACCGGTCACGCGGCTCGCCCAGCGCCTGGCCGGCGAGTCGCGCACGACGCTGGTGGCGTTCGGCACCGAGGCCGGCATCTTCAAGGGCGCCGGCATCCCCACGGTGGTGTGCGGGCCCGGCAGCATCGAGCAGGCGCACCAGCCGGACGAATTCGTCAGCCTCGATCAGCTCGCGCGTTGCGAAGCCTTCCTGCAAGGGCTCGCCAGGACCCGGGACATCCGCTAGCGATGCCTTTCCCGCGGCCGACCGAAAGCCGTCGATGAAGCGCGCTGCGCTCGGCCTGCTCTGCGCCGCGGCCCTTCTGTACGCGCTCGCGACCTGGCTCGCGGACGGCCATCCTGCGTGGGGCTACGTGGCGGCCTTCGCCGAGGCCGCCATGGTGGGCGCCATGGCGGACTGGTTCGCCGTCACGGCGCTGTTTCGCCATCCGCTCGGGTTGCCGATCCCGCACACGGCCATCATCCCGGCCAACAAGGAACGCATCGGCGCGCGCCTGGCGGGCTTCATCTGCAACAACTTCCTGAGCACGCCGCAGGTGCTCGCCAAGCTGTCGCAGTTCGACCCGGCCGCCCGGCTCGCACGCTGGCTCTCGCGCCCCGAAAGCCGGACCGCGCTGAGCGGCCATCTGGTCGCGGCGGCGCGCTTCGGGCTGGCGGCGTTCGACGACCAGCGGGTGCGCGATTTTCTGGGGCGCACGGCGGCCACCGGGCTCGACAAGGTCGACATCGCAAACCTCGCCGGCCAGGCTCTGGACGCGCTCACCGCCGGCGGCCGGCACCAGGCCCTGCTCGACGACGTGCTCGGGCTGGTGGCGGGCGCCATCGACGGCGACGAAATGCAGGACCGCGTCACCGAAGCGATCGCGCGCGAAGTCAAGGCCTTGCGCTACGTGGGGCTCGACCAGGTCGCGGCCCGCGTCGCCACGCGCAAGATCGTCGCCGCGGCGGCGCGCACCGTGGCCGACATGGCGGCCGACCCGGCCCATCCGATGCGCGAGCGTTTCGACACCTTCGTCCATGAGTTCATCGCACGGCTCAAGGACGACCCGGAATTCCGCCGCCGCGGAGAAGCCATCCGAGCCGACCTGCAGGCGCATCCCGCGCTGGGCAACTACCTGCACGGCCTGTGGAGCGAGTTGCTGGCCTGGCTCGACGAAGACCTGCAGCGACCAGACTCGACCATCGGCCTGCGCATTTCCGACATGGCCGGCGCACTGGGCGCCCGGCTGCGCGCCGACGCGCCGGTGCGCGAATGGATCAACGAGCAGATCATGAAGGCGGCGCCGCGCGCCATCGAACGCTACCGCGAGGACATCCGCCGCTACATCGAGGAGCGCGTCGCCCAATGGAACACCGACGAGATGACGCTCGAACTCGAACGCCACATCGGCCGCGACCTGCAGTTCATCCGCATCAACGGCACGCTGGTCGGCGGGCTGGTGGGCCTCGCGATTCACGCCGTCACGCAGCTCCTGGGCCGCTAGTTGGCGGCGGCGCGCTCCGCGGCGATGACCAGCAGGCCGTCCATGATCAGGCTGTCGACCAGTTCGAAGGCGCGGTTCACGTTCGGCGCCATCTTCCAGGCCGCGCCGCCGGTCATGTAGCAAGCCGGCTCGGCGCCGCAGTGCGCACGAACGTGATGCACCATCTGCTCGATGGCCCCGGCGATCGCGAAGGTGCCGCCGCTGGTGAGCGCGTCGCTGGTGTTGGTCGGGAAGTTGCACACCTCGCCGGTCGGCACGTGCAGGCCGGCCGTGCCGGATTCGAGCGCGCGCAGCATGATCCCGTGACCCGGGAGGATGAACCCGCCCAGGAACCGTCCGTGCGCGTCGATCGCCTCGACGGTGACGGCCGTGCCGATCATCACCACCACCATGGGCCGCGCCGGGCCTTGCGCGAGCATGCGATGGCGCGCGCCGATCATGGCCACCCAACGGTCGGAGCCCAGCCGGGTCGGATGGTCGTAGCCGTTGACGATGCCGGCCTCGGCGGTCGTGGAGACCACCCAGCGCGGGACGCAATCGAAGCGCTCCACGAGCTGCTCTTCGGCCCGTCGGCGCACTGCGTCGCCGGCCACCACGCAACCCAGCATCGAATCCGCGGCCGGCAGATCGGCCCACGGGCCTTCGGCGAGCCGCTCGATGTGGTCCAGGAACTCGGCGCCGCTGGCGATCTGCTTCGCGCCCAGGCACGGGGCCTCGTAGAGCGACCACTTGAGGCGTGTGTTGCCGATGTCGATCGCAAGGAAAGTCATGCGGGGCATTATTGCGAACTTTCGTTCGCGGCCGTTGCCTACGCAGGAACGTCATGCGCGAAAGGTAAAGTGAGCGCCACCACCGATCAACCAGGCATCAGGAGAACACCATGGGTTTGCTGAGTTTCATCAAGGAAGCGGGAGAGAAGCTGTTCGGCGGGTCGTCGGCCAAGGCTGCCGAGCCGGGTTCGAGCGAGCCCGGTGCGGCCGACAAGGCGGCCGGGGCAGCCATCAAGACCTACATCGAGACGCAGAAGCTGGGCCTCACCGAGTTGGAAGTCACCTACGTGGCCGCGTCCGGCATCGTGACTCTGTCAGGCCAGGCGCCGTCGCAGGAAGCCAGCGAGAAGGCCTCGCTCGCGGCGGGCAACGTGGCCAACGTGACCCAGGTCGACAACAAGCTGGTGGCACCTGCAGCGGACGCCGCGCAATACCACGACGTCGTCAAGGGCGACACGCTGTCGGCGATCTCCAAGAAGTACTACGGCGACGCCAACAAGTACAACCAGATCTTCGAGGCCAACAAGCCCATGTTGAGCCATCCCGACAAGATCTACCCCGGCCAGAAGCTGCGCATCCCGCCCGCGAAGTGAACACGGCGCCGGGGCGCTGGAAGCGCGACTAGTTCTGCTTCCAGGGCAGGCCTCGCAAGCGCCAGCCGCCCTTGGCCCCACGATGGCCGTGCTCGTCCGCGTCGCCCTCGAAACCTTCGAGGATGTTGTACGCCTCCACGCCGAGTTCGGTGGCGCGTTTCGCGGCGGCGATCGAACGCACGCCGCTGCGGCACAGCAAGACAGCCTTCTTGCCCTGCGGCACCGCGGCGCGCAGGCCTTCGTCGAACACCGGGTTGAGCGCCATGCCGGGCCACTGCTTCCACGCCAGACCGACGGCGCCGGGCACGAAGCCGACCCACTCGCGTTCGGCGTCGCTGCGCACGTCGACCATCACGGCCTCGCCTGCGGCGACCCAGGCGGCCGCCTGTTCGGGCGTGACGTCGCCGGCATAGCCTTGGGCGGGTGACGCGGGCTTCGAATCGGATGAACTCATGCAATGCTCCTGGTGGCGATGAGGCAACCGCATGAATAGCGGAAGCCAGGCTGCTGATCGCCGCATTGTGCAACTGCTCCGTGCCGCCTGCCGGCCACGCACCGACGCCCGGCGCGCCGCAGCCGACGACCGCCGGCGGTTGCTTTCGGTGAAGCCGTTTGCACAAACTTTGCAAAGCGGGTGCCAGCGCCGACACGCCCTGAGGCGTTAATGCAGCGACCACCTCAGGATTCACCATGAAACCCCGTGCCCGTTCCTCCGAATTTCGCCGACCCGCCGGCTGGCTGATCGGCGTGGCGCTGCTTCTTGCCGGATGGCAAGCCTCGGCGCAGGACGACCCACCCGGCCGGGTGGCGCGCCTCAACTTCCATCAGGGCACGGTCAGCTTTTCTCCGGCCGGCGACGACAGCTGGTACGACGTGGTGCCGAACCGCCCGATGACACGCGGCGACCGCGTCTGGACCGACCGCAACGCACGCGCCGAAGTGCATCTGGGCTCCGCCGCGCTTCGCATGGACGAACAGACCAGCGTCGCGCTCGACGACATCGACGACGAGGGCGCGACGATGACGGCGCTCCAGGGCAGCGTCCAGCTGCGCGTGCGCGACGACGGCTCGGGCGTGGCCCAGCGCTTCGAGGTCGACACGCCGAACCTGGCCGTGGCCATCGAAACGCCCGGCGACTTTCGCATCGACGTCGATCCCGCGACGGACACCACGCGCATCGCGGTCGCCTCGGGCAGCGTGACGCTGTTGGGCGAAGGCGGCGAATCGATCCCGCTCGGCGGCCGCCAGCAGATCACGGTGTCCGGGCGCAACCTCGCGGCCGTGAGCGGTTCGCCGGTGCGGGCCGGCGCCGCCTTCGACCGATGGGTGGCCGAGCGCGACCGCGTCGAAGACCAGTCGATCGCCGCGCGCTACGTCTCGCGGGAAGTCGTCGGCTATCAGGCGCTCGACGCGTACGGCGACTGGCAGAACGAATCGGGCCTGGGCAACGTCTGGTACCCGCACGGTGTCGATGCCGATTGGGCGCCTTACCGCGACGGCCAGTGGGTCAACGTGGCGCCCTGGGGCTGGACCTGGGTCGACGCGGCCCCGTGGGGCTTTGCGCCGTCGCACTATGGCCGCTGGGCACGCGTCGGCTCGCGCTGGGGCTGGGTG
The DNA here is from genome assembly GCA_018820395.1 of Gammaproteobacteria bacterium. GTDB lineage: Bacteria > Pseudomonadota > Gammaproteobacteria > Burkholderiales > Burkholderiaceae_C > Variovorax. The sequence goes on along the minus strand of JAHJOG010000042.1, from coordinate 8,355 downwards.
CCGGGCCCTCGGCAGGCTCGACCGGTGTTCGCACCGGCGCTGGTCGGCTTCGTCGGCGGCAACCCGGGCGCGCAGGGCGGCCTGCCGATCGGCGGCGGGCGCAACGGCGTCGGCTGGTTTCCGCTGGCGCCCGGCGAAGCATGGCGACCCGGCTTTCGCGCGAGCGATCGCTACATCGACAACGCCAATCGCTCCGCCGCGCTCGGAAGTCAGTGGGCCACGCGCGAACCTGGCTACGCGCACCGCAACACGCCCGGAGCGGTCACCGTCGTGCCCATGGATGCTTTCGGCCGCGGCCCGGTCTCGCGCCGCGACTTCGTCCGCCTGCCGCAAGACCGGACGGCGGCCATTCCGGTCGGCGTGGCGGCACCCGTTCCGCTGCGCGGCGAACGCCCGGTCGATGTCTTCGGACGACCCGTCGGCGCCGCGCCGCCGGCGTCGATCGGCCGCGAGCCGAGGAACCTGCCGCGAAGTGCAGCGGGCTTCGAACGCCGTCAGGAGCCGGAGGGCTGGCGCCAACAGCAGTTTCAGCAGCCATTCCAGCAGCGCGCAGCGCAGGAGCAGGCGCAGCAGTCCCGCCAGGCGCAGCAGATGCTGCAGGCCCAGCAGGCGCAACAGATTCAGCAACAACAGTTGCAGCAGCAGATGGTGAACCGCCAGCAGCAGGACATGCAACAGCGCGCAGCGCAGGCTCAGGCGCAGCAGCAGTTCCAGATGCAGCAGCAGAACGCGCAACGCCAGCAGCAGATGCAGCAACAGCAGCAGGCCCAACAGGTGCAACAGCTTCAACTGCAGCAGCAGGCCTTGCGCGCGCAGCAGCAGATGCAGGCGCAGCAAGCCCAGCAGCAGATGCAGGTCCTGCAGCAGCAGCAGGCGATGCGCCAGGCGCAGGAAGCGCAGCAGGCCCAGCAGCGCGCCGTGCAGCAGCAGCAACAACTGCAGCTTCAACAGCAGCAGATTCAGCAACAGCAGCAACAGAGGGCGCAACGCTTCCAACCCGGTCAATCGCAGATCCAGTTGGGCGGCGGGCCTCGCGCTCCGGGCCTGCCGAGGAACGAGCCGCTCGGCATCGGCGACCGGCCGTAGCGCGCGGCAGCGTCACAACGCAACGCAACTCGGCTCGGCTCGGCTCGGCTCCCGTACGGTCACACGCGCGGTCGCATCGCGCACCAGTGCCGGCGCCCGTCTCGCTGTCCGGCCGCTCGCCCGGCTACAGTCGAATCGAAGGAGCCCTCATGCAAACATTCGACTTCGACCTTTTCGTGATCGGCGGCGGCAGCGGCGGCGTTCGGGCTGCCCGCATGGCCGCGCAGCGCGGCGCCCGCGTGGCACTCGCCGAATGCGCCGAACTCGGCGGCACCTGCGTCAACGTGGGCTGCATTCCCAAGAAGCTCTACAGCTATGCCGCGGGCTATGCCGAATCGTTCGAGGAATCCGCCGGCTACGGCTGGAAGATCGGCGAGCCGCACTTCGACTGGGCCACGCTCAAGAGCCGGCGCGCCGATGAAATCCATCGTCTCAACGGCGTCTATCGCGGCCTGCTCGACGGCGCGGGCGTCACGCTGATCCAGGGCTGGGCCCAATTGGCCGACCCGCACTCCGTGCAGGTCGGCGAGAAGCGGCACACGGCAAAGCACATGCTGATCGCCACGGGCGGCATGCCCTTCGTGCCCGACGTCGCGGGGCGTGAACATGTCGTCGTGTCCGACGCGATGTTCGACCTCGACCCGTTTCCCAAGCGCCTGCTGGTGGTCGGCGGCGGCTACATCGCCTGCGAGTTCGCCTCCATCTTCAATGGGCTCGGCTCCGAAGTGATCCAGGTGCAGCGCAACGCGCACCTGCTGAACGGCTTCGACGACGACGTGCGCCAGTTCCTAGCCAGCGAGATGCGGCGCGCAGGCATCGACATCCGGTTGAATTCCGAAGTCGAGATGATCACGCGGCGGCCCGAGGGCCTGTGCGCCATGCTCGGCCGCGGCCAGCGCGTGGATGTGGACGCGATCCTCTACGCCACCGGCCGCGTGCCGAACACCCAGGGCCTCGGTCTCGAAGCACTCGGCGTGAAGCTCGATGCGCGCGGCGGCGTGGTGGTCGATGCGCACTACCGCAGCTCGGTGCCGTCGGTCTTCGCCGTGGGCGACGTGTCGACCAGGCAGCAGCTCACGCCGGTGGCGCTGGCCGAGGCGATGGTCGTCGTCGACGCGCTCTTCGGCAAGGGGCAGCGCCAGCTCGACTACGAGTTCACGCCCACGGCCGTGTTCACCCATCCGAACATCGGCACCTGCGGCTACACCGAGGCGCAGGCACGCGACAAGTTCGGCGACGTCACCGTGTTCAGCAGCGAATTCCGCGCGCTGCGCCACACGCTGTCGGGGAGCAAGGAGCGCACGTTCATGAAGCTCGTCGTTGACAAGGCCAGCGACCGCGTGGTCGGCATCCACATGGTCGGCGCGGACGCGGGAGAGATCGTGCAAGGCTTCGCGGTGGCAATGCGCGCGGGCGCGACCAAGGCGGTGTTCGACAGCACCATCGGGATCCATCCGACTGCTGCGGAGGAGTTCGTGACGATGAGGGCCTAGCCCCCCGGCTTCGCGCAATGCGGGCGGGGCACAATCCGGCGATGCCATATATGCCAGCTTTCATTGCGCCAGCGCGGTTTTCGGATGCTGCGGCGGCGCTGGACCAGGTTCGGTCGATCTACAACGGGGGCTTGCAGCATTTGCGGGACGCGATGCTGCGCTTCGTGGCGGGGGAGAGTCTGCCGGGGCGGGTTCGGGCTTGCTATCCGTTCGTGCGGGTGCACACGCACACGGTGTCGCGGCTCACGCCGCCGGCGAATGCGGGATTGAGCTACGGCTTCGTGGCCGGGCCGGGGCGCTACGAGACGACGCTGACGCGCCCCGATCTGTTTTCGCGCTATTACCAGGAACAGTTCCGCCTGCTGCTCGAAAACCACCAGGTCGAGATCGAGGTCGGGACCAGCACGCAGCCCATCCCGATCCACTTCTCGTTCGCCGAGAACGACCACATCGAAGGCACGATGAGCGTCGAGCGGCGCGCGCTGATGCGCGACGTGTTCGACCTGCCCGACCTGGCCGCGATGGACGACGGCATCGCCAATGGCACCTTCGTCGCACAGCCGGGCGAGGCCATGCCGCTGTCCTTGTTCACCGCTGCGCGGGTCGACTATTCGCTGCACCGGCTGCGCCACTACACCGGCACCGCGCCGGAGTGGTTCCAGAACTTCGTGCTGTTCACCAACTACCAGTTCTACATCGACGAGTTCGTGCGTCTCGGGCGCGAAGCGATGGCCGACGAGAACAGTGGCTATGTCGCCTTCATCGAGCCGGGCAACGTCATCACGCGCCGGCGCGGGCTGCCGGCCGGTTCGAGCGAGAACTTCGGTGACGCGCTGAACGGCACGCAAGGCACGCCGCCCCCGCGTCTGCCGCAGATGCCGGCCTACCACCTGGTGCGCGAAGACCGCACCGGCATCACGATGGTCAACATCGGCGTCGGCCCGGCCAACGCCAAGACCATCACCGACCATGTCGCGGTGCTGCGCCCGCACGCGTGGATGATGCTCGGCCACTGCGCCGGCCTGCGCCAGGGCCAGCAGCTCGGCGACTACGTGCTGGCCCATGCCTACGTGCGCGAAGACCACGTGCTCGACGAAGAGTTGCCGCTGTGGGTGCCGATCCCGGCGCTGTCGGAAATCCAGCTCGCGCTCGAACAGGCGGTGGCCGACGTCACCGGCATGCAGGGCAGCCAGCTCAAGAAGATCATGCGCACCGGCACCGTCGCCAGCACCGACAACCGCAACTGGGAACTGCTGCCCGGCAACCAGCCCCAGCGCCGCTTCAGCCAGAGCCGCGCCGTCGCGCTCGACATGGAAAGCGCCACCATCGCCGCCAACGGTTTCCGATTCAGGGTGCCTTACGGCACGCTGCTGTGCGTCAGCGACAAGCCGCTGCACGGCGAGATCAAGCTCCCGGGCATGGCCAACCACTTCTACCGCGAACGCGTCGAGCAGCACCTGCGCATCGGCATGGCCGCCATCGAGATCCTGCGCAGCGAAGGCTCGACGCGGCTGCACAGCCGGAAGCTGCGGAGTTTTGCAGAGGTGGCGTTTCAGTGAGCGCAACCCGTATGCAAGCGCGCAACGCGAGCACCTTTGCGCAGCCGCGCCCCTAGCCGACGGGACGCATCGCAGAACTCGCAGCGGCGGTCGATGGAGAGCGCCGATGAAGCTCCACCCCCTGCACGTCGAGTTGCGACTTCAGCACGCTGCCGCTGGTGGAGTCGGTCACGTACACCGTCGAGCGCTTCTCGCCGCCGAACGCCAGGTTCGTGGTCGAGTGGCCCGCCGGCGCCCGAAGCACCATGGCGGGCTCGCCGCGCGGATTCAGCACCCACACATACCCCAGGCCAGGGTTGGCGACCAGCAGCCGGCCCTGGACGTCGACGGCGAGGCCGTCCGGCCCGCTGGGCCCGTACGACGTGAAGAACTGGCCGACCTTGGCCACACTTCCGTCGTCCAGCAATGGCACTCGCCAGACGCAGTTGCCGCGCGTCGCCGCGAGATACAGCACCTTGCCGTCCGGCGACAGTGCCACGCCGTTCGGGCTGGGAACATTGGACAGCAGCAGGTCGAGTTGGCCGTTCGGACGCAGACGGAAAAGACGGCCGGTGGGATCGTGCAGCCCGGACTGCCCCTGGTCGGTGAAGTAGATGTTGCCGGCGGCGTCCAGCACCAGATCGTTCAAGCCCTTGAAGCTCTCGGAATTGCGGCGCTGGAGATGCGGTGTCACGTCTCCGGTCCGGATGTCCACGCACATCAGGCCGTTCTTGTAGTCCGTCACGAGCAACGTGTGTTCATCCAGGAACTTCATGCCGTTCGGCTCGCCCCCGTATTCGGTGACCAGCGTCCATCCGCCGTCGGCGTCGATGCGAAAGATGCGACCGAAGGGAATATCGGTGACGTAGAGGTTGCCCAGTCCATCGAAGACCGGCCCCTCGAGAAAGGAGTCGGTGAGTTGGCCGCCGCGGTTGGCATCGGACCACGCGCTGCGCTCCGGCCTGCGGAAGACGTCGGGCATGCGGGAGAACAGTTCGAGCTCTCGAACCTGCGGTGGCTGTAGAAAGAACATGGGCTTCGGGTCGAGGCGCCGCTGTCGCGGCGTGGATGAATCTTGCAGCTCTCGACTTGCCGTCACGCGTCGCCGAAGCCGTAGAGCTGCGCCGGATTTTCGACGAGGACGCGATCCATCAACCGATCGTCCTCGCACCACGTGCGCAGGAGGTCGACCAGGGCAGCGTCATCGACCGTGCCGGGCACTTCGGTCGTGTGCGGCCAGTCGCTGCCCCAGACCATTCGTTCCGGCGCGGCCTGCACCAGAGCGCGTCCGAGTGCATGCGTATCGGCATAGTCCGGGCCGCCATCACGAGAGCGCATGTACGCCCCGGACAACTTCAGCCACGTGTTGCCACGATCGAGCAGCCGCCTGATCGTGGCGAACGCGGCCTGCGACGTCCCGCCCGAGCGATCGATGCGTCCCAGATGGTCGATCACCAAGGGCGCCGGCAAGGCGTCCAGAACCGATTCGAGTGCAACGAGTTGCTCGGCCTCTGCAAAGACCTGAACATGCCAGCCCAACCGGGCGGCCTTGGCGGCAAGCGTCGTGAGCATGCGAGGCGTGGTCACTCCCCACGATTGCGGCGTCACGAAGTTCACACGCAGGCCGCAGACTCGCCGCGCCGCGAGCCGGTCGAGCACGGCGTCTTCGGTGTGTTCCCCGACCACTGCAACGCCGCGCGCACCCTGTCCCAAACGTTCGAGCGCATCCAGCAAGCATTCGTTGGCGGTTCCGTAGGTCGACGGATTGACGACCACCGCTCTCGACGTTCCCAGCCGCTGCTGCAGCTGCCGGTAGACATCGACGCCCGCGTCGGGTGGCTGTCGATTCCAGTGCGGCGATGGAGCGAAGCGGGGGTCGAAGATGTGCATGTGGCTGTCGCACGACTTCGGCGGCAAGGTGCGTGACGGCCGGCCCAGGCCGCGCGAATGCGGCACGGGGCGAGACAGGGTGCGGTCGTGCATCGCGGTTCAGTCGAGCTTGATGTGGCCCTTGCGTATCACTTCCGCCCACTTCGTGTCTTCCTTCTTCAGGAAGGCGGCGAACGCCGCCGGCGTGGATCCGACCGGTTGAACACCCACGTCGTTGAAGCGTTGCTTGACTTCGTCTTCCTGCAGCACTTCGACCAGGGCCTTCTGGAGCTTGGCGACGACCGGCTCGGGGGTGCCGGCCGGCAGCAGCACACCGTTCCATTCGAAGGCTTCGTAGCCTGGGATGACGGTTTCAGCCACGGTCGGCACCTCCGGCAGACGCTTCGAGCGTTCCGGAGAAGAGGCAGCCAGCGCCCGCAGCTTGCCCGAGGACACCAGCGGATACGACGCCGCGATGGTGCTGAACATGAAATCGACCTGACCCCCGGTGACATCGACGATGGCCGGGCCGCCGCTCTTGTATCCGATGTGGACCATGTCGAGATCGAGTTGCTGGCGGAACAGTTCCGCGGCCAGACGCTGAACGGTGCCGCTGCCGCCCGAAGCGAAGTTGATCTTGCCCGGCGACGCCTTGGCCTTGGCGACCAGGTCCTTGACGTCCTTGATGGGCGAGTCTGCCTTGACGATGATGATGTTCGGCGCGAGCGCAACGAGCGACAGCGGCTGCAAGGCGTCGCCTGCGTAGGGCATGCGCGGGAACAGGTGCGGATTGATCGAGAACGGCGTCGCGTCGTAGAGCATGGTGTAGCCGTCGGGCTGCGCCTTTGCCGCGTAGGCTGCGCCGATGGTGCCGCTCGCTCCGGCGCGGTTGTCGACGATCACGCTGGTCCCGAGCTTGGCGCCCATGCGAACCGCCAGCACGCGAGCCAGCGCATCGGCCGAGCCGCCAGGCGCGTAGGGAACGACGAGCGTGATGGGACGATCCGGAAAAGCGGCGTGCGCGGCGGTTGCAATGAAGAGGCACGCTGCGAGCAGGTGTTTGAAGATGTGAGTCATGGGTGGGGGTTGTCTCTGTGGATTTGAAGAAGGTCGATCGCGCGGTTCGGGCTCGGGCGGCTTATTCGGGCTTGAGATCCAGCGCACGCGCAAGATCACCGTTCGTCTTGACCTCGCGCACGAGTTGCGCAGTGAACTCGTCGCCGCAAGCGTTGCGGGTCTCCATCCCGAGCAGCCGGAACTTCTCGACCGTGCCCGGCTTGTGGACGAATTCGGTCGCCACGCGCCGCAGTTCCGCCAGGACCGCGGGCGGCGTTCCGGCCGGCGCGAGGAGCCCGTACCAGGCATCCGCTGAATACCCCGAGACACCCGCCTCGCCGAACGTGGGGACCTTGGGCAGGAGCGGCGAGCGCTCCGGCGCGGCGACTGCCAGCGCGGTCAGCTTGCCGGCCTGCACCTGCGCGAACACCGAACCGAGGGTGGCGAAGGAACTGTCGACCTGCCCGCCGATCACGTCGCTGATGGCTTGCGCAGCGCCCTTGTACGGGATGTGATTCATCGACGTTCCGGTGATGCGCGTGAACTGCTCGCTGGCGAAATGGCCGGAACTCCCGCTCCCGGGCGTGGCATAGCTGCGCTTGCCAGGAGACGCCTTGACCTCTTTCAGAAACTCGGCCAGCGACCTGACAGGCAAGGCGGGACCGACAACCAAAACCGTGGGGCTTGCCGCCAGCGAGCACACCGCAGCGAACGAACGCACGGCATCGAACTTGACCCGGCCGCTGTAGAGCGCCGGGATCATCGTGTGGTTGGTCGCACCCAACAGCAGCGTGTGACCATCCGCAGGTGCCGCCGCGACTGCCTCCGCCGCCAGGATGGTGTTGGCACCGGGCTTGTTGTCCACCACGAAGGGTTGGCCGAGCGCGCGCGACGCATGCTCGGCGAACGCGCGCGCGACGACGTCGGTCGGACCGCCGGCCGAGAATCCGACCAGGATGTGGACGGGTTTGGTCGGCCATGGCACTTGCGCCTGGGCTGTCCAGGCGAAAGCCAGCCCGAGCGGGAGCAGCCATCGGGCGATTCGTGCTTGTCTCTTCATCATTCTTCCTTTTGCATGCACTCGGTTTGCCGCCCACGCCGGCCAAGATGCGCGGCCCGGGCGTGGCGAACGTCGGTGCGAGATCAGCTTGCGACCGGCTGTCGCGCCAGGGCCTGCAGGACGTTGTTCGCGGCCGCCACGCCCATGTTCACGTAGGCCTCGCCCGTGACGCCGCCGATGTGCGGACTCAGGACGAAGTTCTTCCGGCCGAGGAACGGATGCCCGGCAGACATCGGCTCGACCGCGAAGCTGT
>JAHJOG010000041.1 GCA_018820395.1 Gammaproteobacteria bacterium | reverse complement strand
CTCGTGCCTACAGAGGAGGGCCAAGTTCTACCATTGAACTACACCCGCGTTACCGCGGCCGATTCTAAGGGCTAATGGCAATTCGATCTCCACCCGAGCGTCATCTCGCGGCAGTTCCCGCCGCCAGTGCCGCGGCGAGATACGGAGCCGTCCGACTGCCCTCCGCAGACGCCACGGTCTCAGGACTGCCGCAGACCAACACCCGTCCGCCTTCGCTCCCCGCGCCCGGTCCCATGTCGATGATCCAGTCGGCGGCGGCCATGACGCGTGTGTCGTGCTCGACGACGACGACGGTGTTGCCGGCCTGCACGAGGCCGTCGAGTTGCACGAGCAGCAGATCGACGTCGGCGGGGTGCAGGCCGGTGGTGGGCTCGTCGAGGATGTACAGGGTGGCGCCGCGTTGCGGGCGCTGCAACTCGGTCGCGAGCTTGATGCGCTGCGCTTCGCCGCCCGACAGCTCGGTGGCCGGTTGGCCGAGCCGCAGGTAGCCGAGCCCGATGTCGCGCAGCAGTTGGAGCGGGCGTCGGATGGTCGGCTGCTCGGCGAAGAATTCGGTGGCTGTGTCTACGGTCATGGCGAGCACGTCGGCGATCGATCGGTCTTGCCAGCGGATGCGCAGGGTGTCGTCGTTGTAGCGCGCGCCGTGGCAGGTGGGGCAGGGCGCGAAGACGCTGGGCATGAAGAGCATTTCGACGCTGACGAAGCCTTCTCCTTCGCAGGTGGCGCAGCGTCCCTTGGCCACGTTGAAGGAAAAGCGTCCCGCATCGTAGCGATGCCGCTTGGCCGCGGGCGTGGCGGCAAACAGTTGGCGGATGCCGTCGAACAAGCCGGTGTAGGTGGCGAGGTTCGACCGGGGCGTGCGGCCGATCGGCTTCTGGTCGACCACGACGAGGCGACGGATGCTGGCGAAGCCGCCGGCGAGCCGGCCCGAGGTGACGGCTTCGGGGCCCGACGCACCGTCGTTGTCGTCGTCTGCTCGCGCCGCGTCGTCGTGCCCGAGGTGCGCCGCCATCAGGTCGACGAGCGCTTGCCCGACCAGGCTCGATTTGCCTGAACCCGAGACGCCGGTCACCACGGTCAGTGCGCCGATGGGAAACGCCACGTCGATGCCGTCCAGGTTGTTGCGCCGCACGCCTTGCAACGCCAGCCATTCGCGCTGAGCGTCCGTGACCGGACGTCGGGCCGCGCTGGAGGCGGCCGACGCGCCGAACAGATAGTGCGCGGTGCGAGATGCCGTGACGGCCGCCAGCCCGGCCGGCGGCCCGCTGTAGAGCACGCGGCCTCCCAGTTCGCCGGCGCCCGGGCCCACGTCGACCAGCCAGTCGGCGCGCCGCATCACTTCGAGGTCGTGCTCCACGACGAAGAGCGTATTGCCCGAGGCCTTGAGCTGCTCGAAGGCCGAATAGAGGGCGTCCGCATCCGCCGGGTGCAGGCCCGCCGAAGGTTCGTCGAGCACGTAGACCACGCCGAAGAGGTTGGAGCGAATCTGCGTGGCGAGCCGAAGCCGCTGCATCTCCCCCGGCGACAGCGTCGGCGTGCTTCGGTCGAGCGAGAGATAGCCGAGACCGAGGCCGGTCAAGGTGTCGACGCGCTGCAGAACCTCGGTGGCGATGCGTTGTGCCGCGATGCGCTTTTCTGGCGAAAGATCGGGTGTGCGTCGCACGTCCGGCGCCGCGGTGTGGGCCGATCCGCCTGCTGCGACGCGGCGGGCTACATCGGCCTTGCGCTCGGTGGAGTTCCGGGTGCCGCCCGTGGGTGACGAGGCCAGGCGGTCTTCCGCAGCGGGTCGCAGCACTTCGGCGAACTGCTGCAATGGCAGGCGTGAAAGTTCGCCGATGTCGAGGCCGGCGAAGGTCACCGACAGCGCTTCGCGCTTGAGGCGTTTGCCCTCGCACTCGGGGCACACGGTGCCCTTCATGAAACGCGACACGCGCTTCTTCATCTGCGCGCTCTGGGTGGTGGCGAAGGTGTTCAGCACGTACTTTCGCGCGCCCGTGAAGGTGCCTTGATAGCTCGGGTCGAGCTTGCGCTGGAGGGCGTCGCGCACCTCGTCGAGCGTGAAGCCCGCATAGACCGGCACGGTGGGTTGGTCTTCGGTGTAGAGGATCCAGTCGCGGGTCTTCTTGGGCAGCTTGTGCCAGGGCTTGTCGATGTCGTGGCCGAGCGTGGTGAGGATGTCCCGCAGGTTCTGTCCATGCCACGCCGGCGGCCATGCCGCGACGGCGCGCTCGCGGATGGTCAGCGACGGGTCGGGCACCATGAGTTCTTCGGTCACTTCGAAGATGTGGCCCAGTCCGTGGCAGCGGGGGCAGGCGCCCTGCGGCGTGTTGGGCGAAAAGTCTTCGGCGAACAGCATCGGCTGTCGGGCCGGGTAGCTGCCGGCGCGCGAATAGAGCATGCGCAAATGGCTCGACAGCGTGGTGACGCTGCCGACCGACGAACGCGTGCTCGGCGTGCCGCGCTGCTGCTGCAGGGCGACGGCCGGCGGCAAGCCCTCGATGCTGTCGACTTCGGGCACGCCGACCTGGTCCATGAGACGACGCGCATACGGGGCCACCGACTCGAGGTAGCGGCGTTGCGCCTCCGCGTAGAGCGTCCCGAAGGCGAGTGACGATTTGCCCGAGCCCGAAACGCCTGAGAACACGACCAGTGCGTCTCTGGGCAAGTCCACGTCGACGTTCTGCAGGTTGTGTTCGCGGGCACCGCGCACTTGCACAGAGGGGTGGGCGGAAGGGCCCTGTGCGTTGGTCATGGAGACGTCTTGGAAAAGTACGAAAGCTTAGGTCGGTGAGCCGTTTCTCCCGGTGGGAAAGCCGCGGAGTCGCCTGTCGGACAAACGGCCCGACCCTCGTGCAGCGTGCGAATCGCACGGTTTCGCGAGGCATCGCGTGTCATGCAATGTGCGCACCCTGCGCTGTAGTAGCCTCGCCCCCCGTGGCGCACACCTTCGAATCCCTTTCTGCTCTTCAGGTCATGGGCTGGGGCGTGCTCTTTTTCGCGGCGATCTACCTGGGCTTCGGCGCCCTGAACCTGCTGCTGACCCGGCGGGTGCTGCCGGCGCTGGGGGTGGGTGGCGCGCTCGATGCGCGGCCGGTGCGGCCGGGGCAACTGGGGCGGGAGGCGTGGCAGTCGGCCGTGTCGGTGCTGATCTTCGGCGTGGGGCTGTGCGTGCCGTGGGGCATGCTCCAGCTGGGCTGGGCGCGGCTGGATCCGGACGCGGGCGGCTGGCAGATCGCTGCCGAGATCGCGGTGCTGGCGGTGTGGAACGACGTTCATTTCTGGATCAACCACCGGCTGCTCCACACGCGGTTGCTGCGGCGTTTTCATGGGCCGCACCATCGCTCGGTGGTGACCACGCCGTGGTCGTGCTACAGCTTTCATCCTTTGGAGGCGGCGATGCTCGGCAGCGTGCTGTTGCTGCCGATGCTGGTGCACGACTTCAGCTTCTGGTCGCTGGCGTCGGTGCCGGTGTTCAGCCTGTTCTTCAACAACGTCGGGCATTCCAACTACGACTTCTTTCCCAGGGTGTCGCCAAACCATTGGTTCGCCGCGAGCCGCCGGCATCGCCTGCACCACACCTGCCACGACGGCAACTACGGCTTCCAGTTCACCTTCATGGACCGGTTCTTCGGCACGCGCATCACGGCCGAGCGGGCGGCGGCCGGCGAACGTGCGCTGCATCCCGGCGCTTCGGCGGCCGGCGGCCCGCGTGGCTGAGCGCGCCGGCCACCGTGGGCTGCTGCGCCTTCGCCATGGGCGCGACGTGCAGAGCCTGGCCTACCTGGTGGCGCTGCCGGCGCTCGTGGCCTGGCAGTGGCGCCACGGCTTCGATGCGTTGCTGTACGCGCTGGTGCTCTTTCTCACGCTGGGCGTGGGGGTGATCCACCACAACCACACGCATCGGCGGATGTGGCACGGGCGCGCGGCCAATCGGCTGACGGATTTCTGGATCACGCTGCTGCAGGGGCATCCGACCTTCGTGTTCTGGCCCGCGCACGTCGGCAATCACCACCGCCACCGGCACGGGCCGCGCGACGTGGCGCGCACCTATCGCTTCGGTGGCGACACCAACGACCTGCGGGGCTACCTGCTGCACCCTTTTCAAGCGGTGTGGGTGCTGATGCCGCTTTTCGCGGGCTGGCTCGGGCGCCTGCGCGTGCGGCGGCCGGGTGCCTGGCGCTACTGCATGGCGCAGTACGCGCTGTGGCTGGGCAGCTGGGCTGCGCTGCTGACGCTCGATTGGCAGAAGGCCTTGCTCTTCGTGATCGTGCCGCAACTGCATGGCCTGCATTGGCTGCTGGCGACCAACTACCTGCAGCACGCGCATGCCGATGGGCGGGCTGATGCTGGCGTCGATGACAGGACCGACGAGCCGGCGGTTGCGAAACCCGAGACGCAGGCCGATGCGCTGAACCGGCCCGCACCGGGTGCACACGCAGCGGCCTTGAACTACGCGCGCAACTTCGAAGGGCTCGTCAATCCGCTGCTCTTCAACATCGGCCTGCACACCGCGCACCACGAACACGCCAACGCGCACTGGTCCGAGCTCGCGGCCCTGCACCGCGATCGCTACCGCAGCCGGGTCGATCCGGCGCTCAACGAGCGGGGGCTCGTTTCCTACATGTTTCGTGTTTTCGTGCTCGGCCCGCTGTGGCCGCGCTTTCGCAGTCGTTCGCTGATGCCTTCTCAGTTTGTCACCTGAGCCATGCCTGTTTCATTCCAGAACGTCTATCTCCAGAGCGCCGGCTATTTCATGCCGGGCGAACCCGTCGACAACGCGGGCATGGACGCTTTCATCGCGCCGCTCAACCGAATGTCGGGGCGCATCCAGCGGCGCATCCTGGCCGAGAACGGCATTCGCCAGCGCCACTACGCGATCGACCCCGACGGCAGCACGCGCATCACCAACGCGGGCATGGCGGCCGGCGCGATCCGCGATTGCCTCGCGCGGGCCGACGTGGACCCGGCACGCGTCTCGCTCTTGGTGAGCGGATCGTCCGGCGGCGACGCGCTGATGCCGGGCTTCGCCAACATGATCCAGGGTGAATTGGCCGCGCCGCCGATGGAGACGGTGTCGATCCACGGCATCTGCGCGGCCGGCGTGTCGGCGATCCAGGCGGCCGCGCAGGGCATCGAACTCGGCGCGCACCCGCGCGCGCTGGCGGTGGCGAGCGAGATGCCGTCGCGGCTCTTCAAGCGATCGCGCTTCGCGGCGCGCGGCTACGAGACCGACTTCGACTCGCACTTCTTGCGTTGGATGCTGTCGGACGGCGCGGGTGCCTTGCTGCTGGCGAGAGACGGCGCGTTGGCCGGTGCGCAGGGACTTAGGCTGCGGCTCCAATGGGTGCACCAGCGCTCCTTCTCGGGCGACTACCCGGTGTGCATGCAGCTGGGCCTGGCCGAAGACCGGGAGCGCGGCCACCTGGACTTCGCCTCGTGGGGCGAGGCCGAAGCGGCGGGCGCCTTGTCGCTGCGGCAGGACATCCGGCTGCTGCCGCACCTCTTCGACATCGGCATCCACGAATACGCGACGCTGGTGAACCAGGGCTGGGTCGACCCGGCGCGCGTGGACCATTTTCTGTGCCACTACTCGTCGGAAAAATTCATTCCCGTGGTCGACGACCTGATGACCAAGGCCGGCCTGGCGATTCCGCGCGAGCGCTGGTGGAGCAACCTGGCCTGGCGCGGCAACACGGGGGCGGCGTCGATCCTGGTGATGCTGGCGGAGTTTCTGCAGACGCGGGCGGTGAAGCCGGGCGAGCAGATCTTCTGCTACGTGCCGGAGTCGGGGCGCTTCATGGCGGCGTTCATGATGTTCGAGGTCGAGGCCGGCGCGGAGGGCGAGAAGCGCCAGCAGGGCGCGGAGCGCGCAGAGGGCGCAGCCCGCCCGGTTGAATCGCCTGCCGCGATGGCTGAGTCTTCGGCAACGACTCTGCTCCCCACATCGGCCGAGCCCTCAGCGGCTGCCGCGCACATCGCAGCGCCTCACGACCCTGCCGGCGCGCCGGCTGCGCTCGCACCGCTCCTCACCGAGCTTGCCACGATCTGGCACGACTACCGCTCTCAGGTGTGGCGCACGCCGCTGGTCCGCGCGATCCGCGAGCAGCGCTTTACGCCGGCCGACTACGTGAACTGGACCGCGCATTGGGTGCCGCAGGTGCGCGAAGGCAGCCTGTGGATGCGCGAAGGCGCGGCCTCGCTGGGCGAGGCCCATCGCGCTCTGGCGGCGCTGATCGGCGTGCACGCGGGCGAAGAGCAGCACGACTTCCGCATCCTCTTCGACGACTACCGCAAGTCCGGCGGCCAGGCCGAAGACATCGCGCAACTGCGCCGCAACCCGGGCGGCGAGGCACTCAACGCCTACCTGCATGCGCTGGCCGGCACGCGCGACCCTTTCGGCCTTTTGGGCGCGATCTACATCATCGAAGGCACGGGCCAGCGCATCGTGCCCGCGCTGCTGCCGATGCTGAAGGCCGGCACCGGCCTGCCGCACGACGTGTTTCGCTTTCTCGAATACCACGGCCACAACGATGCGTCGCACCTCGCGCGCTGGCTCACGGCCGTCGAAATGGTGATCGCGATGGACCCGACGGGCGATGCCGCGCGCAGCATCGTCGACACCGCGCGCCACACGGCGGCGCTCTATCTCATGCAGTTCCACCACGTCACCGCCGAGCGGCGCACATGAAAAACCCACCCAAGTTCCTGAGCCAGGCCTACGACGAGCGTGACCCGAGCCCCTGGCTCGCGCTCTATCTCGACCAGAGCACGCCACTGCCCGACGAGGTCAAGGCCGCTTGGCTGACCGATTCGAGCAGCGGCTCGCGCCAGTACCTGCTGCCTTTTCTGCGGCCGCTGGCGCGGGCCTTCATCATCCTGTTTCAGGTGGCCAAGACCTTCGTGCCGCGCAACTGGTCGCATTCGCGCACGCTGCACCGGCTGCTGGCCTGGGGGTTGAAGCGCTTCGTCTCGCCGGAGGCCAACTGGTTGATCCTGCGGCACTTTCACCTGGGCTCGCAGGTGCTGGCCTTCATCGGCCGCAATTCGCCGGCGCCGGTGGCCACGTCGCCGCTGGAGCCGGCCGACATCGACGCGCTCAAGGACGACATGTTCTTGAAGCACGACCTGAATCTCTTCAACTTCGTGATCCGGCTCAACCAGGCGCTGCGCGACCAGGGCCTCAGGCTGGAGCACGCACAGCAGATCGATTTTTCGATGATCCGCGAGCCCGCCCTGCGGCTGGAAGACATGCCGCGCGGGCGGCTGAATTTTCTCGACCTGCAGAGCGCCATCGAACTCTTCACGCCGCTCTACCAGCTCATGCTCACCGACAACGACTTCTGGCGCGCGGCCAACTCGCTGCAGCTGGACGAGACCATCGGCATCTATGTCGCCACGCTGCTCGACAAGGCCGAGCATCTGGTGCTGGTCAACAACAAGCACCCGCTGGTGCCGATGTCGACGCTGCGCGCGGGGCATCGTCTGGTGATCCACGGGCTCTCGACTGAAATGCTGCATTGCCTGCTGACGCGGTTCCGGGCGGAGGTCGAGTCGGCATGAGCATGAGCACGTCGGAAATCTTCCTCATCGCGATGCTGATCATCTTCAGCATTCCGTACCTGATCTGGCGGCTGGGCCGCACCGAGTATTTCGCGCCGCTGGTGGTGGTGCAGATCGTGGCGGGCATCCTGCTCGGGCCGGGCGTGCTGGGGGCGGCGTTTCCGGATTACTACCGCTTCGTCTTCAATGCGCCGGTGATCCAGTCGCTCAATGCCATCGCGCAATGGGCGGTGATGCTCTTCGTGTTCGTTGCGGGCATCGAGCTCGACCTGAAGCAGGCGTGGGCGCATCGCCGCGAGAGCGGGGTGACGGCGGGTCTCGCGCTCGGCGTGCCCTTGCTGCTGGGCAGCGCAGCGGCCGTGGGCATGCTGATGTTCCCGGGCTGGATCGGCGCGCGTGCGATGACGTGGCAGTTCGTGCTGGGCATCGGCATGGCCTGCGCGGTCACGGCGTTGCCGATCCTCATCCTGTTCATGGAAAAGCTCGAGATCCTGCGGCTGCCGATCGGCCAGCGCATCCTTCGCTACGCGAGCCTGGACGACATCGCGTCTGGGGCGTGCTGGCGGCGATCCTCATGGATTGGGAGCGGGTGGGCAAGCAGGTCGCTTTCCTGGTCGTCTTCGCGGTGGCGGCGCTGATCTTTCGCAAGCTGATGGCGCGCCTGGCCGAGCCCGACCGGTGGTATGCGAGCCTGATCTGGCTGGCTGCCTGCGGCCTGGGCGCCGACTGGGCGGGGCTCCACTACATGGTGGGCGCCTTCATCGCGGGTGCGGTGATGGATTCGCACTGGTTCGACCAGGAGCGCATGGACTGGCTGCGCCACAACGTGCTGCTGGTGCTGATGCCGGTGTTTTTCCTGAGCACCGGCCTGCGCACCGACTGGCAGGTGGGCGGCGCAGCGGTGTTCGTCGCGGCCGCGGTGCTGCTGGTGGCGTCGGTGGCGGGCAAGCTCATCGGGACGCACATCGCCGGGCGGCTGCTCGGTTGGCAGGCCGGGGAGGGCGCGCTTTTCGGCTGGCTCCTGCAGACCAAGGCGCTGATCATGATCATCTTCGCCAACGTGCTGTTGGACAAGCGGATCATCACGCCCGAAGCCTTCACCGCGCTGCTGCTGATGGCGGTGGTCAGCACGATGCTCACGGTGCCGATGGTGTCGCCGCGGTTGGCGCGCCTGAAGGGCGCCTTTCACCGGGCGTCCTGAATCCGGCGGGCACCGGGACGCTTGGGCCGTCATCGAACAGCGTCCGGCGCGCTCCGATGCGGGCGCTACTGCAGCGGAGGCAGACTGGCGCGCAGCTTCGGCGGAAGGCATCGCAGGACGAAGCTTCTCACCGCATGCCAATAGATGGACAGGAGCAACAACGCGGAACCGAGCACGAAAGCCGTGGCCGCAAACGCCAGGTCGACCACGCCGGCTTTTTCGAGCAGGACGTTCAAGGCAACGAGCACATAGACGAGTGCCGACACCATGAGTGCCCGGCGATCGATGGCGAGCGACACCACCGAAATGCCGGCATAGAGAGCCACCACGGTCAGTGCCTCGCGCGTCCCGCTGCCGAGTTCGAGCAGCTTGAACAGGGTCACGACCGGGTGAATCATCATCGGCGCCGCCAGGATGTGGAGCCAGAAGGCGACGTCGGCGCGGCCCGTGACACGGCGTGGGTCGCTCTTGTCCCAGTACATCGCCAACAGAAAGACAAGAATGCCCGCCACGAGGATGAGTTGACTCACCGGGTAGGCTTCGAGCCCCGCGAGCCTCAACAGGGCGCCGACGCCAGTCACCCCCAGCGTCGCGGCGCCGGCCACGCCGACCGCCACGGACAACGGAACCTTGAAGCGAAACCAATGGGCCGCGACGGCGAGGACCGAGATGCCGGTGGCCGCGGACAGGTTCGACGTGACGGCATGCGCGCTTGCATGGACTCCGCCGGCAAACGCGAGCAGCAGAGCCATCGACGGCAACGCCATGCGGCGTCGGCGGGTAAAGAACTCGGCCAGCAGCCAGGCCATGGCAGCCATCGCCATCCAGCCATGGACCGGTCGGGCGGCCGAAGCCCCGATCCAGTAGATCGCCCCCAGAAGGAGCGAACACGCGATCACGACGAATACGTCGTTGAAACTGGTGACCAGGCGCACGTTTTCTTCGTCCACCGCCGGAAGCTCCCTGGATCGTGCCACGTGCAGCCGAAACGCCTGGACTGCGCTTGGGGTGAGGATGCCGGCATCGATGGCCGATGTCAGGTCTTCTTCTCTGTACATGTTCTCTCGACGATTTTGATGACTTGTCGAGCGACAGTTTCGCCGAGCATCGGGGGCCCGGCGGGCTTCGCGAACGGCCTAAGGCATCTGCCCCAGAGAGCCGACACAGATCGATCGTCGGCCGGCCGAAGACCGGCGACAGGGCCCGCTAGGCCGCCTGGCTGCTCACGGCGATCCGCAAGGCCTTGCGATCGACCTTGCCGGTCGCGTTCTCGGGCAGCGCGTCGACGAAGCGCACTTCTTCCGGACGATGGATGCGCGACAGGCTCGCGGCCACGGTGCTCCGCACGGTCTCGGCGTCGAGCGCGGCGCCTTCCGGGCCTGCCGTTCGCACCACCACGGCCACCGGCACTTCGCCCAGGTCGGCGTGCGCCTTGCCGACCACGCAGCAGGCCGCGACGCCGGGCAGGGTGGCGATGGCTTCCTCGATGAGGTTGGGCGACAGGTTCTCGCCGCCGCGGATGATCACGTCCTTGAGCCGGCCGGTGACGAAGAGGTAACCGTCGGCGTCGAAGCGCCCGAGGTCGCCGGTGCGGAGCGTATCGCCCGGCGATTCGGGGCGGCCGTCGTGGCCGTCGACCAGGTAGCCCGTCATGAGCGTCGGGCCGGCGATGCAGATTTCGCCTTCGGTGCTGGGTTCGGTCAGCGTCTCGCCGGCCGGGCCGCGCAGGAACACCGACTGTCCGTCGAGCACGGTGCCGACGGAGCCGATCTTGCGCCGCTCCGGCGGATTCATGGTGGACGTGCAGGTGCCTTCGGAAAGGCCGTACGAGATCACCAGCGGCATGCCGAACTTCTCTTCGACGCGGCGGTGCAGCTCTTCGGTGATCGGTGCGGAGCCGCAGCGCAACATGCGCAGCGAAGCCAGGGCCTCGCGCGGGATGTCCAGCGGCAGCATGCGCGAGAACATGGTGGGCACGCCGGTCACGATGGTCGCCCGACTGCGCGCCAGCAGCCCGGGCAACTGCTCGGCTCTGAAGCGCCCGGCGAGCACGATGCTGCTGCCGGCCGCGAGCGGCGCGAGCAGCTGGTTGTTCACGCCGTTGGTGTGGTGCAGCGGCATCAGGTGCAAGAGCCGGTCCGTGGGGCCGAGCCCGGTGTGCTGCATCACGCCCAGCGTGTTGGCTAGCATGCCGCGGTGGTTCTGCAGCACGCCCTTGGGCTTGCCGCTGCTGCCGGAGGTGAAGAGCAGAAAGCTGTCGCTCTCGGGCGAGATCGCGTGCGTCCAATAGGGCGCCGAGTCGGGCGCGGCGTCGAACGCCAGGCGTTGTTGCGGCGCGATGCCGCTGGCTTCGGCGTCGTCTTGGTGGGCGGCGTCGAACACGATCCACTGCAGCGCGGCGACGCGCGTGCGGCGTTGCATTTCTTCTGCGCCCAGTTGGGGTTCGAGCGGACACGGGCAGGCGCCCGCGGCCATCGCGCCGAGGATGCAGATCGCGAGCTCGGCCGAGCGCTCCATGGCGATCGCGACCCGGTCGCCTTCACGCACGCCGGCTTCGCGCAGCCAGCCGGCGCGCCGCGCGACCGCGTCGTGGAGTTCGGCGTAGCTGTAGCGGCGCTGTTCGTCTTCGAGCGCGGGCACGGCGGCGCGCGACGGCTCAGTCCAGCGCGCGCGGAAGAGGTCCAGCAGATGCGCGGGCGCCGGGGCGGCGGCGCTCATCGCAGCTTGACCGCCGCGTCGCGCTCGAACTGCGACTGCGGGTCGAGCGCCAGGAGTGCTTCACGCTCGCGTGCGGTCGGCGCTTCGGCCGCGGTCGCGCCTTGCGCGTCGAAGGTGAAGGCGGTGCGCTCGCGCACTTCTTCGAGGCTCGACTCGGGGTGCCACGACTGGAGCGCCAACCGCCCGTCGCGCTTGACGAACACCGCGATGGGCGTGACCACGCCGTGGAAGCCGCCCCAGGACGTGCAGAAGTCGAGCTTCTCGACCAGCGTGCGCCGCGAATGCTCGGTGCGCCAGGTGCAGGCACGCTTGGCGGTCGGCAGCATGACGGCGCCGCCGCCGCCGCCGGGCAGACGCACCTTGGGGTTGTGCCAGTCGCCGATGACGGAGTTGTTGGCGCAGCCTTCACCGTCGATCTGCGCGGCGCCGAGAAAGGTCAGGTCCATGCGGCCGCGCGTGCACAGGTCGTAAAAGTCTTCGTTGGCGAAGATCGATGCGGACTGCTCGGCCAGCACCGGGTCGGAACTCGAAATCGGGATCTTCGACGGCGTCGGGTTCACGCCGCCTGCGACGTTGATGTAGGTGAAGTCGAAGTCGTACGCATGCTTGGCGAGCAAGCAGGCCAGCATCGGCAGGGTGGAATTCACGCCGCTGAAGGTGATCTCGTTCGGGCGGATGAAGCGCGCGAGCTGCGTGACGATGAAACTGAAGGGCGTCCACTCAGCCATGGGCCACCTCCGCCGACGTGGCGGCTTCGGGTGCCTTCGCCAGATGGGCCGCCAGGGCGGCATCGCCTGGCGGCAGGTAGTCCTCGACCGCGGGGTAGTCGATCTCGTAGAGCGGCCAGCACGAGCCGGGCCACGCGCCGTGGGGCACGACCGCGAAGGCTTCCACCATGAAGTGCGGAATCAGCGTCGACTCGGGCTGGGCGGTGAACACGGCGGTGTCGACCAGCTTCTCGGCCACCACCAGCACGCTTCCGGCCGCGCGACTCATGATGCGGTCCCAATGGTGGGTGCCGGTCACACGCACGTTGCCTTGCGCGTCGACCTCGTTCGCGTGGATCACGGCGAAGTCGGGCCGGATCGCGGGGATGACCCACACCGGCTCGCCTTTTCCGTAGGGGTCGTCCAGGCATTTCCAGCCGTTGAGCTCGGGGATGTCGCTGCCGTGCAGACCGCCGCAGGGCTGGAAAGGAATGCCGAAGGCCGCCGCGCGCAGGCCGGCCGTGAGGCTCGCGCAGGCGTGCTCTTCCAGCTTGGCGCTGCCGCTTTCGATCGCGCGCCGGTAGTAGGGCGCGAGGCCGAAGTTGCCTTCCATCGCCACGATGCCGGCGCGCACCTTCTTGACCGCGCCGGCGCGGCAAAGGATGTCGATGTCGTAGCCGGGCGACTGCTTGACGATTTCCAGGTCGGTCTTGCCCTGCCGGATCAGCTCTCGCACGAAGGCGAAGGGCCCGCGGTGCAGAAAGCTGCCGCCGAGCGCGATCGACGATCCGCTGGGCACCATGTCCACCAGCGCCTTGAGGTCGCGCTGCTTCGCGTCAGCGCCGAATCCACCATTCATGTCATTTCTCCTGGGCGGGACGCAGATAGTCCGCGATCCGTTGTTGGAGGCCGGGCCGTGCTGCGGAGCGCACGAGCCAGGCCAGGTCGGTGTCGGCCTCGCGCGAGGCGAGCACCTCGTAGAGCGCGTGCCGGCTCCATTCGGGCAGTGCCGCGGCCCGTGTGCGTGCCTGCTGCACCACGCCGGGCCAGTCCGCCTGTTCGACGATGCCGTGCAGGAAGTTCATTTCCAGCGCGCGCGTCGCGTCGAAGGTGGCGGCTTCTTCCTGCAGGGACGAGGCCTGCTCGCGCCCGACGATCTCGCCGAAGCGCCGCGTGCCCAGCACCAGCCCGAACTTCAACCCCGGCATGCGAAAGCTGCTGTCTGCCGTGCCGTAGCGCTGGCGGCACGAGGCGATGATGTCCACGCCCGCCCCGAAGGTGCGGCCATGCGCCAGCGCCACCGTGAGGCACGGCGACGCGCCGATGGCCTGCAGCAGCATCTCCAGCCGCACGAAGCGCAGCAGCAGGTCGCCTTCGCTTTGCTGCTCCACGTCGGCAAAGTCGAAGCCGGCGCTGAAGTTGCGGCCTTCGCCGCGGAAGACGATGACCTTCGCTCCTTCGGCCGGCGCGCGCTGAACCAGGTCGATCAGCGCCTCCACCAGCGGCGCCGACAGCGCGTTGCGCTTGTCCGGCCGGGCGAGCGAGACCGTCCAGACCTCGCCGTCGCGCTGAAGCTGGGCGGCCTCGTTCATTTCGCGGGCACCGTGCTGCGCAGCGGTTCGAGCAGTTCGTCGTTGTGCTCGCCCAGCCCGGGCGGGCGGCGCACGATGGGCAGCGATTCGCCCGAAAAGCGCATCGGCGACGCGAAGGTGCGCGTCTTCGCGCCGTTGGGCAACTCGATCGGCTGCACCCAGCCCATGTGGTCGACCTGCGGGTCGGCCAGCACCTGCGAATAGTTGTTGATGGGCGCACACGGCACGCCGGCCGCGCGAAAGCGCTCGAGCCACGCCGCCGTGTCGGCTTCAGCGAATATCTCTTCGAGGATGACCAGCAGTGCGTCCTGGTGACGGGCGCGCAGCGTAGGTGTCTGAAACCGCTCGTCGGCCAGCAGGTCGGGGCGGCCGACCACGCCGCAGACGGATTTCCACAGCGCGTTGTTGCCGGCGGCCATGCCGAAGTAGCCGTCCTTGCTGCGGAACACGCGGTAGGGCGCGTTGCGCGGGTGTGCGGAACCCAGCGGCACCGGGTCGTTGCCGCTGCCGAAGAATTCGGAGGTCTGCAGCGCGGCGATGCCCAGCGTCGCGCCGAGCATGGCCACGTCGAGGTGCGTGCCCTGGCCGGTGGATTCGGCCTGCCGCAGTGCCGAGGCGATGCCGAAGGCGGCATACAGCCCGGCCGAGAAGTCGGCCAGCGGCACGCCGCATTTGACGGGGGGGCGGCCGGGCTCGCCGGTCACGCTCATGATGCCGCTCATGGCCTGGATGGTGAGGTCGAAGCCGCCTTCCTGCGAGCGTGGGCCGCTCTGGCCGTAGGCGGAGATGGAGCAGTAGATGAGCGCCGGGTTGAGTGCGCGCAGCGCCTCGTAACCCACGCCGAGCCGGTCCATCACGCCCGGTCGGTTGTTTTCGATCACCACCTGCGCTTCCTGGGCGAGCCGCAGGAACACTTCGACGTCGGCCGGCGCCTTCAGGTTGAGCGTGACCGAGCGCTTGTTGCGGTTGAGCGAAGCGAAGTTCTCGCTGTAGCCGTCGTTGATGGGCGGCCAGCTGCGCAGCGTGTCGCCGCCGTCCGGGTTCTCGACCTTGACGACGTCGGCGCCCATGTCGGCGAGCAGCATCCCGCAATACGGCCCGGCCGCGACGTTGCAGACCTCGATGACGCGCACGCCTTCGAGCGGCAGGGATCGGGATGGCATGAACGCTTCCTTCTTCAAAACAAAAGTCAAAGTGTGATCTGGGCCGTCTTCTGGACGCGGCCCCATTTCTCGAGCTCGCCCGTGACCATGGCGTCCATGCGCTCCGGCGTGGTCGCGACGGCATCGGCGCCGGCCTTCTTCATGGCCGCCAGCAGTTCGGGGTTCTTGGACGCCTTCTGCATGGCCGCGGACACCTGGTCGACGATCGCCTTCGGCATGCTCTTGGGAGCGAGCATGCCGTAGTAGGTGGTGACGTCGAAATCCTTCACTCCCGATTCTTGCAGGGTCGGCAGCTCGGCCAGCATGTTGCTGCGCACGTTGCTGGTCACGGCGAGGATCTTGATGCGCGGGTTGGACGCGTGCGCGCTCAGCGCGGGCAAGGTCTCGAAGACCAGGTCGATCTGGCCGCCCAGCAGGTCGGTCATCGCGGGGCCGCTGCCTTTGTAGGGCACGTGAACCAGCTCGATGCCGGCCGCCTGTTTGAAGTACTCGCCGGTCATGTGCTGCGTCGATCCGTTGCCGGCCGAGCCGTAGGTGAGCGGCGTCTTCTGGGCGCGGGCGTAGGCCAGGAATTCCTTGACCGTGGTGGCCGGCAGCGACGAGCGGATCGCGAGCGCGAGCGGCACACCGGCGCCCATCGACACCGACTGCAGGTCGTTCTTCAGGTCGTAAGGCTTGTTGGCGGCGGCCACGGCGTGGATCGTGAGGCTGCCGATGGCCGCGAAGAGCAGCGTGTAGCCGTCGCCCGGTGCCTTGGCGGCCATCTCGGCGCCGATCTCGCCGCCGGCGCCGGCACGGTTCTCGATGACGATGGATTGATTGAGCAGGGTGCCGAGCTGCTGGCCGTAGAGCCGCGCGGTGATGTCGTTCGCGCCGCCGGGCGGGTAGGGAACGATCAGGCGGATCGGCTTTGACGGCCAGGCCTGCGCAAGGACCGGGCTGCTGGCGAACGCGCCAACGGCGCCAAGGGCGTAGAGGAAATTTCGTCGCTGCATGTGATGTCTCCGTGATGGGAAGTCGTCGCCGTGGTCGGACAGGGGCGACTTTCCATCGTTCACATCAGCGGGTCAATCGTTCCGTATTCTGGAACAGCTCGCTTTGGGCCCACCGCGTGGGCGGAGACGTTCAGCCGTTGTACGAGCGGCGCCCCTCGTTGCGCAGCCAGAGCCGCACCAGGTGCCGCTTCATGTCCGGTGCGTCGAAGTCGGTGTAGCCGGTGCGGCGGTGGCCGAGTCGGCGGTTGTCGACGATCTGGATCTGCCCCGGCTCGAAGAAGAACTCGCGGATGAGATGCGACTGGTTCATGGTCGCCTCCAGCGTTTCGAGCGCGTCCTCGCCCATGGCGTCGAGTTCCATGCCGGCCATGCGGTAGCCGTTGATCACGTGCCGGTGCGACAGGCGGCTCGTGAGCCGGCCGTGCTCCATCTGCATCAGCGGATGGCTGATGACGGGCGGTGCGTCGGGCGCGTGTTCCTTGTTGCGATCGAAGAGGTAGGGCGCGAACAGGCGGTCGACCAGCTTCGGGTGCCTGGCGAGCATCTCGTTGTAGACCGTGTGGAAGCTCACGATGCTGCTGATGCCGCCTTGCTTGGCGGGGCGCAGGCACAGCAGCGCCACGTAGTCGGGCGCGCAGAGGTTGTAGCTGTTGTCGGTGTGGAAGTTCTGCTCGGCGTTGGTGACGTCGGGCCGCACGCCGTTGCCTGGCGGCTTGCCGAGGTCGGTCACGTCGTAGATCATCTTGCCGTCCCAGCTCTGGGCGACGGGGCGCGAGACCATCTGCGACAACACCCAGTAGATCGCCTTTGCCTCGGCCTTGGAAAACTCGTCCATGGGCAGCTTGTCGATGATCACGAAGCCCACCCCGTTCGTCAGCGTCTGCTTGACGTGGGCCATCATGCGGCGGCATGCGTCGAGGCGGAAGTCTTCGGGCTCCAGGGCTTCGAGCGGCAGCGGGTCGTTGCGCAGCGAGGCCACGAGCGCCCTGAGTTCGCCCATGGCGTCGGCATCGATGTGGACCATGCCGTCGGTCGGCTTCAGGCGCGCGGCGTCCCAGGTGACGTCGCTCGTCAGCGGCTGGCGAGGAATCGCAGCAGCGGTGCTGGTGTGCGATTCGTTGAGGATGTGGGCGGCTTCCTGCATGATGTCTCCTGCGATGAATGTGGGTCGGATGGGCTTCAGTCTAGGCAGGCTCAGTCGGACTT
>JAHJOG010000040.1 GCA_018820395.1 Gammaproteobacteria bacterium | reverse complement strand
GTCTCGCAGAACTCGCCTTCGGCTCAGACAGCTGCGAGCCCTGATCCGCGAAAGGCTGCGCGCTTCGGCGGCCCAGAGGCGCTGTCCCGCCGCACACCGCCCCACGGGCTTGGGGTGTTCGAAGGTTGTGTGCACCGCTGGGGGCGTCGCGACCGCTGCGCGTTGACCATCGCTCGCAGCGCTCGCACCGGCCGAGGCGAACACAACCTTACCCACCCACGGAGCCCGGCGGGCAGTGCGGGCTGTGCAGGCGCCTCTGCGGCGCTGAGGAGCGCAGCACTTCGCGGAAAAAGGGCCGCAGCTGTTTGAGCGAAGCGAGTTCTGCGGACCCCGCGAAGTGCGAGCACCGCAAGGAAGCCCGAAGGGCCGCCGCAGTGAAGCCGGCACAGCCCCCACTGCCTGCCGGGCGGACTGTCCATGGGACAAACGCCGACAGCGAATCGAAAGCCGCGCGCCACGGCTCAGGCACACTCCGCGCAGCCTTCCACGCCCGCTCCGCCATGCTCAATTTTCGTCGCGCCAAAAAAATCTCCGACCAGCTCGGCGCCGGCCTCATCACCGGCGCGGCAGACGACGATCCGAGCGGCCTGGCGACCTATTCGCAGGCCGGTGCGCAGTTCGGTGCCGGCCTGCTCTGGACCATGGCACTGACCACGCCGCTGATGATCGCCATCCAGATGGTGAGCGCGCGCATCGGCTGGTTCACCGGCGCGGGTCTGGCCGCCAGCATCCGCCGCGTCATGCCGGGCTGGCTCACGGTCCTGCTGGTCGCCCTGCTCGTCTTCGCCAACACGCTGAACATCGGCGCCGACATCGCCGCCATGGGCGAGGCGCTGCAGTTGATCGTCGGCGGACCCAAACACGGGCACGCGGTCGTCTTCGGCATTCTGTGCACCGTGATGCCGCTGTGGCTGGGCTTCGAAACGATGGTGCGAGTGCTCAAGTGGCTCACGCTGGCGCTCCTGGCCTACGTGGCGGTGGTCTTCATGCTGCACGTCAACTGGGGCGCGGTGATCATGACGACGCTGGTGCCCGCGTTCCAGAACGAGGGCGCCTACTGGATGATGGTGGTCGCGGTGCTGGGCACCACCATCAGCCCCTATCTCTTCTTCTGGCAGGCGTCGCAGGAAGCCGAGCAGCGGCAGCGCCTCGATGCGCACCTCGCCGACGCGAAAGAAGCCATTCCCCAGGGCCTGTTCGCCCGGGAACACCTGCTGCGCATCAAGATCGACACGTCGGTGGGCATGGTGTTCTCCAACCTGATCGCCTTCTGCGTCGTGCTGGCGACGGCGCTCACGCTGCACCAGAACGGCGTCACCGACATCCAGACCACGCGCCAGGCCGCCGAGGCGCTCCGGCCGATCGCCGGCGACCTCGCCTTCTTCTTGTTCGCGCTTGGCATCATCGGCACCGGCATGCTCGCCGTGCCGGTGCTTGCCGCCTCGTCGGCCTATGCCGTGGCCGACGCCTTCCAGTGGCGCTCGGGTCTCGACCAGCGCCTGGTCGAGGCGCGCGGCTTCTTCTCGGTGATCGCCTTTGGCACCGTGGTCGGCACGGGCGTCGATTTCACGCCGCTCGATCCCATCAAGGCCCTGGTGTGGAGTGCCGTGGTCAATGGCGTCATCGCCGTGCCGATCATGGCGGTGATGATGTGGATCGGCTCGCGGCGCGACATCCTCGGCGACAACACGCTGTCGACGCGGCATCGCGTTCTGGGGTGGATCGCCACGGCCGTGATGGCCCTGGCGGTCATCGCGATGATCGTGACCGGCTGAAGCTTGGGGCGCCCGCGCCGAGCAGAAAACGGCGCACCCGGCGACAATGACCCCCCGGCCCGGCGAATGAACGCCGCGCCGCGTGAACGCCGACGCATGCCACCACCGCCTTCTACGCCGGGGTCTTCGGGCTCCCCGAACCGACCCCTTCCGCCTTCCTCAGAGATCCTTCAGCCCGCTGCGTCCCCCGCACCTGCCGGCCTCGCCGACCTCGCCGCCACGCGCAAGTACCTGCCCTGGGTGGTCGCCACCGCGCTCTTCATGGAGCAGCTGGATTCGACCATCGTCAACACGGGCATCCCGGCAATTTCGGCCAGCCTGGGCGTGACGCCGCTGTCGCTCAAGGCGGTCGTCACCAGCTACATCATCAGTCTCGCGGTCTGCATTCCGATCAGCGGCTGGCTGGCCGAGCGCTACGGCAGCCGCCGCGTGTTTCTCTCGGCGGTGAGCCTGTTCATCGTCTCGTCGATCTTGTGTGGGCTGGCGGTCAACGCGCCGATGCTGGTCGCGGCGCGCGTGCCTCAGGGCATTGCCGCGGCCATGATGATGCCGGTCGGCCGCATGGCGATCGTGCGGACCTTTCCCAAGGCCGAGCTGCTGCGCGCGATGAACTTCGTCATCATCCCGGCGCTCCTGGGTCCGCTGCTCGGGCCGACGGTCGGCGGGCTGATCGTGCACTGGTCGAGCTGGCGCGACATCTTCTTCGTCAACGTGCCGGTCGGCCTCGCGGCGCTCTGGTTCGGCCACCGCCACATGCCGGACTACCGCAGCGACACGCCGCGCGCGCTGGACGTGCGCGGCATGCTGCTTTTCGGCAGCGGCGCGGCGCTCCTGTCCTGGCTGCTGGAGGTCTTCGGCGAACACAACCTGAGCAGTGCCCAGGTGCTGGCGACGCTCGCCACATCGATCCTGCTGCTGGCCGCGTATGTCGGCCACGCCCTGCGCGTGCCCTACCCGCTGCTGCAGCTCAGGCTGTTTCGCACCCGCACCTTCCGCGTCTCGGTGATCGGCGGCTTCGTCACCCGGCTCGGCATCGGCGGCATGCCCTTCCTGCTGCCGCTGCTCTACCAGTTGGGGCTGGGACTGCCCGCGTGGCAGTCGGGCCTGCTGATGATGCCGGCCGCATTGGCCGCGATGGCCATGAAGGTCATCTCGGCGACGATGCTCCGACGCTTCGGGTTCCGCCAGGTGCTGATGGTCAATACCGTGCTCGTGGCCTGCACCATCGCCGGCTTCTCGCAGATCGGACCGGGCACGCCCATTCCGGTGATCGTGACGCTCGGCCTGATGATGGGCCTGTTCAATTCGCTGCAGTTCTCCAGCATGAACACCATGGCCTACGCCGACATCGACGCGCCGGACAGTTCGATGGCCAGCACGATGGCGAGCACCGTGCAGCAGATGTCGCTGAGCTTCGGCCTGGCCTGCGGGTCGCTGGTGACCGGCTACTACCTGGGCGGCCTGCCGCAGACCGATGCCGCTGCCGTCACGGTCGCACTGCACCATGCCTTCCTGACGATCGGTGGCCTGACGCTGGTGTCGACGATCGTCTTCTGGTCGCTGCGCCCGCAGGACGGAGAAAGCGTCAGCCGGGGCAAGGTGCCCGCCGCGGGCTGAGGCGACGACCCGGCCCACCCGTCATCGAGGAGCCCTGAATGCCATCGACCGCCGCCGCACCACCTTGCCCTGGGCCCGACCCGGCGCCCCGCGGACCCACTCGTTTCGCCGTCCCGGCCGGCGCGATCGACACGCACGCGCACGTGATCGGCACGCCGCCTGCGTTTCCCTTCGTCGAACAACGCTCGTACACGCCGCCCGCCGCCGCCGAAGAGGACTACTTGGCCATGCTCGACCGAACCGGCATGACGCACGGCGTGCTGGTGCAGGTGAGCGTGCATGGCACCGACGACCGCCTGTTGCGCCGGGTGCTGCGCGCGCATCCCGATCGACTGCGCGGCATCGGCGTGATGCCGCTCGGCTTGCCGACGCGTGACTACGAGGCGGTGCGCGCGGACGGCATCGTCGGCCTGCGCCTCAACGTGCTCTACGGCGGCGGCATCGGTTTGCAATCACTCGACGAATACGGCGCCCTCGCGCGCGACATGGGCTGGCACCTGCAACTGCTGGTCGATGCGCGCGAACTGGGACCCGTCGCAAGCACTCTCGGCCGCCTTCCGGTGCCGGTGGTGTTCGATCACATGGGACACTTTCCGGCGGCGCTCGGCGTGCAGGAACCGGGCTTTCAGACCATGCTGCAGCTCGTGCAGGACGGTGCCTGGGTCAAGCTGTCGGGGGCCTATCGGCTGGACGACGGCCCGGGGTTCGGATCCACCATCGCCCTCGCCCATGCGCTGATGCAGGCGGCGCCCGACCGGTGCGTATGGGGGTCGGACTGGCCGCACGTCGCCCACTGGAAGCCGATGATGAACGTCGGCGATCTCCTGGATCTGCTCGCGGACTGGGTGCCGGACGAGAAGCAGCGCGAGTCGGTGCTGGTGGGCAACGCGCAGCGCCTGTACGGCTTCCAGGCCTAGCAGTCCGCAGGTGCCGGCGCCCGCACGCTGCCGTCGGCGCCGTTCGATGCAGGCTCGCGCAGGAGCGCATACAGGTTCTTCGGATCGTCCATCTGCGGCACCAACGCCACGACCGTGCCGAGCCCCTGCCGCTCTGCGCATTCGCGCATGAACGACAGGGCCGCGAAGTCTTCGAGCGCGAAACCGACCGAGTCGAACACCGTCACCTCCGAGGCGGTCCGGCGGCCCGGGTGGGTTCCGGCCAGCACCTGCCAGAACTCCGTCACCGAGAAGTCGGCCGGCATCTGCTGGATCTCGCCTTCGATGCGCGACTGCGGCTCGAACTCGACGAACACCGACGCGGTCTGCAGCACGTCGGCTTCGAGCTCGGTCTTGCCCGGGCTGTCGCCACCGACCGCATTGACGTGCATGCCGGGCTCGATCATGCGAGCGGTCAGGATGGTTGCGCGGGCCTTGTCTGCCGTCAGCGTGGTGACGATGTCCGCACCGCGCACGGCATCGGCCGCGCTGGCGCACACGCGCAGGTCGAAGCCCTGGCCCGACAGGTTGGCCGCCAGCTTGTCGCTCGCACCGCGGTCGACGTCGAAGAGCCGCAATTCGCGCACGCCCACGAGATCGCGAAACGTGATCGCCTGGAACTCGCTTTGCGCGCCGTTGCCGATGATCGCCATCGAGCGGCTGTCTGCGCGGGCCAACTGGCGCGTGGCCAGTGCCGACATGGCCGCCGTGCGAATCGCGGTCGTGAGCGTCAGCTCAGACAGAAAGCGCGGCGCGCCGGTGTCGACGTCTGCCAGCGCACCGAAGGCCATGACGCTGGGCAGCCCGATCAGGTGATTGCCCGGATGGCCGTTGACATACTTGAAGGCAAAGCGCGAGGCATCGGCGATGGGCATCAGTTCGATCACGCCGCGCTCCGAGTAGGCGGCGACGCGTGCGCTCTTGTCGAATTCGTGCCAGCGCAGGAACTCGCGCTCGATGCGTTCGGCCACGCCGGCGATGCAAGCCGACAGGCCTACGCGCCTCACGAGGCGCACCATGTCGGTAGCGCTGAGAAAGACAGTGGTTGCGTGGGTTTGGGCTTGCATCGGAATCTCCTTGGAACAGAATCCATTCTTCCGAAGCGCCGCGTCAAGCGGAAGCCTCAAGGCTGATGCATCTCGCTGCGCTATCTGACGAAATGGCAGACCGCGCTGACGTTCTGGCATCGCAGGAGCGTGCGGAACCGAACGGCGTCGTGCCGATGTGGGCCAGCGGGCTAGACTGCTTCACCGGCCTGACCCGAGCACGGTGTGTCGCCGTGGCAGGCATCCTGGCGCGAATCACATGCAAGGAAGAAGCGATGGAAAAGTGGGTGCTCTATGCCGTGTTCTCGATGGCCTTCGCCGGCTTCACCTCAGTGATCGCCAAGCTGGGTCTTGCCGGCATTTCGGGTGACCTGGGGCTGGCGGTCCGGACGTGTTTCGTCTTCGTCTTCGTCTTGATGTTTGCCGCTGCCGTCGTCCCCGTCGAACAGCTGCGCTCCCTCACGGCGAGCAACTTCGGATGGCTGGCGCTCTCGGGTGTGACGACCGCGGGCTCGTGGATCTTCTACTACAAGGCGATCAAGCTGGGCGAAGTCTCGACGGTGGCCCTCATCGACAAGGGCAGCGTCGTGGTCGCGCTGGTGTTCGCATGGCTGCTGCTCGGCGAGGCGCTGACCACCGCCAAGCTCGTCGGCGGCGCCATGATGCTGGGCGGGCTCATCGTGATCGCCCGAGGCTAGCGGTAGCTGTCGAGCAGGATGTTCGTTTCGGTGTTGGCGATGCCCTTGATGAGCCGGATGCGTTCGAGCACGCGCGACAGCTCGACCATCGACTCGGCGCGCAGTTCGGCCAGCAGGTCCCATCGGCCGTTAGTGTCGTGCAGCGCTTCGACGGCCGGTTCGCCGAGCAGGCTGGCGATGACGGCGCGGGTCTGATTGCCTTCGATCATCACGCTCATCCAGGCGCGGATGCCCGTCGGCTCGGCGTCGGGCCGCAGGCGCACCGTGTAGCCGACGATGACGTGCTCGTCCTCCAGCTTGCGGATGCGGTTGGTGACGGTGCCGCGCGACACGCCGAGCCTCGCCGCCAGCGTGGCGACGGTGGTGCGCGCATCCTTGCGCAAGAGGGAGATGAGCGAGCGGTCGATGTCGTCCATGGCCGATTGTGGAGCGGCGATCGGGTCTTGCGGACCTCGGCCGATCAGGCCGCCGTCTGCACCGCGAGCAAGCCCGATCGGCCGGCGACGCTGCCTTGAGCGATGCGCCCGCGCGGAAGCGTTCGTCCTCCGAGCGCCTCGTGCAGCGCGCCGAGACTCACGAGCGTGTGCCCCTGGCTGCGCCAGCCGGCGATGAGCCGTTCGAACACGGGCAGGAGGCGCATGCCCTCGAGCTCGGCATGCAGGGTGTAGACCTGGTCCCGGTCGCTGCGGCCGGTGATGGCGAGGAGATGCTCGTGCACGTTGTCGGGCGTCATGCCGTCGATGCCGATCAGTTCGTCGAGCGTCGGCAGCGTGGTCGGATATTGCGGTGGCCCGATCACGCGTCCGTCTTCGCCGACCGGCACGAAGGGATGGCTGCCGCGCGTGTCGGACGCCAGGGCGATGCCGAGTTCGGTTTCGGCACGGGCAGCGCCGTCGTCGAACTGCCATCCCGCGGCGCCATGCACGCGCGGCGGCGCGCCGAACACCTCGGCATGCCGCTGCGCCGCGCGGCGCATCTGCTCCAGTGCCCAGGCGGCATCGTGCTTCAACAACTGGTCTTGCCAGCGCACGTGGTCCCAGCAATGCACGCCCAGTTCGAAGCCGGCATCGCGCACGCTGCGCAGCGTGTCGGCTTCGCGTCGACCGATGTCCGGGCCCGGCAGCAGCACGCCGTGCAACAGCGTGCGCAGGCCATAGTGTTCGAGCACGGAGGTACGCGACACCTTGCCCAGGAAGCCGGGACGAAACACGCGGAAGATCGCGCGTCCGGTGTGGTCCGGCCCGAGGCTGAAGAGAAAGGTGGCGCCGGCACCCGCCGCGAGCAGCGACTTCACCAGCGCCGGCACACCTTCGCGCGTGCCGCGCCACGTGTCGACGTCGACCTTGAGTGCGATGCGCGCCATGCGCTCACAGCACCAGGTCGGCCGCGGCGGCCGCCTGGTCGCGGTAATAGGCGAAGAGTTCCGACAAGGCTTCGGGCATACCGATGCGCGGACGCCAGTCCAGATCTTCCATGGTGCGGCGGATGTCGGGCACGCGGTGCAGCACGTCCTGGTACCCGCTGCCGTAGTAGGTTTCGGAGGCGACTTCGTTCAGCACCACGCGCTCGGCCGCTTCGCGGTATTCGGGCAGCGTCCTGGCCAGGGCCAGCATCATCTCCGCGAGCGCGCGGATCGAATGGTTGTTGTCGGGGTTGCCGATGTTGTAGATCTTGCCGTCCGCCACGCCGCCTTCGTTGGCGATGATCTTCACCAACGCATTGATGCCGTCGTCGACATAGGTGAACGCGCGGTGCTGGCCGCCGCCGTCGACCAACTGGATCGGCTCGCCGCGCACGATGTGCCCGAGAAACTGCGTGATGACGCGGCTCGATCCTTCCTTGGGCGCGTGCAGGCTGTCGAGCCCCGGGCCGATCCAGTTGAAGGGGCGAAAGAGCGTGTAGCGCAGGCCCTGCTCCTGTCCGTAGGCATGGATCACGCGGTCCATCAACTGCTTGGCGCAGGCGTAGATCCAGCGCGGCTTGCCGATCGGGCCGTAGACGAGGTTGGACGTGTCGGCGTCGAAGGTGGCGTCGGTGCACATGCCGTACACCTCGCTGGTCGACGGGAACACCACGCGCTTGTTGTAGCGCAGGCACTGGCGCACGATGGGCAGGTTGGCCTCGAAGTCGAGCTCGAACACGCGCAACGGCTCGCGCACGTAGGTTGCCGGCGTGGCGATAGCGACCAGCGGCAGCACCACGTCGCACTTCTTGACGTTGTATTCGATCCATTCCTTGTTGATGGTGATGTCGCCCTCGAAGAAATGAAATCGCGGATTGCCGAGCCAGGAGGTGACGCGGTCGGACTGCATGTCCATGCCGTGCACTTCCCAGTCGGTGTGCTCCATGATGTGGCGCGTGAGGTGGTGGCCGATGAAACCGTTGACACCGAGGATCAGGACTTTGAGCATGGACTGCGATCTGGATGGGGTTGATGCATCAGGCGCCGACTGCGACGCAGCGGCTGCCGAAGCGGGATTCGAACTGGGCGGCGTCGAGGGTCGATGCGTCGCCGTCGCAACGCGCGGCCAGCACCCGCAAGCCGCTGCCGTCGGCGGCGATCAGCCAGAGTGCGGCGCCTTCGCTTGCCGGATCGGCGAGCAGGCGCAGGCCGCTGCCCGGCGCCGTGCCGGGCCGCTCGGCTCGCAGCGTGCGCTCGATGAAGATGCGTTGCGACCCGATGTCTAGAAAAGCCGGCGGATAGGGTGGCGCCAGGGCGCGCACCAGGTCGTGGATCTGGCGTGCGCTCGCGTCCGTCGGGATGCGGCCGTCCTCGGGCCGGCGACCGCCGAAGTAGGCGCCCTGCGAGAGGTCTTGCGGCCTTTCGGCGGCCGTGCCTTCGACGAGGCCGGGTAGGCTGCGCGCCATGACGATTTCCGCTGCGACGGTGACCTTGGCGAACACCTCGCGCGCCGTGTCGTCACCGAGGATCGGCACCGCGCATTGATCGACGATGGCGCCGTTGTCGGGCTTCTCGTTCATGCGGTGCAGGGTCGCTCCGGTTTCGCGGGCGCCGTGGATGATCGCCCAATTGACCGGCGCCCGGCCGCGGTACTGCGGCAAGAGCGAGCCGTGCATGTTGAACGCACCGCGCGCAGGCAGGTCGAGCCACTCGCGCCGCAGCATCTGGCGGTAGTAGAACGAGAAAAGAAAGTCCGGCGATGCCGCACGCGCCGTCTCGATCAGCGCGGGGTCGTGCGGGTCTGCCGGATGCACGTATTTCAGCCCGTGTTCTTTCGCGACTTCGGCCACGCTCCCGAACCAGATGTTCTCGCCCGGCGAGTCTTCGTGCGTCACGACGAGGGGGATCTCCACGCCCGCGTCGATCAGCGCGCGCAGGCAGCGCACGCCCACGTCGTGGTAGGCGAACACGACGGCGCGGGGCGCAGCGCGTTGCGCGCTCACGGCTTGCGCTCCAGGATCGCGTTGATCACGTAGCGCGGGCGCGCCCGCACCTCCTGATAGATCCGCCCGATGTATTCGCCCAAGAGGCCGATGCCGAAGAGCGCCAGCCCGATCAGCAGGAACATCAGCGCGAAGAGGGTGAACACGCCGCCCTCTTCCGGCCCGAGCATCAGCCGCCGTCCGGCCAGCACCAGAAAGATCAGTCCCGAGAGCAACGACACGACGATGCCCAGCATCGAAAAAGCCTGCAGCGGCACCAGAGAGAAGCCGGTCACCAGATCGAAATTGAGCCGGATCAGGCTGTACAGCGAGTACTTCGATTCGCCCGCAAAGCGCGCCTCGTGGCTCACCACCACCTCGGTCGGGTTCTTGGCGAACTGGTAGGCCAGCGCCGGAATGAAGGTGTTCATCTCGTTGCACTGGTTGATGAGCTGCACCACCTCGCGGCTGTAGCTGCGCATCATCGATCCGTGGTCGGTCATCTTGATGCGCGTGAGGCGGTGGCGCAGGCGGTTCATCGCGCTCGACGCCCAGCGCCGCCATGCCGAATCCTGCCGGTCGCGGCGGATGGTGCCCACGCAATCGTGGCCGCGGTCCATGGCTTCGAGCAGCAGGCCGATGTCCTCGGGCGGGTTCTGCAGGTCGGCGTCGAGCGTGAGCACGCGTGCGCCGCGTGCGTGTTCGAAGCCGGCCAGGATGGCGCGGTGCTGGCCGAAGTTGCTGTTGAGCAGGATCACGCGCGTGACGTCGGGCCGCGCCTCGAACTGGCCGGCCAGGAGCGACGCGGAACGATCGCGGCTGCCGTCGTCGATGAAGATCACCTCGTAGTCGATGCCGAGCGCGTCGAGCGCCGGGTAGAGCCGCGCATAGAGCGCCGCCAGCCCGGCCTCTTCGTTGTAGACCGGGATCACGACGCTGAGCGCCTTGGTCGCCGGGGTATCCATCGGGCGCGTGCCCGCGAAATGGATGGCGTCATGCATGGTCATGCGATGTCTCTGCGTTCAGCGCAATGCGGCCAGCGCGCCGGTGACCGCCGCGCACACGCGATCGACGTCGGCGTCCGCCATCGCCGGGAAGAGCGGCAGCGTGACGGTGCGTGCGCCGATATCTTCGGCCACCGGGAAATCGCCCGGCGCATGCCCCATCTTGCGAAACAGCGAAAAGAGGTGCATCGCGGGATAGTGCACCCCGACGCCCACGCCCTGCGCTCGCATCGCTGCGATGAAATCGCCGCGGCGCGACGCCAGCCTCTCTGGCAGCAGCGGCTGGAACATGTGCCAGTTGCCGTGGCCCTCGGCATCGGCGGGCGGAAGGTCGAAGTCGAGCGAGCGGTTCCAGACCGCGAAGTAGCGCTCGGCCAGCGCCCGGCGGCGCGCCGTGAAGCCTTCGAGCTGCCGCAACTGGCCGAGCCCGATGGCCGCGGCCACGTCGGTGAGATTGGCCTTGTCGCCCCAGGCCTCGACTTCGATCCCGCCGTCGGGAAGCCGGATCACGCCCTGAAGCCGCAACCTTTCGAAGCGGCGTGCCTCGTCGTCGTCGTTGAGCACCAGGCAACCGCCCTCGGCGCTGGTGAAGTTCTTGTTGGCGTGGAAGCTGAACGCGACCAGGTCGCCGAAGCTGCCGATCTCGCGGCCCTTCCAGTTGGCGCCGAAGGACTGCGCCGCGTCTTCGACCACGCGCAACCCGTGCCGCGCGGCAAGCGCATGGAGCCGATCGCGATCGACCGGCAGGCCCGCCAGGTCGACCGGAATGATGGCCCGCGTGCGCGGCGTGACGGCGGCTTCGGCAAGATCCAGGTCGATGTTGCGCGTCTGCGGGTCGGCATCGACGAGCACCGGCGTGGCACCCACGGCCAGCACCACGTTGGCCGTTGCGACCCAGCTGAGCGGCGTGGTGATGACCTCGTCGCCCGGCCCGATGCCGCAGAGCCTGAGCGCGAGTTCGAGCGCGGCGGTGCCCGAACTCACCAGGCGCACCGGCCGGCCGCCGAGGCGCGCGCCGAGCGCGGCCTCGAGTTCGGCGCACTTGGGGCCTGTCGTGATCCAGCCGGAGCGCAATACGTCGCCGACTTCGGCGATCGTGCGTTCGTCGATGGACGGACGAGTGAAAGGGAGAAAGGGTTGGGTGGTCACGAACTGGATTCTGGGAGTTATGTCGACGTCCGGATGCTTCACAGCACATGCCGATGATCTCAGATGCCGCGAGCTTGCACCCTCAAGGTTTCACCACGACGACGCGGCGCGCGTCCTGGAAGACCAGCCGCATCGGAACGCCGCGCTTGTGCAGCTCGAACCAGCCCTCCGGCCCCATGTAGGCCGCGGCCTTGGGCAGCGCCTGCCAGCGGCGCGCGAACTCATCCAGCGAAGGGATGTCGCGGCCCGGCTCCAGGCGTTCACCGAGTTCGAACTCGTCCTTGTAGTCGACCAGCGTGACGTTGCGGCGCAGGTAGAACGGCAGCGTCTGGTCGTAGGTCTGGACGGCGAACACCGGGGTCTTGTCGTCGAGGTAGGGTTGCAGTGCAAGCGACAGGGGCTCGGCGCTCTTGAGCTGGCCGAAGCCGTCGTGCGCGTCCAGCACGATCGCGGTCCCCGCGAAGTGGCCGATGGCGAGGCTGAGCACGGCTGCCGTGACTTGCCGGCGGCCGAGCAGCCACCACGCAAGGGCGGCGCATGCCAGACACACGACGGCGCCGATCTGCACGTTGCGCGCCAGCGGCAGCAACGCCTCGATCGGGGTGGATACCGACACGAAGCGCGCCGCCTGCGTCGACGCCGCGAGCGCGATCAGCCACAGCCCCGTCGGCAACAGCAGGTGCCATCGGAGCGCCTGCGGGTGCACCGCCTGCAGCCAGGGCACCGCAAGCAGGCACAGTGCCGGGAACATCGGGAGGATGTAGGAAGGCAGCTTGGAGCCCGACGCACTGAAGAAGAGCAGCACGAAAGCCGACCAGACGATGAGCAGGTGGCGGGCCTGCACTGAACCCTCGAGGCGCGCCGGCTCCGGGCCGGTGGGCCGGAGCATCCACGGCAGGCCGCTGGTCCAGGGCAGCAAGCCGCCCAACAGCAAGGGCAGGTAGAACCACACCGGCTCCGACCGCTGGTGCACCTTGGTCAGAAAACGTGTGAAGTGCTCATGGATGAAGAAGAACTCGGCAAAGGCCGGGTTGCGCAGAGACACCAGCACGAACCATGGCGCAGCGAGCACCAGAAAGATCAGCAGGCCCGACCCCCAGTGCATGCCGCGCCACAGGCGCGCATCGCGGCGCCACAGGCTGGCGACGACCAGCGTCGCTCCAGGGATCACGATGCCCACCAGGCCCTTGCTCAGCACCGCGCCCGCCATGGCCGCCCAGGCCAGCCAGATCCATCGCCTGCGAGCGGCCGGATCGATCTGCGCCTGCCGCGCGATCAGCACCGCGCACAGCATCAATGTCAGGAAGAGAGTCAGCCCGGCATCGAGCGTCAGGAAGTGGCTGTTGCCGACGATCCAGGTGGTGGAACCTGCCAGCGCGAAGGCGCGCACGCCGGCATCGCGGCCCCACAGGCG
Organism: Gammaproteobacteria bacterium; assembly: GCA_018820395.1. Classification (GTDB taxonomy): domain Bacteria; phylum Pseudomonadota; class Gammaproteobacteria; order Burkholderiales; family Burkholderiaceae_C; genus Variovorax. Next base: position 4,109 of record JAHJOG010000040.1, on the reverse strand, counting down.
AGCGGCGGTGAAGCCCGTCATCAGCACGGTGAGGAAGCCGGCCAACCCAGGCCAGAGACGGGCCGCGAATTCGGTGACGCCGAACACATGAAAGAACAGCGCGCCGATCCAGTACTGCAGCGCCGGCTTCTCGAAATAGAGCAGTCCGTTGAGCCGCGGCGTGACCCAGTCGCCGGTCTGCATCATCGCGAGCGACAGAGACGCGTAGCGGCCCTCGTCGGGGTTGATGAGCGAACGCGTGCCGAGGCTGGCGAACCACGCCACCGTGAACAGGCCCAACAGCACTGCGAGCCAGAGGGTGCTCGGGGATCGGTCGTGAGAAGGCGTCCCTGCGGCACCCACGATGGCTGGCGCTTTCACTGCGCGCACACGTTCGCGTACATCGTCGATGTTGCGTCAAGAAAGTCGCGCATGGATCCGGAGTCCTGTCGTTGTCGAGTATCGAGTGCGAGGCTGAATGTCGGGCTGCGTCGCGCGGCCGATGGTGACAAGAATGAATTAACGCTTCCTTAAGCCCGGCACGAACCCCGTGCATCGGCGACTTGTCGGGTGACATCGATCGGTCACAATGCCCGCTCCGAAGCCCAATCGCATGCCGGTCGACGGATGACCGAGGGTCGCGCGAATTGTAATGAGGCCTCATGCGCATCTTGCTGATCGAAGACGAAGCCGAACTGGCCGCCTGGCTGGTGCGAGCACTGAAGCAGAGCGGGTTCGTGCCTGACCACGCGCCCGATGCGCGCACGGCCGAAGCTCTCCTGGCCAGCCACGAGTACGACGCGGTGGTGCTCGACCTGCGGCTTCCCGACCGGCACGGCCTCGCCCTCCTCGCCGACATGCGCAACAAGGGCGATCGCACGCCGGTGCTCATCCTCACGGCCGAAGGCTCGCTCCCCGACCGCGTACGAGGCCTGAACCTCGGCGCGGACGACTTTCTCGCCAAGCCCTTTGCGGTCGAGGAAGTCGAAGCCAGGCTCACTGCGCTGGTCCGCCGCAATCGCAGCGGCCAACCCGCCCTGCTGCGCTGCGGCTCGCTCGCCTACGACGCTGCCAGCCGGGCATTCACGCTGCGCGGCACGCTGCTGGCGCTGACGCCGCGCGAGCATGCGGCGCTGACCGCCCTGCTGTTGCGCAGCGGCATGCCGGTCGGCAAGCAGACGTTGTCGGGCAAGGTCTTCCCGCTCGACAGCGACGTCGGCCCGTCGGCCATCGAGCTCGTGCTGCATCGGCTGCGCCGCAAGCTGGCCGACGGCGACGTGCGCATCACCACCGTGCGTGGCCTGGGCTACATGCTCGAAGACGCCTCGCACGTCCCGCGCGATGAATGAGGCCCGCGGCATCGGCATCCGCACCCTGCTGCTCGCGATCCTGTTGCCCGGCGTGATCGGGCTGCTGGCCCTCGACACCTGGAACGACTATCGCGCCATCTCCCGGGTCGTCACGCACGCCTACGACCAGGCGCTGGTCGAGCCGGCCCAGGCGCTGGACGACAGCGTGGTGCTCGGCGACGACGGACGGCCGCGCATCGACGCCGCGTTCGCGGTCGAGGCGATGTTCGAATCCACGCGCCCGCGCTTTCGCGAACTGCGGGTGAGCTACACGGTGGTGCCGGCACGCGGCGCCAGTCCGGCCCGCCCGCGGGACGAGCAGACGCTGATGGGCCCCGTCGATCTCCCGACCGCGCCCGAGGCACCCGACGACGTGCCGGTGTTCTACGACACGGTCTATCGCGGACACCCGGTGCGCATCGCCGCACTGCGCCACACGATCCCGTTGTCAGCCGACGAGTCCTTCCGCGTCCTGAGCCAGGCCGCCGAAGGCACCGACGCGCGCGAGCAGGTGCTGTCCAGCTCGTGGCATCAGGCCCTGTGGAACGACGCGCGGGTGGTGTGCGTGATGGTGGTGCTGGTCTGGATCGGGATCGCACTCGCGCTGCGCCCGCTCGGCCGGCTGCGCAAATCGCTTGCGGCGCGATCCCCCGACGACCTGAGGCCGCTCGATGCCGGCGGCGTGCCCTACGAGGTCGCGCCCCTCGTCGAAGCCGTGAACCATCACATCGGCAACCAGAGCCGCTTGCTGGCCGAGCAATCGCGCTTTCTGGCCGACGCGTCGCACCAGTTGCGCACCCCCATCGCCATCATGCTCACGCAGGCCGGCTATGCCCTGCGCGAACGCGACCCGGCGCTGATGCGCGAAACGCTGCGCGCGATCGTCGCCCAGTTGGCGCGGGCGCGGCGACTGAGCGACCAGCTGCTCGCCTTGGCGCGTGCGCGCGAGGACACGCCCGGCAGCGCCCCGAAGCGCCCGATCGTCGACCTCAACGCGGTGGCGCGCGAGGTGGTCCTGCAGCATCTGCTGCTCGCGAGCGAAAAGCGGCTCGATCTCGGCTGGTCCGACGCGCGCGGCGATGCGGCGGATGACATCGACCCTCTCGACGACAGCTTCGCCGCAAGCGACAGCAGTGCGGGCGCTCCGATCGTCCCGGTCGAAGCCGATGCGCTGGAGCTGCACGAGGCGCTGTCGAACCTGGTCGACAACGCCATCAAGTACACGCCCGCCGGCGGCCGCATCACGGTGTCGGTCCAGCGGGACGGCGCATGGGCGCGGGCGGATGTGAGCGACACCGGACCGGGCATTCCGGCCGAACTGCGCGCCGCGGCGTTCGAGCGATTCAGCCGGGGCGCCTCGGGTGGCTCCGGCCTCGGGCTGGCCATCGCACACGGGTACGCGCGCCGCAACGGAGGCCGCATCGAGCTCGACGATGCCATCCCCGCAGACGCTCAGGAGGGCCGGCCCACCGGGCTCAGGGCCAGTCTGACGTTGCCGGTGGCAACGGCCGGCGCGGATACGTGATAACACGTATTTAGAGGCCGCTGGCCGCCGTTGAAAGGTGTTTGGAAGGCTTGCTTCCTAAACTGGATTTCGCCCCGCGTGCAACCCGCGCGCACCCAAGGAGACGAAACCATGAAGCATCCGCAAGCGCACGGCGCAACGCGGTCGACGAGAGGCCATCGATGAAGCCCTCGAACATCAAGAAAGACTACTACGGCGGCGCCCTGATGATCTTCATCGGGCTGATCTCCGCCTATGCCGGCCTGGGCTACCGCACAGGCACTCCCGCGCGCATGGGGCCCGGGTTCTTCCCGGTGGCGATCGGCGTGCTACTGGCACTCACCGGGTTGCTCATCGCGGTTTTCGCGCGCAGCCAGACCGGCCAGGCCAAGCCCGCCATCGACCACGGGCACGGCCACGGCTTGCCCGACCTGCGCGGCTGCGTCTGCATCATCCTCGGCACGCTCGCGTTTCTGCTCTTCGGCGTGTATGGCGGGCTGGTGCCGGCCACCTTCGCGATCGTGTTCATCTCTGCGCTCGGCGACCGGGACAACACGCTGACCCAGGCCGTGCTGCTGGCGCTCGCCATGTGCGCGGTCGCGGTGGTGGTGTTCTGGTGGGGACTGCGCCTGCAGCTTCCGTTGTTTCAATGGGGAGGCTGAGCCATGTCGCAAGCATTGACTGATCTCTGGTTCGGCTTCGGTGTCGCCTTCGAGGGCACCAACCTGATGTGGTCCTTCTTCGGCGTGCTGGTCGGCAACCTGATTGGTGTGCTGCCCGGCATGGGCGCACTGTCGGCCATCTCGATCCTGCTGCCGCTCACCTACGTGATGCACCCGGTGCCCGCGATCCTGATGCTGGCGGGCATCTTCTACGGCTCGCAATACGGCGGAGCGATCGGCGCGATCCTTCTGAACCTGCCCTCGCACCCGCCGCATGCGGTGACCTGTCTCGACGGCTACCCGATGACGCGGGCCGGCAAGGGCGGCACGGCGCTCGGCATCACCATGATCAGCTCGTTCTTCGCCGCTTCGGTGGGCATCCTGGTGATGATCTTCGCCTCGCCGCTGCTGGTGGAGGTCGCCTTCAAGTTCGGACCGTCCGAGATCTTCTCGATCATGCTGCTGGGGCTGCTGGCGGGCTCGACCATGTCGCGCGGATCGCCGCTCAAGGGCGTCGCCATGACGCTCTTCGGGCTGCTGTGCGGCGTGGTCGGCACCGACGTCAACTCAGGAAGCTTCCGATTCTCGTTCGGCGTTCCCGAGCTCAGCGACGGG
>JAHJOG010000326.1 GCA_018820395.1 Gammaproteobacteria bacterium | reverse complement strand
CTGAGGCGGGAAAAATCGTTTTGCGTTCAGAATGAAACAAAACTACGCTGAACCTGCATGAATCAAGCGTGTCGCCATCGTTCGTATCTAACTTTGATATATTTGACTACGAATGAGGTCAACACAAATACAAACGAAAGTTGAACATGGCTGTATCGGGCCTTGGACATCGCCTTGCGGCAGTACGTAACATGGCTCGCCTCTCCCAAGAGGAGATGTCGCAAAAGCTTGGCATCAGCCGAAGTGCCTACCAGAACTACGAACGTGGCCAGAGAGACCTGACCGCGCAGTTACTTTTGGAAATCTACGCGGCCTTCGATGTTGACCCCCTCTGGATGCTGGAGGGTGACACCGAAGACGGCAAGAACCGTCGGCATGAAGAGATCGCGGCGGCCTATCGCAAGATCGGGATAGCCGTAGAGCGGCGGATCATTGATCGCGACTTGTCTGTGACCCCCGAAAAGAAATGGGATGCCATCGAATTCCTGTTCGATGAGTTCCTGAACACCGATGCCTTGGCCGCTCATGGCGTGGCACCGGATACCACAAGAATTGACAGTGTTTTGAGGCTTGTAAGCTGATGTTGGATCAAGAATTCTCCGATGATGTGATGAAACTGCGCCCGCGCAAGTTGCGGCTTGGCCGCGACGTAGAGCGTTTGCTGGAAGGTGTGTGTGGCACCGAAGAAGACTCCGGCAGGTCACGCGATAGACAGGCCCTGCGCCCGAACGCAGACAGCGCCAACGCGATCCGCTGTGCAGCCTGCGGGCAGGTCGAATACATCACCCGAGAACACTGTCGCTGCGGGAACTACCTCGTCGGCCAGATCGAAGACGAATACTTCGCCTACGAACGTGGCTTGGCCGAAGCGCACGAACGTCTCTCCACGGAAGCGGAGCGCAAACTGAAACCGCTCAGGCTCGCAACACTGGTCGGCTTGCCGTTCATGGTCTGGCCTTTTCTCCACGTGTTCCTTTACGGTGCAACCGGATCGCTCACGATCTGGCTCTGGATGCTTCCCGGCATAGCAGTTTATGGCCTGTTCGGCCTCATCCAAACTAAGATAAACGCGAAGCGCAACGCCAGCGCACAAGCGCTCTACGCAGCCACCTTCGAACAGTTCCTGATCGACCGTGTTCCTGTGACAGGTGGCTGATTTCACATGAGCAACGCCTCGCAGATCGACGCCTTCATCGCCCGTTGGAAAGACACCGGCGGGAGCGAGCATGCTAATTACCAGCTCTTCGTGATCGAGCTGACGGAACTGCTGGGCCTTGACCGGCCCAACCCGGCCACCGATGACGACAGCAACGACCACTACCGGTTTGAACGGCCCGTCACCTTTGCTCACACGCACAAGCGCACCACGGGTTTCATCGACGCCTATCGCGCGGGGCATTTCGTGCTCGAAACCAAGCAGGGCGTGAACCAGAAAAAGAACCGCGCCGCCGATCTGGCCAAGGGCACCGCCGCGCGCAGCCAGAAGCGTACCGGGCATGGCGTGCGGGGCACCGCCGCTTGGGACGACACAATGCTCAAGGCGCGCAACCAGGCCGACAACTACGCCCGTGCCGTGGCTCGCGATGATGGCTGGCCACCATTCCTGATGATCGTGGATGTGGGCCATGTGATCGAGCTTTATGCCGACTTCTCGAAACAAGGGCAGGGCTATAACCAGTTCCCGGATGGCAACCGCTATCGCATTTACCTCGACGACCTGCGCAAGGATGACGTCCGCGATCTTCTCTGCACGATCTGGACCGATCCCTACAGCCTTGACCCCTCGCTCAGGGCCGCTGAGGTCACGCGCGACATCGCTGCCCACTTGGCTGAACTGGGCAAAAGCTTCGAAGGTCAGGGCCACGACAGCGAAACCGTCGCCCGCTTCCTGATGCGCTGCCTGTTCTCGATGTTCGCCGAGGATGTGGACCTGATCCCTCGTGGTAGTTTCAAGGAGTTGCTGCAAAAGTTGCGCGGACATCCGCAGGATGCCGAGTATGCGCTGGCAGGGCTGTGGCAGGCTATGGACAAAGGCGAATATGCCCATGCGCTGTTGACCAAGGTAAAAAAGTTCAATGGTGGCTTGTTTAAGGACCCGTCCGCGCTGCCGCTCAACACCCTGCAACTGGATCTTTTGATCGAAGCGGCCACAGCCGACTGGAAACAGGTCGAACCCGCGATCTTTGGCACGCTGCTCGAACGCGCGCTCGACAAACGGCAGCGCCACAAGCTGGGCGCGCATTACACGCCGCGTGCCTATGTGCAGCGGCTAGTCACCCCCACCATCATCGAACCCCTGCGCGAGGATTGGCGCGATGTGCAGACCGCCGTACAGCGCCTAACCGAGGACGGCAAGACCGACGACGCGCTCAGGCTGGTGCGCGACTTCCACCACAAGCTCTGCGAGACCACGGTGCTTGACCCCGCCTGTGGCTCGGGCAACTTCCTCTATGTCGCGCTGGAGATGATGAAGCGGCTGGAGGGCGAGGTCACATCGCTGATGATCGAGCTGGGCGACACGCGCCCGCTGATCACTGTGGACCCGCACCAGTTTTTGGGGATCGAGCTGAACCCATGGGCAGCTAATGTGGCCGAGCTGGTGCTGTGGATCGGCTACCTGCAATGGCATTACCGCACCTACGGCACCGCAGCGCCGTCCGAGCCAGTGCTGCGCGACTTCAAGAACATCCGCAACGCTGATGCGGTGCTGGAATGGTCGGGCCGCACCCCGCGCATGGATGCGGACGGCAATCCCGTCACCCGCTGGGACGGCGTGACAACCATGCGCCATCCCGTGACGGGGGAGGAGGTGCCGGACCCTGCCGCGCGCGTGCAGGTCTTTGACTATGCCAAGCCGAAACCGACCCAGTGGCCCCGCGCGGAGTTCATCGTCGGCAACCCGCCGTTCATTGGTCTGCGGAACATTCGTAAAGCCTATGCAGATGGATATCTGGAGGCGCTGCGTGGCGCATATCCAAAGGTTCCGGAAAATGCCGACTATGTCATGTATTGGTGGGAAAAAGCGGCGCTCGCTGCGCGGGGATTTGACCGCCCCAAAAACAAGGGGACGCGCCGCTTTGGGCTGATCACGACAAACTCGATCAAACAGAGTTTCAACCGAGCTGTTACCTCGCTTCACATGGGGGACACGAAGACGCCTCTCTCCCTTCTTTTCGCGATCCCCGACCACCCGTGGATCGACGCATCCGATGGTGCGGCAGTACGTATCGCAATGTCGGTTGGAGCAAAGGGGCAACGGGAAGGGCGGCTGATCGAGGTTGTCAAAGAAGTCGAGGGCAGCAGCGAAAACGAAGGGGCCGTATGTGAATTCGCATCCAGCACCGGAACGATCTATCCTGATTTCAGGCTTGGGGCAGACCTCCTATCGGCTAAGCCTTTACATGCGATGGATGGATTAGCCTGCGTTGGGTATCAGCTGACTGGAAAAGGATTTTTGATCGAACCGGCCGATGCCAAAGCTATGGCATCCAAAGAACCCCAGTCAGAGCAGCTACTTAAGCCATGGCTTGGCGGTCTCGGCATACAGCGTCGTCAAGATGCCATGGTTGCTATAGACGTTTGCCACCTGGGTATCGCTGCCGTTCGTGCCTCGAACCCAGTCATCTATCAGCACCTGTCGGACAATGTGCTGCCGGAACGAAAAGAGAATTCGAGGAAATCCGTTCGTGAACGGTGGTGGATTTACGGTGAGGCGCGAAATACCTTTCGGCCTGCGTTGCAGGCTATAGATCGAATGATCATAACCTCACTCACGGCCTCAAACCGGATATTTGTTTTTGCTCCGTCAACTACCATCGCTGACAGCACAACGGTCATGTTCGCTCTTGATGCCGGTGAACACCTCGCCGTGATGTCGTCGCGATTGCATGTCGGTTGGGCAACGAACGCCGGCGCGCGCCTGGGTGTTGGCAACGACCCTCGCTATAACAAATCCCGCTGCTTCGACCCCTTCCCTTTCCCCGACCTCACCGACGATCAGCGCACCCGCCTGCGCGCCTTGGGCGAAGACCTCGACGCCCATCGCAAGCGCCAGCAGGCCGCCCACACCAAGCTGACGCTGACAGGCATGTACAACGTACTGGAAAAGCTTCGCGCCGGGGAAACCATCGAGGGCAAGGACCGCGAGATTTACGACCAGGGCCTGATTGGCATCCTCAAGGACCTGCACGACCAGATCGACGCCGCCGTGGCCGAGGCCTATGGCTGGCCCCTGGACCTAAGCGACGAAGACATCCTCTTCCGCCTCGTCGCCCTGAACAAGGAACGCGCCGAGGAAGAAGCGCGCGGCCACATCCGATGGCTCCGACCCGACTACCAGAACCCCAGCGGCGCGCAGGCCAGCAAGGGCAAAACCACCGAAATGGACCTTGGCCCCACCGCCAAAATCGAAAAAGCCCCCTGGCCCCAAACCCTCCCCGACCAGATCGCCGCCGTCCGCAACGCGCTGGCGGAGATGGGCGAGGCAACCCCCGAACAAATCGCCCGCCGCTTCCTCCGCGCCCGGACAACCTCCGTGCAACCGCTACTCGACAGCCTTGCCGCGTTGGGACAAGCCGAGAAGGTAGAAGAGGGACGCTATGCGGCGTAAGGTGAAGAATGAAAGCTGAGTTCAGCGAGTTCACGTACGGCTTTTCATTGGTCAACGAGTTGGCAAAGGCCATTTCCTTGACTGCAGTTCCGATCTTCCCAAGCTTGCTTGAAGAAGGGAAAAAGGGTGGAGGCTACGATGCCAAGCTCAAGGGCAAATCGGGCATTGTCCTGAACCTGCAATTCAAATTGTCGGATTGGATGAAAGCTGCAAATGCTCGCGAAATCGGCATGCGCGGCCATACCATGACGCTGCCTTACTATCGTTTTGAGATCACCAGCAAGCGCATTTCAGAGCAACAGTCCCTCCTGCTTGCCTTGGAGGCCATCGAACCTTTCACCTTCTATGCTGCGCCAGCATTTCATACGAATGACGAGATCAACACACATTGGCTTTCGAGCGCTGTCGCCAAGAATTCCGTGTATGTTAAACCCAGTACAGTAGGCGTTCTCCCTGACCTGAAGCCTCATCGGGTTTGCTTTGACAAAGCGCTGAAATCCAAAGGCAAGGCCTACTTCTTTTCTGAACCCCAAGAAGTCGATATCGATGAATTCGCGGGCTTTGCAGATCGCGTGGCAAAGGCAGTCACCGGTTCTACGACCTTGATCATGGATCGGGTCGATGGGACCTTGGGCCGCTACCGAGAAGCTCTATTGGATGCCAGACGGCGGGAAAACGAGCGGACCGCTTCCGTGGAGGAAGTCGCGAGACAACCATCTGACCGAATTCTGATCGAAGAAGCGCAAGATCGTTTGGACCGTCGCCTCGTTCGATTGGATCAAATTATGGGATCAGGCGATGATCTCGATGAAAGCCAGCGCCTATGGCAGATGGCGCAAATCTCGACCGGCCTTTTTGGCGTTCAAACCTTTGCATTGTTCAAGTGATACCCAGCATGAAGAGACGAATTGAAATCGACGCGGAGACGCTCCCCGATCTTCCAAGGATAATGTTTGCCTCGGTTGACGTGCTCGAAAACTTTTGCGGGCCAGTCCCGATGATTCTGCGCGTTGCGATGACGCGGACGGCTGGATCATTCCGCTTGGCGCGGAAGGACGGATTATCGGCGGCACCTAAGGGGATAGCGAGATTTGCAAGATCAAATGGCAGGCCGCTTAAGGCGGAGCCGGGGGAATCGACCGATGCACCAACAGAATACTGAGCTCTCGAACGAGGCCGCAGCGCTTGCCGACATACTGAAATGGTCTGTCGAACTGCCCGGCTGGCAGCGCGACGCCTTGCGTCGGTTGTGCAGCCAGACCAAGTTAGAATCCGCAGATATCTCGGAGCTCGTTGCTGTCTGCAAGGGCGGCAATCCCGCAACTCCGCTAGACGCTAGTCACATCCGTGATCCTGCTGCAAGCCATGCAGTTGTCAGCCTCAGCGCCTTGTATGGAGTGTCGAATGTGAATGCGCTCGCGCCTGGCGAGCGGCTGTCCTTCGGGAAGACCGGTCTCACCGTTATCTATGGTGACAATGGGGCTGGCAAATCCGGATATGCCCGTGTCCTCAAACAGCTTTGCCGGGCACGTTCGCCGAAGGGTGATGCCATCCTTCCGAATATCTATGCCGGAGCAGGCGGCTTACCGACAGCCAGCATCGACTTCTTCATCGGCGGCCAGAAACGAAGCGCGACTTGGGCTCAGGGTGGAGCGGTCGACCCTATGCTGTCCGCCGTCAGCGTCTTCGACTCCCGGACCGCCAATGTTCATGTCGAGAATACCAACGATCTCGCTTATACGCCCCTTCCTCTTCGCATTCTCGCCGGCCTCGCGCAGGCGTGCCAAGATGTGAAAGCCGAACTTTCGGCTGAAATCCAAAAGCTTCAACAGCAGACGCCCGTCGTTCTCTCTAAACCCGAATGCAAGCCGGATACGGCGGTCGGCAAGACGATCGCCGGATTGTCCGGAAAGACTAAACCCGAAGCCATTGAGAAACTGGCAGGCCTGAACGCGCAGGAAGACGCTCAGCTTCAAACCCTCATTTCCGACCTTGCGGGCGACCCCGCCCGGACGGTCCGTCAGCTCCAGGCTCAGGAAACCCGCATCAATGCGGTGATCGACCAGATCAGCAAATTGACCGTCGCCGCCTCTGACCAGAACCGGACCGCGCTCCGCGAGGCCCATTGGCGTCTTGGGACTGCGCGAGCTGCGGCGTTGACCGCCTCAGTCGATCTTTTTGCTGCGGAACCTCTTCCAGACATTGGTTCGGACATCTGGAGAGCCCTATGGGAAGCCGCTCGAACCTATTCACGCCAAGTGGCCTACACCGAAAAGCCTTTTCCCGTGACAGAGCCAAATGCCCATTGCGTCCTGTGCCAGCAGACGCTCAGCGAAGAAGCTGCTAACCGATTGAGCAACTTCGAAGCCTTCGTCCAGGACGAAAGTAAACGTCTTGAAGAAGAAGCCGCCGCTGCTTATGGCAGGCTGCTGGAGCAGCTATCGTCGCATCGCTTCCCCATGAAAGACCTGCCCTCGCTCATCACTCTGATCCGCGATGATATCGGCAAGGACGATCTGGCTAAGACACTTCGACGCCAGATCGTTCAACTGTCCTGGCGACTCAGGGCGGTGCTTCAAACCCACGCCGGCGAGGTTTTGAATGCATTACCGCCGAACGTGATCCCCACGCCAGAGGCATTACGTGATGTGCTGGACGGGATCGCCATGCGGATCGAAGGCTTGGAATCGGAGGTTGGCTCTCCCCAACGTGCTGCGCTCATCATCGAGCGCGACGGCCTAGCAGACCGGAAGTGGCTCGGCGTTGTGCAAGCCGACGTTCTTGCCCAGATAAAGCGTTGCAAGGCTATCGAGGCCCTCAAAAGGGCCAGCAAGGACACGACCACAAACAAAATCACGACGCAGAGCGCCCGGATCGCCGAGGCTCTTGTGACAAATCGCCTGCGCGGCCGCTTTGCCACTGAAGTCGACAAGCTCGGAGTCGCTGGTCTCGCCATCGAGCTTCAACAGGCTAAGACCTCAGCAGGGGTGCCCTTTTTCCAAGTGCGTCTGATAAACAAACCAAGTGAGCCGGTCGGCAAGGTTCTGAGCGAAGGCGAGCATCGTTGCGTAGCGCTCGCCGCTTTCCTCGCTGAGCTGTCGACCGTCGAAGCGCAGTCGGCCATCGTTTTCGATGACCCGGTTTCATCTCTTGACCACCTGCACCGTGATCGCGTCGCCGCGCGCTTGGCCGAAGAAGGCGCCAAGCGCCAGGTGATCGTGTTTACGCATGACATGGCCTTTCTGCTGCT